>CAKROE010000012.1 GCA_934371915.1 uncultured Blautia sp. | reverse complement strand
ACACAGCAAACAGAAGATGAAAATGATGATGTAACTGTGAATTCAGATAAAGAACTCAGAGCAGATGAACTTGACAGTTCAAGGAATTATCAGTTTAAAGATGTATCTGCTGAAGAAGGCTCTGACAGAGGTCTTACTGAAGATTCTGATGGAAGTGGAAACTTCGACACAATTATTTCTGTGATTCAGGATAAGAAAATTGATATATCTAAGTGTGCTGCAAAGCTGGATCAGAAAGAGGTTTTCTATACAGGAAATGAGATTAAGCCAGAGCTGGTGGTTTCTTATGGTGACAAAGTTCTTAAAAATGGAGAAGACTATAAAGTTTCATGGAAAAACAATATCAAACCGGGAACTGCCACAGTCATTATTCAGGGAATTGGTAAAAATTATGGAGAACTGACAGTGGATTTCAAGATTGTGGAAGGAAGTCACAGTTGGTCATCATGGAAAGTGGTCGCTTCTCCACAGGTTGGAAAGAAAGGATTAAAAGAGAGAACTTGCTCTATCTGCAATGCTACAGAAAAAGCGGAGATTCCTGCTCTTCAGGCTGCAACGAATGGCACGACTTCCGGAACAAGTACAAAAGTAGTTAAATTGAAATCCACGAAGATTACAAGTCTGAAGCGTGGTAAACGCAACTTTACAGTAAAATGGAAAAAAATATCTTCAGGTATTACCGGATATCAGATTCAATACAGCAAAAATAAGAATTTCAAAAAATCTAAAACCATTCAGATTAAAAGTGCAAAAACTGTTAAGAAGAAAGTTTCCGGTATAAAGAAAGGCAGCTATTATGTGCGTGTTCGTACTGTCAGGAAGACAAAAGGAAAAACTTATTATTCCAGCTGGAGTGGAAAAAAGAAAGTAAAAGTTAAATAAAGATATGACGGGAGGATCGACACGATCCTTCCGTTTTGTTAATGAATGTTTTGTTTGCCGGGAAATAAAGCTTCTGTTACAATAAATCCAAAGGAGGAGCAGATTTTACACATTACAAATGATAAAATAACAGAATAATATTTCTAAAAAAATTCTGTATGAACATATAAATAAACCAAAGACATTTTCAAAATACAAAAGCATACGATACTGAACGAAGAAAGAAAGGAAGCCTAATGGCAAATATAAAACATGAAGATGCGATTTTGAAAATGGGTTTTGATTATTTTCGTGATACGATTCTGAAGACCTTGGGAATCGACTATGAGTTTGTAGAATCAGGAATCACGGAATTGGTAGAACTGACGATTCATTCTTTGTATATGGATTTTACATTTCTTACAACAGGAGATTTTTATATCCATATAGAATTCCAGACAACTGATTCCGGTAAGAAAGACCTGCGCAGATTTCGGGCATATGAAAGTGTATTGTCCCACAAGGCAGGGAAGAATGTAATTACATATGTGATATATTCAGGAGGAATCGAACATACCATTACGGAAATGGATTGTGGAGCATATGTTTATCGGGTGATTCCGATATATCTCGCAGATAAAAAGGCTGATACAGTCCTGAAACGGCTGGAAGAAAAGCAGAAAAAACGATGGCAATGTTGTATACACTGGCAGATAAATTCCTGGAAGGAAAAGATTTGGAGAAAGTAAAGGAGGTAGTTGCAATGACGAGAATCGGGCAGATGATATTTGATGATGGAGTTGTACGTGGAAGAGAAGAAGGAAGTAAAGCAATGTCTGCTCTTACTGCGAAACTTCTGAAGGAAAAACGTTTAGATGACCTTCAGAGGGCAACAGAAGATGAAGTGTACAGAGAGCAGTTGATGAAGGAATTCGGTATTTTCTAAATCCTTAAATAAAGATAACACATCAGGGCTGCTGTCATCGTGAGATGATTGCAGCCCTGTAACTTTTTATTCCGCAAGATAATATACAGAGGAATACGGCGGCAGGGTCAGAAGGATTCTGCCGTCTTTGATTGTTTTGACAGCACTTTTGCGTTTCTGTGTGCCGCCATAAACAGCCAGATTACTGTTCAGGAGTTCTTTTAATTTCTGCGCATCAGAAATTTTCAATTCATACATCTGTTCCTGATCAGAGAAATTAAACAGAGAAAGGATGCGCTCTTTTTTACTGCTTCGTTCGAAGACATAAATACAGCGTCCTTCCTGATGACAGTCGATCCATCTGAAACCGTCAGCTTCATAATCTTTTTCCCAGAGAGCGGAATGTTCCAGATACAGTTTATTCAGATCTTTCATAAAGTGTGCGAAAGCATCATGAGCCGGATAATCCAGAAGCATCCAGTCCTGTTCTCTTTTTTCGTCCCATTCGCGGAACTGTCCGATTTCATTTCCCATGAAATTTAGTTTTTTGCCCGGGTGTGCGTACATGTACATATACAGGGAACGCGCCTGCGGGAATTTGTTTTCATAATCACCGCTCATTTTCTGCATGATGGTTGCCTTGCCGTGAACGACTTCATCGTGTGAGAGCGGGAGCAGGAAACGGGCATCATAATAATACATCATCGAGAATGTGAGTTTGTGGTAATTTTCCGGACGGTATTCCGGCGCAGTGCGGAAATAATTGAGTGTGTCATTCATCCATCCCATATCCCATTTATAATCGAAGCCAAGCCCTCCCTGATCGACAGGATCGGTTACCTTCGGGAAAGAGGTGGAATCTTCGGCGGCGAGAATGACTGATGGATGCATTCCCTTCAGGCCCTGGTTCATATACTGGAGAAATTCTACGGCATTCAGATTGACACCACGTGCCGGGTCACCCTGCCAGTAGATGGCACGGCTGATTGCATCCATGCGGATACCGTCCATATGAAATTCACTGATCCAGTAATTGGCACAGGACTGCAGGAAACTTCTTGTCTCACCGCGGGAGTGCATGAAATTGCAGCTGCCCCATTCGCTGACACCGACAGCGGAATTCGGATATTCAAAAAGAGAAGTTCCGTCATAATTGGCAAGTCCGTAGGAGTCCACTGCAAAATGTACCGGGACAAAATCCATCAGGACACCGATGCCGTGTTTGTGGCAGGCATCAACAAAAGCTTTTAGCTGATCCGCAGTTCCGTAGCGGGAAGTCGGACTGAAAAATCCGGTTGCCTGATAGCCCCATGATTCGTCACATGGATATTCATTCAGCGGCATGATCTCCAGGTAGTTGTAACCGTTTTTGGTGAGATATGGGATCAGAACGTCGATCATTTCTTCATAGTTGTACCAGTCGTCCGCTTTGTCAGAAGGCTTGCGGAAAGAACCGAAATGGATCTCATAAATATTGAGAGGTTTTTTGCGGCAGTCACTGCGGTTCTGCATCCACTGACTGTCTTTAAATTTGTAGCCGTTCATATCGCGGATGATGGAAGCACTGTTTGGACGGAGTTCCATGCCGAAGCCATATGGATCGCAGTGATCCACGGCATTTCCGCTTCGGTCATAAATGCGGTACTTATACATCTGGCCGGCTTTTGCCTGCGGAACATAGCATTCCCAGAAATTTCCGTCAGATACTTTGTTCATATCCCATTCCTGCCAGTCATTAAATTCCCCGATCAGGGTAATGCGTGAAGCAGAAGGTGCAAACGTACGAAAAGTTACGCCCTGTTTTTCTGTGTGGGCGCCGAGATATTTGTAGGCATCAAAAATTTTTCCTGTATAAAATCCGTAAAAATCCATGGTATTCTCCTTGCAGATAATAGACATTGGTTGTGTAGTTTAGTATACTATAAAAAGAAAAACACCGCCTGTCTACCGACGATTTCGGACAAATGGCGGATAACCGACGATTTTCAAAAACTGTCGGAAAAGGAGAACGGTTATATGGATATCAGAATAGAAAAAACCGAAAAGGCGATTCGAAATGCGTTTCTGGAACTGCGCGCGGCAAAACCACTGGAAAAAATCACCGTGAAGGAGCTGTGCAGTCTGGCATGTATCAACAAATCGACGTTTTACAGCCACTATGAGGATATTTATGCATTGTCACAGACACTCGAATCCGAGACGATCACAACGGTGCTTACAAATATTTCCAGGCAGCAGGAGGCGCCGTTTAAAGATCCTGATGTGTTTACGAGAAATCTGTATATTGCGTTGGTATCCAATCATTCGCTGATCAATATTCTGTTTTCCGGTACAGAAAAAAGCCATCTCGGAGACTGTCTGGAGGCGGAACTGAAGCGTCTGATCAAAGAAAACTTTCCAGAATATCAGAATGATCCGGAGAAAGATATTATGCTGTCGTTTTGCATTCAGGGATGTTTTCATGCATATCTGAACAATCAGGACAAGGAACTGGATACGCTGATCCGCGTCAGCGAAGTGATCGTGCAGAAACTGGCACCTTTGTACATCAAAGAATAAACAAATCGAAAGAAGAAAAATAAATGAAAAAACTGGTTATAGGAATTCTGGCACATGTTGATGCCGGAAAGACAACTTTATCGGAAGGTCTTCTGTATCTGTGCGGCGAGATCCGAAAGCTCGGGCGTGTAGATCATGGAGACGCTTTTCTGGATACGTATGAACTGGAAAAGGAAAGAGGAATCACCATTTTTTCCAAACAGGCGCTGCTGAAAACGGACGATATGGAAGTGTCACTTCTTGACACTCCGGGGCATGTCGATTTTTCGGCAGAGATGGAGCGTACGCTGCAGGTGCTTGATTATGCAATCCTTGTGATCAATGGTATGGATGGGGTACAGAGCCATACGATGACATTGTGGAGGCTTTTGGAAAGATATCAGATTCCGACGTTTTTATTTGTAAATAAAATGGATCAGCAGGGGACAGATCACGATGCACTCCTCGCAGATCTGAAAAAGCACCTGCATGAAAACTGTGTGGATTTCGGAAAGACAGAAGGCGCCGAGGAGGGATTTTCACCGGAGCAGATGGAAAACATCGCAGTCTGTGATGAGAAGCTTTTGGAAAAATATCTGGAAACCGGCGAAGTGACTGCAGCGGAGAGTACGGCACTCATCGCACAGAGAAAAGTTTTTCCATGTTTTTTTGGTTCCGCACTGAAAATGGAAGGCGTGGAAGAATTTCTGAACGGACTTCGCACGTATACAGAAGAACCGGAGCGACAGGAAGCTTTTGGTGCAAAAGTCTTCAAGATCGCAAGAGATGAGCAGGGCAACCGCCTTACTTATATGAAGATCACGGGCGGAAGCATGAAGGTAAAGACGCTGCTCTCATCAGAAGGTGTGGGTCAAAGTCTGCCGGGAAGAAAAGTGGAAGAATCTTCGTGGGAAGAAAAAGTGGATCAGATCCGTCTGTATTCCGGAGCAAAATATGAGACAACGCAGGAAGCAGAGGCTGGTCTTGTCTGTGCAGTGACAGGTCTCACAAAAACTTATCCGGGTGAGGGACTTGGAGCAGAAAATGAATCAGAACTCCCTGTACTGGAACCTGTCCTCAACTATCAGATCATCCTTCCGGATGAATGTGATCCACATCAGATGCTGCAGAAACTAAGAATGCTTGAGGAGGAAGAACCACAGCTTCATATCCTGTGGGACAGTCAGCTTGGAGAGATCCATGCACAGCTGATGGGAGAAGTGCAGATAGAGATTCTGAAAAAAATGATCTGGGACCGTTTTCATGTGGCAGTGGAATTCGGTGCCGGAAGTATTGTTTATAAAGAAACAATCGCAGAACCGGTTGAGGGTGTGGGGCATTTTGAACCGCTCCGTCACTATGCTGAAGTACATCTTCTGATCGAGCCGGGAGAACCGGGCAGCGGATGTCAGTTTTTTACCGCATGCAGCGAGGATGTGCTGGCGCGCAACTGGCAGAGACTGATCCTTACACATCTTGAAGAAAAAGAGCACATCGGAGTTCTGACCGGCTCACCGCTTACCGACGTGCAGATCACACTCCTGACCGGAAGGGCACATGCCAAACATACAGAGGGCGGTGATTTCCGTCAGGCAACATACCGTGCAGTACGTCAGGGACTGCGGAAAGCAAAAAGCATTCTTCTGGAACCATATTATGAATTTCGTCTGGAAGTACCGGCAGAGATGATCGGCCGTGCAATGACCGATGTACAGAAGATGCAGGGAACGTTTGAGGCACCGGAAACGGATGGTGATGTGGCAGTTCTGAAAGGCACAGCAGCCGTTTCACAGATGCGGGATTATCAGAAAGAAGTGATCGCATACACACATGGAACAGGCAAACTTTTCTGCAATCTGAAAGGCTATGCACCGTGCAGAAATCAGGAGGAGATCGTGCTGAATACAGGCTATGATCCGGAGGCCGATCTGGAGAATCCGACAGGTTCTGTTTTCTGTGCACACGGGGCTGGATTTGTCGTGCCATGGGATCAGGTGGAAGACTATATGCATTTGCAGAGCGGTGTAGATATGGATGCACTGGACAGTGAGAACTGGTATGAAAATGTGGAAAATGAGGATGCAGGACTTGCTCAGGTGGATAATCCGGTGAAGAACGGGAAAAATAGTGGAAAGTCCGGCAAAAAATCCGAGAGTTTTTCCTATAGCGGCAGCTATGCAGAGGAGGAAGAGCTGCAGGCGATCTTTGAACGTACTTTCGGACCGGTGAAACGTGACCGCGGTGCTTTTCAGAAAAAGACCGTTCATGCATCTGTACCGACGACACACTATAAAGCAGGCAAACCGCGTAAAGAAGAATACCTGCTTGTTGATGGTTACAATATCATCTTTTCATGGGAAGAATTAAATGAGCTTGCAAAAGAAAATATTCATGCGGCATGTGATAAGCTGATGGATATTCTGAGCAATTATCAGGGATATCGAAAATGTACACTGATTCTTGTACTGGATGCTTACAAGGTGGAAGGACACAGGGAAGAAGTCATTCCATATCATAATATTTATGTGGTTTATACGAAGGAAGCCGAGACGGCCGATCAGTATATCGAAAAAACTGTCCATAAAATCGGACGGCAATATCAGGTGACGGTGGCAACTTCGGATGGACTGGAGCAGGTCATCATCATGGGCCAGGGTGCACACAGAATCTCGGCACAGGGACTGAAAAAAGAAATCGAAGATACGGAAAAGGCTGTACGTGCAGAATGGCATCAACGCCGACAGAGCAGCAAAACCTATCTTTTTGATCATATGTCAGAGGAGCTGCAGGAGCAGATGGAGAAGATTCGTCTGGGAGAAAAAGAATGATTTATTTATATGAAAGAAATAAAACGGGAATCTGTGTCAATCGTGTATTTGGATATGACGGGATCGTTGAGATTCCGGATACGTTGAACGGATTTCCGGTAACAGAACTCGGAGCCTATATTTTTTCAGATCATATAGATGCGCCGGAATTAAATAAAAAGAAAGAGACCGGAAGTTACTGCACGGAAAACGGGACAGAAGAAATTCCGACAGAGGACATGCCGCAGGCCGCAGGAAACCGCGTAGAAGAAATACGTCTTCCACGTGCTTTGCGCAAAATCGGCAGATATGCGTTTTACAACTGTTTTCAGCTTCGCTGCCTGAAATTCTACGGTGAAATGAAAGATCTCGGTGCCGGTGCACTGACCGGATGCCATAAGATGGAGCAGATAGTGGTGGAGACAGATGAAAACGGACAGTCTGCACTTCGTGATTTCCTTACGGAATTGCCGGAGACACTGCGCGTAGATATGAAAACAGATGGGGAACTGGGGCGTTTCTGGTTTCCGGAGTTTTTTGAGGAAGGTGTAGAAAATACACCGGCAAGAATTCTTGAAAACCATGTTCATGGAAGTGGCATCCGTTATCGGAACAGTTTTGTACACAAAAAGCTTCACACACTGGAATATGACAAACTATTTCCGTATGCTGTTGCCTGGGAACAGGAACGTATCGTGCTGAATCTTGCACTTGACCGGATCTTATACCCAATGAGTATGACCGGGGAGGCACGCGAAAAATATTTTATCTATATAAAAGAACACAGTCAGCAGGCGGTCGCGCTTCTGGGAGAAAAGAAAGAATACGAAGCCATGCAGAAAATATTAAAAGAAATTGATCCTGACAGGGAGACGACAGAAAAGATGCTGGAAGCGGCACAGAGTTCCGGTGATTCCAGACGGGTAAGTATTCTGATGAATGAACTTGGCAGGCATGGCAGGAAACAGAGAAAGGCATTTGAACTGTGAAAAAAGAGTACAGGGACAAGTTTGGAAATTTTGTTCATGAAGAAAGACAAAAAGAAGAAGAGACACTGGCAATCTGCGAAGATATCCTGAAAAATTCCAGAAATGAAATGGCGGTTGCAATGCGGTTTCTGCAAAGTGCATTTGGGGCTCTGAAACCGGTCATTTCCGGTGAGACAGGTGTGATGGGAACTGACGGAAAAATTCTGTATGCAGCCCCGGGGTGGCTGATAGAGGTTTTTATGAAAAACCGTGTGCGGCTGAATCGCATGTATCTTCATGAGATTCTTCACTGCCTTTTCTGCCATCTGTGGAGCTGCAAAGAACGTGATCAGAGACTGTGGGATCTGGCAGCGGATATTGCCGTAGAAAACATCATGGATGATCTCTATGAAAAGGCTGTTTACATTCGTCCGAACAGTTTGCGAAGGGAAAAGTACCGGCAGTGGAAGGAGAGGCAGAGTGTTCTGACAGCAGAGACACTTTATTATCTTCTGACATTCTGTGAGGAAGCGGAAATCGTCCGTCTGGAGCAGGAATTTCGGATGGATGACCATCATTTCTGGTATACACCGCAGAATAAGAGCGGGATGGCAAGCCGTCAGAAAGAATGGGAAGAAATGCGGCGGAAGATGCAGACCGAGATCGAGCTTTTTTCAAAAGAGGCGGCAGGGGATTCACCGGGACTGGTCGAACATCTGCAGGCTGAAAATCGGAAACGCTATGATTATAAAGAATTTCTGAGAAAGTTTTCTGTGCTGAAAGAGGAGATGCAGGTAGATATGGATTCCTTTGATCCGATCTATTATCATCTCGGTACAGAACTTTATGGAAATATGCCTCTGATCGAACCGCTGGAAACAAAGGAAATGAAAAAAATCGAAGACTTTGTGATCGTGCTGGATACTTCGATGTCCTGCAACGGCAGTCTGATCCGCAGGTTTCTTGAGGAAACGTACAGTGTTCTGTCAGAGTCGGAGTGTTTTTTCCGGAAGATACAGGTGCATATCATCCAGTGTGACGAAAAGATACAGGATGATCAGGTGATCCATAATGAGAAAGAGATGGAGGCATACCTGTCTGATTTTACGATCCGCGGATTCGGTGGGACAGATTTTCGACCGGCATTTTCTTATGTGGATAAACTTCTGAATATGGGAGCTTTTCAGAGATTACGCGGTCTTTTGTATTTTACGGATGGTTATGGAACATTTCCGGCAAAGATGCCGCCGTATGATACCGCGTTTATTTTTATGAAAGATGATTACCGGGATGTGGACGTGCCGCCATGGGCGATCAAACTGATTCTGGATACACAGGCACTGGAAAGAGAGAGGACAGCAGAGCATGATGAATATTAAACAGGCAAAACAGGAAATTGTAGATACGGTGCAGGCGTATCTTTTGAAAAACGAATACGGGGAATACGTGATACCGAGGGTTCATCAGAGGCCGGTACTTCTTCTGGGCGCACCGGGAATCGGAAAGACGCAGATCATGGAACAGGCGGCAAGAGAGTGTAAAGTCGTGCTTGTGGATTATATGATCACGCACCATACGAGACAGAGCGCAATCGGACTTCCGTTTATTTCAAAGAAGGAATATGGCGGAAAAGAGTATTCTGCGACAGAGTATACGATGAGTGAGATTGTGGCGAGTATTTACGACCGGATGCGCGAGACCGGGCTTACCGAGGGAATCCTGTTTATCGATGAGATCAACTGTGTTTCCGAGACACTGGCACCGGCAATGCTTCAGTTTCTGCAGTGTAAAACTTTCGGAAATCATGAGATTCCGGAAGGCTGGGTGATCGTAGCGGCAGGAAACCCGCCGGAATACAACAAATCCGTGCGTGATTTTGATGTCGTGACGCTCGACCGTGTAAAGAAGATTATGGTGGAGCCGGATTACCGGATCTGGAAAGAATATGCTTTGAAAGAAAATATCCATCCGGCAATTCTGTCTTATCTGGAACTTCGCAGTAACTGCTTTTATCAGATGGAAACGACGATTGACGGCAGACAGTTTGCAACGCCGCGTGGCTGGGAAGATCTGTCACGCATGATGGAAGTCTATGAACGACTGAATAAAAATATCACGAAAGAAGTGGTGGGACAGTATATCCAGCATGAGCGGATTTCTGTAGAATTTGCTGAATATTACGAATTATATCAAAAATACCAGCAGGATTACCAGATTGCAGAGATCCTGAAAGGAAAGCCATCCGAGGCAATGGTAAAGAAAGTTTCTCATGCACCGTTTGATGAGAGAGTCAGTGTGGTGAATCTGTTATTTTCCGGGGTACGTCAGAGTGTTCGTGAAGTGGTTTTGCAGGAAGAAGTTCTGGAAAAAGTATTTGAGATCCTGAAATTGTTGAAAGAGCCACAGGAAGGTGGAAAGCTTCCGGAGCGTTTTGGAGATTATGTGGATAATCTTCGGATGGAGCGGGAGCAGAAACAGAAAGAAGGTCTTCTGGAGAGAAGGGAAGACCGTACGATCCGAAAGGCACTCGATCTTTTGGAAAATTACAGACTACTTCTGAAAAAAGAGAGTGGAGCAAGCTGGGAAGAAGCTTTCGATATTTTGAGATCTGCGTTTGGAGAAAAACGTGGAGAATGGGAAGAAGCGTGGGATCAGGCAGCTGCATCTCTCGAATGTGCATTTGATTTTATGGAGGCGGCTTTTTATAACAGTCAGGAAATGGTGATTTTTGTATCCGGGATCAACACAGACTATTCCTGTGTACGTTTCCTTGAAACATACGAGTGTGAGCGCTACATCCGTTACAACAAAGATTTGCTGTTTGAGGATGCCGGAGCGCAGATACGAAGAAGAATCGAAGAACTGTAAAATAATCTGAGACAGAAATCACAGGTTATGTGCGGTTAGATTACGGGAGGGATAAAATACATGAAAAAACAAAACAGATTTATGACGTTGATACTGTCCATGCTACTGGCACTGACCCTTGTTTTACCGGGAAGTGCTGTTACTGCGAAGGCAGCCGGGCAGGGCGATATGGCTGTTCATTTTATTGATGTGGGCCAGGGACTGGCAATCCTTGTACAGTCGGGAGGAGAAAACCTTCTTTACGATGGCGGAAACCGGTCACATGCGGATGAAGTGGTGCAGTACCTGAAAAACCAGCAGGTAGAAACCATCAACTACATGATTTCATCTCATTACGATGAAGACCATCTGGGCGGTCTTGTGAAATGTCTGGATACTTTTGAAGTGGAGCATGTACTGGGCTCTGATTATGTGCATACGTCAGACTTATTCAATACTTTTATGAATACGGCGACAGCACATGCGATCATTGTAGAATATCCGTCGGTTGGTGACACTTATGAGTTTGGAACCGGAAGTTTTACCGTGATGGCACCGGATGGGATTTCTCAGAACAGTAATGATAACTCCGTGGTTATCCGGCTGGTAAACGGAAACAACAGCTTTATGTTTATGGGAGATGCGGAAGAGACGAGCGAACAGGATATGATCAGTACGGGAATGAATCTGGACTGTGATGTATTAAGCCTTGGACACCACGGTTCGGCATCCTCAACATCCTGGGATCTTCTGGAAGCGACTTCACCGTCATGGGCAGTGATCAGCTGCGGACTGAACAATTCCTACGGTCATCCGGCAGCGGAGACCATGGGAAAACTATCTGATATGGATATTCCGGTCTTCCGTACAGACGATCAGGGAACGGTCATTGCTCTTTCTGACGGAAATACGATAAGCTGGAATCAGGAACCGTGTAATGACTATACATCCGGAAGCGAAAAACAGAGTACAGACAGTTCTGTGGATCAGAGTGAGCAGTATACAGATGCAGCTGCAGCAGAATCCTATGCGACAGAAACCGATACTTCCGACACGCAGGGACGCATGGTCTGGATCTCTGCAACCGGCAGCAAATATCACAGCATTCCGGACTGCGGAAATATGAATCCGAACAAAGCTACGCAGGAGACTGAATCACAGGCACTTTCGCAGGGATATGAAGCATGCAAAAAATGCTGGTAATTCAGAATGTCCGGTAAAAATTCTGGACGAACTGAATAAACTGTCGTACGTGTGGTTTCAGGATACGGTTCTTACTGTAAACAATATAAAACGATCTTTTATGAGCAGATTCTTCTAATGGAAAGAGAAGAATCTGCTTTGTTTTTTGCAGGTCGATAGCAGAACGTGCAGAAAGAATAGAAATCCCCAGACCGTTGACGATGGATTTTTTGATACCTTCGAGGTCGTTCATGCGTGCGATGACATTGAGATCACTGGGCTTGATACCAATCTGCTCGAGAAAAAGATCCATTTCTTTCTTTGTGCCGGAGCCTTTTTCGCGGATAATGATTGGATCTTTGATAAAATCTTCAAAAGTTACTGTTTTGTTTTGCAGGCTGAGGTAATGATTGGTGATCGGCGTGGCAATGACCAGTTCATCCTGACAGAACGGAAGAAAGACACAGGTTTCATCACGTGTATTTTGTCCGACCAGAGCAAGATCTACGGTTCCGTCAAGGACGCGGTTGATGGATTCGGCGCTGTCCGCCTGAAGCGAATGAAAATAGATATCCGGATGTGTTTTGCCGAAGGCAGCCAGGATTTCAGGCAGCAGGTAAGAGGACGGGATAGTCGAAGCTGCGAGGTCGATCATGTGTTTCTGCACACCGGTGAAATTTTCCAGAAGATTGTTGCGAATCTCCAGCATACGGACAGCACTGTCATAAAGCTGATATCCTCTGGTTGTGATCGTTGTTTTTTTTGTGGTGCGCAGAATCAGTTTCGTATGCAGTTCTTCCTCAAGGGAACGTACATGTGCACTGATCGTAGGCTGTGTGAGATAAAGTTTGCGGGCTGCTTCCGAAAAGCTCCCATAATCAATAACGGCAACAAAAGCTTCCAACTGTTTAAATTCCATGATGTAATCTCCTGAATATATGATGCAAAATATTATAAAGTGTGAGATGCTCCGGTGATTTCTGCAAGGGCATGCAATGCCTGATCTACATCGTGCCGCGTGTTCTTTGGACCGAAGGAAAAACGGATCGTTCCTTCCGGATAAGTGCCAAGTGTTTTGTGGGCGCTCGGAGCGCAGTGGAGTCCGACGCGTGTCATGATCCCATAAGTACTGTCCAGCTCATATGCTGCCCGTGCCATGTCTATCTGCAGCGTCTGGATGGAGACAACGGCACACCGGTCGCTGGTATCTTTTTTTCCGATCACGCGAAGCTGCATTTCAGATGGGTCCATCGCAAAGATCCCATCAATAAAATATCTGGTCAGATCCAGCTCGTGCTGAAAGATTTCTTCCATAGATATATGCTCCAGATCGGAAAGCGCAGCATGCAGACCAAGAATTCCCGGAATATTTGGTGTACCGGGTTCGAAGCGGTCAGGAAGAAAAGCAGGAACTTCCTCTGTGTGGGAAACACTGCCGGTGCCACCGCTGATCAGAGGTTCGATCTGAGCCGCAAGTTCATTTGTGATCAGGAAACCGCCGATTCCCTGTGGTCCGCGTAAACTTTTGTGGCCGGTAAAGGCAAGTGCGTCCAGATGCAGAGCGTCCATATCGATCGGGACGGTTCCGGCTGTCTGGGCAGTATCGAGAATAAACAGTAAATGATGTTTCTGACAAAAGGCACTCAGTTTCTGAACCGGCATCATCGTTCCGCAGACATTGGAGGCATGCAGACAGACCAGAAGCCGTGTCTCAGGACGAAGAAGCGCTTCTGCCTTTTCTATAAGAAGAGATCCGTCCTTCCGGCAGGGAATACGGTCAAAAGATACCCCGTTCCCGGCGAGCTGCACAAGTGGACGCATGATGGCATTGTGTTCCATGGAGGAGACGAGCACATGATCCCCGGGCTTTAACAATCCTTTGAGAAGAATGTTCAGGCTTGTGGTGATATTTGGAGTAAAGATCACGTTTTTGCCTTTTCCTGAAGTGAAATGAAAAAGTCGGAGAAGCTGTTCTCTTGTCTCGAAAATCTGTTCTTCCACAGAATAAGCAGCCTGATAACCACCGCGGTTTACATTTACGGCAGAACCGCTCAGATAATCGTATACTGCCCGGGCAACAGAGGGCGCCTTGGGATAAGAAGTACTTGCCTGATCCAGATATATCTTTTTCATAAAAATTCACCTCATAACGTCAGATTTAAATTGATTTATAAAAACTATCTATAAATAACCATAAAATTAGACTATATTGAATTGGTGATTTTGTCAATAAGATGTTATGATTTATACAAAGAAAGTGTGCGGATTACAAAAAAATTCAGCACAAGAGGGAAAGGGAGGTAACAAACAAATGAAAAAAGAGAAAACAACAATTGTTATAGCCGGAATCCTGATCGGTGTGATCTCGGCAATGCTGGTATTCTTCGGAAATCCGGCAAACATGGGATTCTGTATTGCATGTTTCCTGCGAGATACGACAGGCGCACTTGGTCTTCATTCCGCAGCAGCCGTACAGTACATCCGTCCGGAGATTATCGGTCTGGTACTGGGCGCATGTATTGTGTCACTGATTACGAAAGAATTTCGTCCGCGCGGTGGTTCTGCACCGATCACGAGATTTACACTGGGCGCATTTGCTATGATCGGCTGCCTGATGTTCCTTGGATGTCCGTTCCGTATGATCCTGCGTCTGGCAGGTGGTGACGGAAATGCCATCTTCGGTCTGGTTGGTTTTGTATGCGGTATCCTGACAGGAACATTTTTCCTGAAAAAAGGCTACACTCTGAAGCGTTCTTACAAGATGCCGAAACTGGAAGGTGCTGTTTATCCGGCATTCCAGATCGTAATGCTGATTCTTCTGGTGGCTGCTCCGGCATTTATTCACTTTACAGAACCGGAAGGTGGTCCGGGAGCAAAACATGCGGCAATCCTGATTTCTCTGGCAGCAGGTGTGATCGTTGGTATTGTTGCACAGAGAACCCGTCTCTGTATGGTTGGCGGTATCCGCGATGCAGTTCTGTTTGGCGAGTACAAACTGCTCTTCGGATTTGTAGCAATTCTTGTCAGTGCGCTTGTTATGAACCTGATACTTGGCGCTGTGACAGGTACCGCATTCTTTAATCCGGGATTCGCAGGTCAGCCGATTGCACACACCGACGGACTGTGGAATGCACTTGGTATGTATCTGGCAGGTTTTGCCTGCATTCTTCTCGGTGGCTGCCCGATGCGCCAGCTTATTCTTTCCGGAGAGGGAAATACAGACTCTGTTGTAGCTGTTCTCGGACTGATGGCAGGTGCAGCTTTTTCACACAACTTTGGTCTGGCATCTTCAGCCGATGGTCCGACAGCAAACGGTAAGATCGCAGTTGTGATCGGTATTGTGGTTGTGGCAGTGATCGCGGTTGTGAATTCCACGAGAAAAGCAGAAGCCTGAAAGGAGAAAGAATATGAAAAGAGTAGATGCAAGAGGGCTTTCCTGCCCGGAACCGGTAATTCAGACAAAGAATGCGATGGCTTCAAAAGAAGCAGCATACGAAGTACTTGTCGATAATGTGGTTGCAAAAGAAAATGTTTCCCGTTTTGTGCTGCATCAGGGGTATCAGGTACAGGTAGAAGAGCAGGGTGATGATTTCCTGCTCAAAATCACAAAATGATGACTTATATTGCAACTTTTTATTCGCATTATGGTGCAATCCAGTTTCGTAAAAACTGTGAAAAAATGAACCTGAAGGCTGTGGTCATGCCGGTTCCACGGAACTTAAGTTCTTCCTGCGGAACCTGTGTGCAGTTTGAAGCGGAGGGGGAATTTCCGGATAGTACCGAGGAAACAGAGCAGATCGTCCGCGTGGAAGAAAGAGGATATGTAAGTATCTATCAGGCGGATGAGGAATAAAAAGAATATACAATAACAATAAGAATATACAATAAGAAAAGGAGAGTTCAACGTGGCACATTCTCATCTTTATGGAGGGGAAATGTCATGAAGGGCTCTCTGTTTATTTTTGTAAAGAAGTGTCGGACGCTGACGGGTATACAATTTCAGAGATTTCATGTATACTGATAGGCAATACAGAGAACCTGCCACTGGCAGCTTCTCTCGCATACTTTGGCATAAAAAGGCTGTCAGAGGAAATATTTCGGCGACAGTCAGATTATTGAAATTCAGCAGGAGTGAAAGAAATGGGAGAAAAACTGACAAAAAGAGATGTAGAAAAAATTGAGGAAGAAATCGAACACCGCAAGCTTGTCATAAGAAAAGAAGCAATCGAAGCGGTCAAAGAAGCCCGTGCACAGGGCGACCTCAGTGAAAATTTTGAATATTATGCAGCGAAGAAACACAAAAATCAAAACGAAAGCCGCATCCGTTATCTGGAGAGAATGTTAAAAACTGCGACAGTAGTGGATGACTCTTCAAAATCCGATGAGGTAGGAATGGATGATATCGTTGAGGTGGAATTTGAAGAAGACGGCGAAGTAGAAAAATATAAACTGGTTACATCGATCCGTGGAAATTCCATGGAAAACCGCGTCAGCATCGAATCACCGATCGGCAAAGCACTTAAGGGACACAAAGTCGGAGACCGCGTGCTGGTCAAAGTCAATGAGAATGTCAGTTATTATCTGATTATCCGTTCCATCGACAAAACAGGTGACGAGGACGAAAATATCCGTAGTTTTTAGAATGTAAAATCAGACAGAATAAAATGTAAAATTAGACAAACTTCGATAAAATTCGATTTTACAAAGATTTAACATAAAACTGGTGAGAACTTTACAAGCTGCAAATATGATGAAACCATATGAAATCTATGTAAAGGAGAATAGTATGGACTTTTTCAGCATATTAACATTACTTGGAGGTCTCGCCATGTTCCTGTATGGAATGCAGGTTATGGGAGACGGCCTTGCCAAAGTATCGGGAGGAAAACTGGAACAGATTCTTGAAAACCTGACTTCAAGCAAATGGAAGGCAGTGCTTCTCGGCATGTGCGTGACTGCTGTAATTCAGTCATCTTCTGCGACTACAGTTATGGTTGTCGGTTTTGTAAACTCCGGCATCATGAAACTTACACAGGCAGTTGGTATCATTATGGGTGCCAATATCGGTACGACGATCACATCATGGATCTTAAGCCTGACCGGTATCGAGAGCAGCAACTTTTTTATCAGCCTCCTGAAACCGAGCTCATTTTCACCGATTCTTGCACTGGTCGGAATTGTACTTCTGACTTTTACAAAGAGTTCCCGTAAAAAAGATGTCGGAACGATCCTTCTCGGTTTTGCCGTGCTGATGTTTGGTATGGAAAGCATGAGCGGGGCAGTGAAACCGCTGGCGGATGTTCCGGAATTTACAGGACTTCTCCTGAAGTTTTCCAATCCGGTAGCAGGTATTCTTGCAGGTGCGATCCTGACTGCGATCATTCAGTCATCTTCTGCATCGGTAGGTATCCTGCAGGCTCTTTGTATGACAGGAGCGGTTCCGTATAGTTCTGCATTCCCGATCATCATGGGACAGAATATCGGTACCTGTGTGACAGCACTTCTTTCTGCAATCGGTGCAAACAAAAACGCAAAGCGTGCGGCAATGATCCATCTGTATTTCAACCTGATCGGAACCGTTGTATTTATGGTACTCTTCTATATGATCAACGCAGCTGTGCATTTTCCGTTTATGGCACAGATGGCGACACCGGCAACGATCGCGATCACACACAGTGTGTTCAATATCACAGCAACACTTGTATGGCTTCCGTTCTCTAATCTGCTTGTCAGACTTGCCTGTCTTACGATCCGCGATGACAAAGCGGATGAGGTCAGCAGAGAAGATCAGGAGTTCATGATCCTGGAAAGCCGTTTCCTCGAAAAACCGGCATTCGCTGTGGAACAGGGAAGAAATGCAGCAAAACATATGGAGCAGGATTCCAGAAAGACTCTGGATATTGCGCTTGGACTGATACATGCATACAGTGATGAACAGGCAGAAAGAGTCCAGAAACTTGAGTCCAAGATTGACCGTTATGAGGATGAACTTGGTACGTATCTGGTCAAGTTGAACAACAAAGATCTGTCAGAGAGAGACAGTCACAGTGTATCAATCATGCTGCACTGTATCGGTGATTTTGAACGCATTTCTGACCACGCGGTAAATATTATGGAATCCGCGCAGGAACTCCATGAAAAGAACCTCAGTTTTTCACCGCAGGCAAAGAACGAACTTCAGGTGCTGATCGCAGCAGTAAGCAGAATTGTAGATACTGCATATCAGGTATTTGACAAGCAGGATCTGAATCTTACCCGCGATGTGGAGCCACTCGAAGAAATTGTCGATGAGCTGAGTAAAGAACTGAAACGCCGTCATGTCAATCGTTTGCGATTAGGAGAGTGCACGATCGAGATGGGCTTTATTCTCACAGATCTTCTTACCAGCCTGGAGCGTATTGCAGATCACTGTTCCAATATCAGCGTCTGTATCACACAGGTAAGAGAAAATCTTTATGACACACACAGTCATCTGGAAAGTCTCAAAAATGAAACAGATGATTCGTATATTAACCGTCTGGGTGAACTGCAGAAAGAATATATACTTCCGTAAAGGAAAACGGCAGCAGGAGAGATTTCAGACAGAAAGGATACATGCAGAATGATCTATTGTGTAGAAGACGAAAAAAACATCAGGGAACTTCTGATATATACATTGGAAACGACCGGATTTTCTGCGAAAGGAATGTCAAACAGTAAGGAACTGTGGGCGGCGCTGAAAGGTGAGAAGCCGGATCTGTTTCTTCTTGATATCATGCTTCCGGGAGAAGATGGCTACAGTATTCTGGAACGATTGAAATCCTCTCAGGATACAAAAGCAATCCCGGTTATCATGGTAACGGCAAAAGAAGCGGAATATGACAAAGTAAGAGGTCTGGAAGCCGGTGCAGACGACTATATCACAAAACCGTTTGGTATGATGGAATTTGTGGCAAGGGTAAAAGCGGTTCTTCGCCGCTGTTCAAAGCAGGAAGATGACAAAGAACTGAGATATAATGATCTGCGTCTGTCAATCGGCAAACACAAGGTTATATGGAAAGACACAAAAATCGAACTGACACGTAAAGAATTTGAACTGCTCCAGTATCTGATGGAAAACAAGGGGCTGGTCATGAGCAGAAATCAGATTCTATGCCATGTGTGGGGATACGACTTTGACGGTGAGACAAGAACGGTTGATGTCCATGTCCGTACACTTCGCCAGAAGCTTGGTGAGGCAGGAAATCTGATAGAAACAGTACGAGGAGTCGGTTACCGGATCGGAGTTTGATATGCGAAAAAAAATTTTGAATCATACCTGTTTTCTGATTGTTCTTTCTGTGCTTCTTACGTTTCTTGCTGCAGGGCTTGTCATGTATGGAAAGTACAATGAAGATTTGAAAGAGAGCGTTCGGGACAGTACAAAATACATTCAGGATGGAGTCGAAAAGATGGGAAATTCCTATCTGGATGAAGCACTCGGTCAGGCAACTTCGGCTCGTATTACGCTTCTGGATCCGGATGGAAATGTATTGTTTGATTCACTGGAAGATTCGGCGGAACTTGAGAACCACAGCAATCGTCCGGAATTTATTCAGGCAGAAAAAAGTGGCTATGCAGAATCCATGCGTTATTCAGAAACACTTTCCAAACAGAATTTTTACTGTGCGGTAAAGCTGTCTGAGGGGGATATCCTTCGTGTCGGAAGAACAACGGACAGTGTTTTTTCCACGATGCTGTCGAGTTCTCTGCTTCTTGGAGGGCTTCTGATTGTGATCCTTGCAGCTGCATTTGTGCTGGTTCGCAAGCAGACACGTGATCTGATCGAGCCGATCAATACACTGAATCTTGAGGAACCTCTGAAAGAAGTAAAATATGAGGAACTCAGACCTCTGTTGAAAAGAGTCGATCAGCAGAACAGGCAGATTGCCAGACAGATAGAAGAGCTGAAAGAAGCAGAGGCAGTGCGAAGAGAATTTTCGGCAAATGTTTCTCATGAATTAAAGACACCACTGATGTCGATTTCCGGTTATGCAGAGCTTATGATGAATGGTATGGTTCCGACAGAAAAAGTACCGGAATTTTCGGGCAGAATCTATCATGAGGCACATCGTTTAAGTGCACTGGTTGCAGATATTATCCAGCTTTCCAGACTGGATGAAAAGAGCAGTGATCTGCCGTTTGAAGAAGTAGATCTCTATGAGATGGCAGAGGACATTGTACAGCATCTCGAAAGCGCTGCCAAAAAGAAAAATATCACTGTGTTACTGGATGGCAGTCCGGTGATGGTGAAAGGTGTCCGTCATGTGATCTATGAGATGTTTTATAATATTGCAGATAATGCAATACGGTATACAAATCCGGAAGGTACGGTGAAGATTGTGCTGGGAATGAACGGAGAGCATCCGTATTACCGGGTAGAAGACAATGGAATCGGAATTGCGAAGGATGAGCAGAAAAGAATCTTTGAACGTTTTTACAGGGTGGATAAGAGCCATTCACGAGAAACAGGCGGTACCGGTTTGGGACTTTCTATTGTGAAGCACGGTGCGATCCTTCATAATGCAAAGATCAATCTGGAAAGTGAGCCCGGAAAGGGTACAAAAATGGAGCTGGTGTTTTAGTACACCGGCTCCTTTTTGCTGCCATGCATTCAGAAGAAATTTCCAGTGGCAGATTATGCAGGTGTGCGTATGATCAAATGTCCATTTCGGACAGAGCTGCTTCATCTGCAATGATCGTACAGTCCGGGTGGAACTGCAGGATCGATCCCGGTATTTCCGGAGTCACAGGACCCTGAACGACCTTTTTAAGAATCTGTGCTTTGTCACTTCCGCTGACAACGACCAGAATCTTTTTACATCGCATGATCGTACCGATTCCCATAGTATAGGCCTGACGCGGAACATCTGCTTCGTTTTCAAAGAAACGCTTATTTGCCTGAATGGTAGTTTCAGTCAGATCCACACAATGTGTCTCGTCCTCAAAATGGTCGGATGGTTCATTAAAACCGATATGTCCGTCATGTCCGAGACCGAGGATCTGAATATCGGCAGAACCGACTCTGTGAAGCAGTTTGTTATAATCGGTACATGCCTTTTCCGCATCCGGTTCGGTACCGTCCGGCACATAGGTATTGGCATGATTGATGTTGATTTTATGGAAAAGATGAGTATTCATAAAATAGCGGTAGCTCTGTTTGTCGGAACCGGACAGCCCTTTGTACTCATCGAGATTTACGGTCGTAACCTGTGAAAAATCAAGATCACCATTTTCGTACATCTTAACAAGATGTTCATAGGTTCCAATTGGTGAAGAACCGGTAGCAAGTCCCAATACGCAGTCCGGTTTTAAAATCACCTGGGCGGCGATGAGATTGGCTGCCTTCCGGCTGAGCTCCTGATAGTTTCTTACTTTGCAGATCTGCATGTTCCCTCCTCCCTGCCCGCAGAGCGGACAGATATATATATAATTTTACAGCTTGTAGATCAGGACTGACGCGGACGTTCGGAGATTGCCTTGATGGATGTCGCATATTCAGTCGGAGTCATGCCTGACAGCTTCTTAAACTGTCTGGAAAAATAATGAATAGACGAATAACCGAGAAAATCTGAAATCTGTGTAAAATTCATGTCGTTTTCCCGAATAAGCTGTTTGGCAAAGTCAATCTTCATACGTGAAAAGAATTCGATAACACCACACTGATACTGATCGCGAAAAAGTTTCTGAAGCTGTGAACGACCGATCATATTATTCTTTGAAATTCCATCGATTGTCATAGATTCCCGGATATGCTGTTCAAGGTAATGGATGATATTCCGGCAGGTATCGGAAGTGGACTGGCAGGAATCGTAGATACCGGCGGAGGCAGAATAATGAGCCATTGTATAGCGCCGGATAACATGAATCAGCAGTTCTTCAAGATACAAAGTCAGAAGTTTCTGCGCGCCAAAAGGAATCTTCTCTTTCTTTTCCATTTTTTCCAGATAAGGATTATCGAGAGGAGAAGCAAAACAGTTTCGTGCCTCTGCAATGATCCGGCCGAGGATACTTCGTTCAGTGTCTGAAAATTCAAGAACTTTATTTTCAAAAAAATTCATGCAGGGTGAATTGCAGGAAAAAGAAATTACGATAATGTTTGGTGCGGTTCTGCCGGCGGCTTTCAGCGTATGAAATTCGTTTGGCTGATGAAAGATTACCTGACTGCGGTTCAGCAGATGACTTCCATTATCGGTCACAATTTCTGCAGAACCTTTGTCCACACACTGAAACTCCCAGAAGTTGTGACGTTCACCGGAAAAGTAAAAATCATTCTGGTATTCATAGTAGTGGATCGTGTATATTTTTTCTATGGAAAGCTCTGAATCAAGCTGCACACTCTGATAAGCCACGAAAAACCTTCCTTTCTTAACAGAATTTGTGGTTTTTGGATATTATTTCTAATTATCATAGTAATAAAATTGTGTTAAATAGTCAAATGATAAAGTTGAATGTATAAAAAAAGAACATAATTGTGCAAATACTATTTGCACTCAAAACGTCATCATAATGAAAGACCATTTAGATAAGGATTGTATAAGAAAAAAATATATTGTATTATGATGTTTTGTGTTGTACCATAAATCCAGTTAGAAAGAAACAGGAGGGTGAATGATGAAGAAACCGGTTTTAGTAGTTATGGCCGCAGGAATGGGAAGTCGTTACGGTGGATTAAAGCAGATTGATCCGATTGACAAAGAAGGCCATATCATCATGGATTTTTCTATCTATGATGCAGTGAGAGCAGGATTTGAAAAAGTTGTATTTATTATAAAGAGAGAAAATGAAGAAGCATTTCGTGAAGCAATCGGAGACCGTCTGAGCAAACAGATCGATGTTGCTTATGTGTTCCAGGAGATTACTAATATTCCGAAAGGCTATTCTGTACCGGAAGGCAGAGTAAAACCATGGGGTACCGGTCATGCTGTATTAAGCTGTATTGATGAGATCGACGGACCATTTGCTGTGATCAATGCAGATGATTATTATGGTGTGCATGCATTTAAAATGGCATATGATTTCCTGACTGCTGATCAGAAGGATGACGATGTATATCATTATATGATGGTAGGTTACAGATTGGAAAATACGCTGACAGAGAATGGACATGTGGCAAGAGGAGTCTGTGTGACAGATGAAGAAGGCCATCTGATCAAGATTAATGAGCGTACACATATCGAGAAGCATGATGGCGGCACTGCTTATACAGAAGATGATGGAAAGACCTGGACGATGCTTCCGCAGGGCAGCATTGTTTCTATGAATATGTGGGGATTTTCAAACAGTATCTTACAGGAACTGAAAGCACGTTTCCTTCCGTTCCTGGATGATGCAATTGCCAGCAATCCGATGAAAGGTGAATATTTCCTTCCGTTTGTTGTAGATGAACTTCTGCAGGAAAAGAAAGCAACTGTCAAAGTGCTGAAATCCGAAGACAAATGGTATGGGGTAACTTATAAAGAAGACAAACCAATGGTTATGGATGCAATCCAGAATCTGAAAGATCAGGGACTGTATCCGCAGAAACTGTGGGAGGAAGCATAAGTGGAAATAAACGGAAAAGTACAGGAAGCGATTGATGGATTTAAGCTTCCGGGGGAACTGAATGAATGTGTTGTTTATGGAAACGGACATATTAACGATACTTACCGCCTGACATATGATACCGAAAACGGAACAAAGAGATATATTCTGCAGCGGATGAGCAAAAGCATTTTTAAAGATCCTGTCGGACTGATGGAAAATATTGGAGGCGTCACTTCATGGCTTCGCAAAAAGATCATCGCAAATGGCGGAGACCCGGAGAGAGAAACACTTACGATCGTAAAGAGTCAGGAGAACCTTCCATATTTCAGAGACTCCAAAGGGGAGTACTGGAGAGTTTACCTTTTTATTGAGGGTGCGACTTCTTATGATGTTGTAAAAGATGATAACGATTTTTATCAGAGCGCTGTTTCTTTCGGACATTTTCAGAGACTTCTGGCTGATTATCCGGCGGAGACATTGCATGAAACAATCAAAGATTTCCACAATACGCCGGATCGCCTGGAGAAATTCAAAAAAGCAGTCAGAGAAGATGTCTGTGGAAGAGCGGCTTCTGTACAGAAAGAAATCAACTTCATTCTGGAAAGAGAAGAACTGACACACGCTTTATATGATTTACAGCAGGAAGGTAAACTGCCGCTTCGTGTTACACATAATGATACAAAGCTTAACAATATCATGATCGATGATGAGACCGGAAAAGGTATCTGCGTCATTGATCTGGATACAGTTATGCCGGGACTTGCAGCGCACGATTTTGGCGATTCTGTCCGTTTTGGTGCAAGTACTGCAGCAGAGGATGAAAAGGACCTGTCTAAAGTATCCTGTGACCTTCATTTATTTGAAGTTTATGCAAAAGGATTTATTGAGGGCTGCGGCGGAGCACTGACAGACCTGGAGATCGAGACACTTCCGCTGGGTGCAATCCTTATGACATTCGAAAACGGAATACGTTTCCTTACCGACTATCTGGAGGGGGATCATTACTTTAAGATCCATCGTGAAGGACATAATCTGGATCGCTGCAGAACACAGCTGACACTGGTAAAAGATATGCAGGAAAAACTTCCGCAGATGAATGAGATCATAAAGAAATACAAATAATACATTACAGAGCAATAAAAAAGCTTCGAAACTTTGCGGGTTTCGAAGCTTTTTTGATGTTATGAGAGTTATCCTTTGACACCGCCGGAGGTAAGTCCGCCGACAAGATGTTTCTCGATCAGGACAAACAGGATGATGACCGGTACTGTTGCAAACAGAGAGGATGCAAACAGATACTGCCATTCAACCATATTGTAACCGTTGAAGATGGTAATGCCGACTGTCAGCGGTTTGAAAACATCTGTTGAGATCAGTGTCAGGGCAACGGTATATTCGTTCCATGCATTGATGAATACAAAGATCAGTGCAGTTACGATTCCAGGTGCAGCTACAGGCAGAAGAATGCGGATTAAAGCAGATACTTTGCCGCAGCCGTCGACGGTAGCGGCCTGTTCCATTTCTGGGGAAATGGAGATAAAAGTACCACGCAGAAGCCAAATCGCGAATGCCTGGTTAAATGCAGCGTTGATGAAGACAAGACCTACAAGGCTGTCTGTCATTCCGAAGGTAGACATGATCTTGTAAATGCCGACCAGAAGAACGACCGGTGCAAACATCTGAGAAATAATAACGATTCCCAGAAAGATTTTTTTGCCCTTGAATTTCATTCGTGCCAGTGCATATGCTGCCGGAATACCACATACGATCGCAATCAGGGTAGAACCGCCGGCAACGATCAGAGAGTTGATGAAATATCTGGAAAGCGGTGCCAGTGTCCAGATATCTTTGAAGTTCTGCCAGAGCCAGTGGATCGGAAGTAAGGTTCCGTCGGTAGAATAGATTTCTGCACGACTTTTGGCTGCAGTTGTAAACATAACAAAATATGGATACAGGGTTACAAGTACGACCAGAATCACAAAAAGGTAGAGAAGAACACGAAGAATGATATGTTTGGTGTCACGTGAGTGGTTGTTCATTATTCTTCCTCCTTTCTGAGTGAAATGACCATATAAATGGAAGCGCACAGACACAGGATCAGGAAACCGATCACGGATACTGCAGCTGCTTCACCGGATTTTCCTTTATAAAAGGCAAGCTTATAAAGGTATGTAACAAGAGTATCGGTACGGCTCGCCGGATCACCCTTGGTAATTGTCCAGATAATAGGGAATGAGTTGAATACATAAATGATATTCAGCACAGTACTTACGGTCAGGGAGGATTTTACAAGCGGAAGAGTGATCTTAAAGAGTTTCTGCCAGTAGTTTGCTCCATCGACGGTTGCTGCTTCATAGTAGGAATTGTCGATGCTCTGCAGTCCGGAAAGTACACAGAAAGTTACAAACGGTACAGTAACAAAGATACCTACAAAAATTTCCCATGCAAAATATGCCTGAGGAGTCGGAGTCCAGTTAACAGGACTGGAGATCAGACCAATTCTCATTAAAAGGGTGTTTAATGCGCCGTAGTCTTTGTCAATGATGAATTTCCAGACACCTGCCTGAATGATCAGGGAAGTTGCCCATGGAAATACAACGATTGCACGGACCGCTTTACGGAAACGGAATTTGTTGTTCAGTACAAGTGCGAGGATAAAGCCGAATACAGTGGAGAGCACAACAACAGCGACGGTCCATACGATTGTATTTTGTAATACAAGTTTGAAGGTAGAACCTCTGAGAACTTTTGTAAAGTTGTCAAGTCCGCAGAAGCCCTTGATAAGTCCGGCCTTACTTACCTCGCTCATAGAAGTACGGAAAACTTCAAAGATCGGAAAGAGGATAAAGACCGTCATAAGCAGGATGCTGGGGAGCAGCCAGAGATAAGGCTCTACAGCAGCAAAAGGTTTCTTTTTTTTCATTTTTTACACCACCAGACTAATTTAGTTCAGACACAAGCGGGAGCCGGTCACTAAAGTTCCGGCTCCCGGTTAAGTTGCATTCAGTTAAAAATATGTGATCAGCCTGCAATATCAGCCTGGAGATCATCGAGGAGTGTCTGCACATCATCGCCGAGAAGTGCGTTCTGCTCTACTTCGATAACACCCTGTTTTACGTCTGCCCATTCTGTCTTTGTTGCCGGATAGAAGTTGCAGCTCTGAAGGATATCGATCCAGGATGCAAATGTGTCATCGTCTTTTGCAAGAAGGTCAGCAGCTGTCTGTGTGGTCGGAAGGAATCCTTCATATACCATGTAATCTGCATAACGTTCGTCATCATAGAAGAAGTCGAAGAATTTGGTGATAGCAGCTGTACGGGCATCCTGATCCTCGGCAGAATCATCTTTGAATACTTCGAGACGGTCACAAACACCCATTGCTACGGATTCGCATCCTTCATTAGCCGGGATAGTAGTTACATCGTAGTTGATGTCATATCCGCCGTCGGAAAGATAAGTCGGAATGTTGTTCGGTCCGATCATCATGGCAACTTTGCCTGCACCGAACATATCCTGAAGGTCATAACGTGTTTCGTTAGCCGGGTCAGAGTTGGTGTAGCCGTCGTTTACAAGACCGATTGCATAGTTCAGAGCTTCTACGTTCTTTTCGCTGTTCAGAGCCCAGTCACCGTTTTCATCAACGAATCCGCCGCCGTTGTTCCATGTATAGTAGGAAAATGCAGCCTGACCTTCGTCAGTTGTCATGTCGATACCCCATGGATAAACGTCGTCACCGAATTTGTCTTTGATCTTCTGTGCAGTTTCCTGAACTTCTGCCCATGTAGTCGGCACAGATGCACCTGCTTCATCAAGGATGTCCTTGTTGTAGAAGAGTGCACGGCAGGATGCAAGGATCGGTAATGCATATACGGTATCATCGATGGTACTTGCGTCCCAGAATGCCGGGAAGAATTTGGACTGGAGATCTTCGGATGCGTATTCGGTAGCCGGCATCAGCAGATCGTCAGCAACATAGTCTGCAAGAACGTCGATGTTCAGAATGTCAGGTGCATTGTTGTTTGCAACAAGTGTATTTACTTTTGTATAAAGATCATTCCATGAAACAATCTCTATATTCAGATCAACATCAGGATTTTCTGCTTCAAAATCTTTTTCAAACTGAGACCACCATGCCTGTGTCTGGGTACCATACTGGCTGATGATGACATCAAGAGTAGTTTTGCTGTCTGCTGCGAGAACAGGCTGAGCCATAGATGCTGTCATTGCCAGTACCATTGCTAATGCGAGTTTACGTTTCATAGATAAGTCCTCCCTTTTGTGTGTGATAACTGACGGAGCTGTCAGTTGTCTACTGTGTCCGCGATTTTGCGGATGTAATGCATCAATTATATCGTTTACACAGAACAGTGTCAACAAAAATGAATAAAAAACGGATGAAATAACAAAAAAAATGATATATTTTGCATAAAAATATGGTATGACAGGATGCTCAGACATGAAAAATCGGAATTATAATCTGAAAAATAAAGGAGATCACCGGAATGTTTAATAGTAAAATCTGATGGAATTTTAGTAAAATATGAGGGAGAAACGGGGAAAATATTGTGAAAAAAAAAGATTAGTGCTACAATGACTGCGAAAACAGAAACAGAGTAAACGTCAGGAGGAGAAAATCATGGCAATTTTAGTAACAGGCGGAGCTGGTTTCATCGGAAGTCATACAGTAGTGGAGCTGCAGAGCGCAGGATATGAAGTCATAGTGCTGGATAATCTCAGTAACTCCAGCGAAAAGAGTCTTGAGAGAGTACAGCAGATCACAGGGAAACCGGTGAAATTTTATAAAACAGATATTCTTGACAGAGAAGGACTGAATGAAGTCTTCGAAAAAGAGCAGATTGATTCCTGTATTCATTTTGCAGGACTGAAAGCAGTCGGTGAATCTGTAGTAAAACCGTGGGAATATTATGAAAATAATATTGCAGGTACACTTACACTTGTAGATGTAATGAGGAAACATGGTGTTAAAAATATTATTTTCTCCTCTTCAGCAACGGTATATGGAGATCCGGCGATCATCCCGATCACAGAAGAGTGCCCGAAGGGACAGTGCACCAATCCTTATGGATGGACAAAATCCATGCTGGAGCAGATCCTTACTGATATCCAGAAAGCAGATCCGGAATGGAATGTAGTACTTCTGCGCTATTTCAACCCGATCGGTGCTCATAAGAGCGGCCTGATTGGAGAGAATCCGAATGGTATCCCGAACAACCTGATGCCATATATTACACAGGTTGCAGTCGGCAAACTGAAAGAGCTCGGTGTATTCGGAAACGATTATGACACACCGGACGGAACCGGTGTCAGAGATTATATCCATGTTGTAGACCTTGCAAAAGGCCATGTAAAAGCAGTTAAGAAACTGGAAGATAATTCAGGCTTAAGTATTTATAATCTCGGTACAGGCAAGGGTTACAGTGTACTTGATATCGTGAAGAACTTTGAAGCTGCTACAGGCATAAAAATTCCTTATTCCATCAAACCGCGCCGTGCAGGTGATGTGGCAACATGTTATTCTGATGCGACAAAAGCAAAAAAAGAACTTGGATGGGAAGCAGAATACGGCATTAAAGATATGTGTGCAGATTCCTGGAACTTCCAGCAGAAAAACCCGAACGGTTACGAAGACTAATGTACAGGCTGGCATAGTATAAGGTAATATAAGTAATACAAAAAATCCCGATGGACATTTGAGTCCATCGGGATTTTTGTATGTGTACCTGAAGACACACGTTTCAGATTATTGAAAACAGGAATTGCTGTTTAGTGATATTTCTTTTCTTTTTCAAATTTTGGCTCGCAGGTCAGTTCGATACCGAGTTTGCGGAATTCCCAGATGTCTACGGAAGAGAGCATAACAGAAGTATGCGCCTGACAGCCTTTCAGTGAACGGAGCTGTTCTAATGCCTGTCTTGCTTCCGGATTGCTTGCAGCGCTGACAGAGAGTGCTATCAGAGTTTCATCTGTATGCAGACGCGGATTTTTGCTTCCGAGGTATTCGGTCTTTAATTCCTGAATTGGGCGGATCGCTTCAGGGGAGATCACATGATGTTCGTGATCGATTCCTGCAAGTTCCTTCAGTGCATTCAGAAGAAGCGCGGAAGATGCACCGAGCAGATCTGATGTTTTACCATAAATGATACGTCCGTCCGGAAGTTCAAGAGCAGCAGCAGGAGCTTCTGTTTCCTGCTCTTTCTGAAGGCTTGCCGGTACGACTTTGCGGTCTTCAAGGGAAGCGTGTGCCTGTTTCAGAAGAAGCTCGATCTTGCGGACTTCTTCTTCTTTGCCTGTGCCGGTAAGAAGAGCAGCACAGCTCTTATAATAACGGCGGATGATCTCCTGACGGGAGGCTTCGCGGCATGCCTCGTCATCAACGATGCAGTTTCCTGCCATATTGACACCCATATCTGTAGGAGATTTGTACGGGCATTCGCCCATGATCTTTTCAAACATTGCCTGAAGAACAGGGAAGATTTCTACATCACGGTTGTAGTTTACTGTTGTTTCACCATAAGCTTCCAGATGGAACGGGTCGATCATATTGACGTCATTTAAGTCTGCAGTAGCAGCTTCATATGCCAGATTGACCGGATGCTTCAGTGGGATGTTCCAGATCGGGAAGGTTTCGAATTTGGCATAGCCGGCAGCAACACCACGTTTGTATTCATGATAGAGCTGTGAGAGGCAGGTCGCCATTTTTCCGCTTCCCGGTCCCGGTGCGGTGATGACTACGAGTGGTCTTGTTGTTTCGATGTATTCGTTTTTGCCGTATCCTTCATCACTTACGATAAGCGGGATATTGCTTGGATATCCGGGAATACTGTAGTGGAAGTATACTTTCTTACCGAGTTTTTCGAGACGCTTTTTGAAAAGATCAGCACTTTCCTGACCTGCGTATCTTGTGATACACACGCTTCCTACATAAAGACCGCATTCGGTAAACTCATCAATAAGACGGAGAACATCTTCGTCATAGGTGATGCCCAGGTCACCGCGCATTTTGTTTTTGTCGATGTCTGCGGCACTGATAACAATGACAATCTCCGCCTGATCGCTGAGCTGCATAAGCATACGGAGCTTGCTGTCCGGCTCAAATCCCGGAAGAACACGGGAAGCGTGGTAATCATCAAAAAGCTTTCCGCCGAATTCAAGATACAGTTTGTTGTCAAATTTGCTGATGCGGTCGCGAATATGCTCAGACTGCATCTTCAGATACTTTTGGTTGTCAAATCCTGTTTTCATTTATCGTTTTCCTTTCCCATCACATTTAGCCGGAATACAATTTTCCGGCTATCACGTTGATAGTATACTACAGTTGCTGTTCGCAGGCAATATCCCACGAGGTTTTTTGTCATGAATATGGCAAAATCCCGAGACATACAGGGCAAACATTCATAGTTTTCCAGTTGATTTATACAAGAAATCTCTTTATAATATAGAGGATAATAAGAGGAGGACAAGAATGAACAATCACATGGATAACCGGCCGGATGGAAACCGTCCGAATCGAAACAATCCCGGAAATCAGGGACCGAATAAAAACCGCCAGTCAATCCTGGCTTTTTTGATTTGTCTGTTGATTTCGCTGGTATGCTTAAGTTTTGTGACAGATATGATGAGCGACTCGTCCAGTGAGATCACGTATGATAAATTTATTGAGATGGTAGATAAGGATCAGATAAAGGAGGTTACGCTTCAGTCGGGAGTACTGACCGTCGTACCGAAGATCCAGAAGTCCTATTATCAGAATGCAAGCTATAAAGTAAATCAGATGGAGGATGTCGATGCACTGACGAAACGTCTGGAAGGGACAGGTATCGTTTTTCATTATGAACAGCCAGACGCGATGGGTGAGTTTGTCTCGACAATGATCAGTGTACTGCTTCCGACAGTAGTTTTGTTCTTTATGCTGATGTTCCTCATGCGGCGCATGAACAAAGGCGGCAGCGGAATCATGGGTGTCGGCAAGAGCCGTGCAAAAGCATACATTCAGAAAGAGACCGGAGTGACATTTAAGAATGTTGCCGGACAGGAAGAAGCGAAGGAATCACTGCAGGAAGTTGTGGATTTTCTGCATAATCCGGGCAAATATACTGCAATCGGTGCGAAGCTTCCGAAAGGTGCCCTTCTTGTAGGCCCGCCTGGAACAGGTAAGACCCTTCTTGCAAAAGCAGTGGCAGGCGAGGCGAACGTACCGTTCTTTTCCCTGTCCGGTTCTGAATTTGTAGAAATGTTTGTCGGTGTTGGTGCTTCACGAGTGAGAGATCTCTTTGAGGAAGCAAAGAAAAATGCACCGTGTATTGTGTTTATTGATGAGATCGATGCCATCGGTAAGAGCCGTGATTCCAGATATGGCGGCGGCAACGATGAACGTGAACAGACACTGAATCAGCTCCTTGCGGAGATGGATGGATTTGACACATCCAAGGGCCTTCTGATCCTTGCGGCAACCAACCGTCCGGAAGTACTGGATCCGGCACTTCTGCGTCCGGGACGTTTTGACAGACGCATCATCGTAGACCGTCCGGATCTTAAAGGACGTGTCGAGATTCTTAAAGTCCATGCCAAAGATGTCATGCTGGATGAGACAGTTGATCTGGAAGCAATCGCGCTTGCAACTTCCGGAGCAGTTGGTTCCGATCTTGCAAATATGATCAATGAAGCTGCAATTCTTGCGGTTAAAAACGGCAGGAGAGCGGTATCCCAGAAAGATCTTCAGGAGTCTGTAGAAGTCGTACTTGTCGGTAAAGAAAAGAAAGACCGCATCTTGAGTCCGCAGGAGCGACGTATTGTTTCCTATCATGAAGTCGGACATGCACTTGTCAATGCGCTTCAGAAAGATGCCGAGCCGGTACAGAAGATTACGATCGTTCCGCGTACTATGGGAGCACTTGGTTATGTTATGCAGGTACCGGAAGAGGAGAAATACCTCAATACCCAGAAGGAACTGGAAGCAATGCTTGTTGGTTATCTGGGCGGCCGTGCAGCAGAAGAGATCGTATTTGATACGGTAACTACCGGTGCGGCAAATGATATTGAGCAGGCAACCAAAGTTGCCCGTGCGATGATCACACAGTATGGTATGTCACAGAAGTTTGGCCTGATGGGACTGGCAACACAGGAAAACCAGTATCTGTCAGGAAGAGCAGTTCTCAATTGTGGTGATGATACAGCAACAGAGATCGACCATGAAGTAATGCAGCTTCTTCATTACTCTTACGAGGAAGCAAAGAGACTTCTCAATGAACACAGAGAAGCACTGGATAAGATCGCCGGTTATCTGATCAGCAGAGAGACGATCACAGGTAAAGAATTTATGAAGATCTTCCGTGCAGTCGAGAAGGGAATTGAAATTCCGGAGAATCTGGATGATCTTCCGGATGAAGAAATGAAGACCGAAGAAAAGTCTGAAGCTATAGAATCTGTGCAGGAGACAGAGCATACAGAAGTTCAGGAAGAAGCACAGAATACCGATGACGCAACAGTAGCAGATGAGACCGTTGCAGAGGAAGCAGACAATCATGAATCTGACTCCGAGGAGTAGTATGTTCCGGATTGAAGAAGAATTAAAGAAACTTCCTGCAAAACCGGGTGTCTATCTGATGCACGATGAGCGGGATGAGATCATCTATGTGGGCAAGGCAATCAGCCTGAAAAACCGTGTGCGGCAGTATTTCCAGAGCAGCCGAAACAAAGGTGCGAAGATTGAGCAGATGGTTACTCACATAGCCAGATTTGAATACATCATTACTGATTCTGAGCTGGAAGCACTTGTTCTGGAAAGTAACCTGATCAAAGAACATCGGCCGAAGTATAATACGATGCTGAAAGATGATAAGAGCTATCCTTTTATCAAGGTAACAGTACAGGAGGCTTATCCGAGAGTGTTATTTGCCAGACGGATGAAGAAAGATAAGAATCGATATTTTGGTCCTTATACCAGTGGCGGGGCAGTCAAAGATGTTATAGAGCTGGTCCGAAAGCTTTATCAGGTACGTTCCTGCAACCGCAATCTTCCGAGAGATTGTGGCAAAGACAGGCCGTGCCTGTATTATCATATGAAACAGTGCATGGGACCCTGTACCGGACATGCGGATCAGCGTGTCTACAAAGAAAACATACAGAAAGTCCTGGCTTTTTTGAATGGTGATTTTCAGGAAACGATCGATCAGCTTACTGAGAAGATGCAGAAGGCATCAGAAGAGATGCGGTTTGAGGATGCGGCGGAAGCACGCGATCTGATACGCAGCATTCAGAAAATCGGCGAACGCCAGAAAATTACTTCCTACGGAGAAGAAGACAGGGACATCATTGCCTGTGATATGGATGAAAGTCTGGATCTTCGTGAACAGGATGCAGTAGTGCAGGTGTTTTTTATGCGCGATGGCAAACTGATCGGCAGAGATCATTTTTATCTGCGTGTTGCCAGAGGAGATACGCGTTCACAGGTATTGTCCAGTTTTGTAAAACAGTTTTATGCGGGTACTCCGTTTATCCCGGGAGAGATCACACTGCAGACGGAAATCGAGGATGCAGAAGTGATCGAAGAATGGCTGACTTCCAGAAGAAAGCAGAAGGTTCATATTGTAGTACCAAAGAAAGGCACGAAGGAAAAGCTTGTAGAACTTGCGTGGGAAAATGCCCGCATGGTACTTGAAAAAGACCGCGAGCGTATCAGGAGAGAAGAAGGACGTACGATCGGGGCAGTGCATGAGGTAGAAGAATGGCTCGGCATGAAAGAACTCAACCGTATGGAAGCATTCGATATTTCGAACATCAGCGGTTTTGAATCGGTGGGTTCGATGGTCGTTTATGAGAGAGGCAAGCCCAAGAAAAGTGATTACCGTAAATTTCGCATTAAATCCGTGCAGGGTCCGAATGATTATGCCAGCATGGAGGAAGTACTGACCAGACGTTTTACGCATGAGAGCAACGGCGAGTTTGACAGTTTTGCGAGAATGCCGGATCTGCTTCTGATGGATGGAGGCCGGGGACAAGTAAATATTGCCCTTGGTGTTCTTGATAAACTTGGAATACAGGTTCCTGTCTGCGGTATGGTAAAAGATGATCACCATCGCACGAGAGGATTATACTTTAATAATATAGAGATACCGATCGACACAAACAGTGAAGGATTCCGATTGATTACGAGAATTCAGGATGAAGCGCATCGTTTCGCGATAGAGTATCACCGGTCACTGCGAAGTAAAGAACAGGTGCACTCGATACTGGATGACATTCCGGGAATCGGTGAGCGCAGAAGGAAAGCACTGATGCGCCGGTACCGCTCCATAGAGGGAATCCGGGATGCGTCTGTAGAAGAACTGGCAGAAACCGAATCCATGAATATGGGAAGCGCAAAACAGGTGTATGATTTTTTTCACCCGAATAAATAAACATTACATTAAAGGAGAAGACATTATGAAAGGTGTATTGATGACAAAGATGGTACAGGAGCAGAATCTTACAAACCTGACCCCTGAGATTGACCTGTCAGATATGAGAATCATGACAGCAGAGATCAACCGACCGGCATTGCAGCTTACCGGATATCTGGAACATTTTGCAAATGAGCGAGTTCAGATCATCGGATACGTAGAATATACGTATCTGATGCAGCTCAGTGATGAAAAGCGTATGATGAAATATGAGCGTTTTATTTCCAGTAAGATTCCGTGCGTTATTTTCAGCACCATGACAAAGCCGTCTCAGGATATGATCGACATGGCGATCAAATATAATGTACCGACATTTGTGACAGAGAGGACAACCTCCAGTCTTATGGCTGAGATCATCCGCTGGCTTGGTGTGCAGCTTGCACCGTGTATCTCCATTCATGGTGTACTTGTCGATGTTTATGGTGAAGGAATCCTGATCACCGGTGAGAGCGGAATCGGCAAGAGCGAGGCCGCTCTGGAACTGATCAAGCGTGGTCATCGTCTTGTCAGTGATGATGTCGTAGAGCTTCGTAAAGTCAGTGACGTTACTCTGGTCGGATCGGCACCGGATATTACCCGTCATTTTATTGAACTTCGTGGTATCGGCATCATTGATGTCAAGACCTTGTTTGGTGTAGAGAGTGTTAAGGATACACAGTCTGTTGATCTCGTTATCAAGCTGGAAGAGTGGGATCGGGACAAAGAATATGACCGGCTCGGACTTCATGAAGAATATACCGAATATCTTGGAAACAAAATTGTCTGCCATTCTCTGCCAATCAGACCGGGACGTAACCTTGCAGTTATCGTAGAGTCTGCTGCTGTCAATCACAGACAGAAGAAGATGGGATACAATGCGGCAGAAGAACTGTACAAACGTGTACAGGCAAATATTGCAAAGAAGCGTGAAAGCTGATAAAGCAGACGGCTGCTTTAAAATAACAAATAACAGGGAAAGGTGGAAGAAAGATGGGTTCATATTGCTTTGGTATTGATGTAGGAGGTACAACCGTAAAATGCGGTCTTTTCCAGACAGACGGTACTCTGGTAGACAAATGGGAAATCCCTACAAGAACAGAGAACAAAGGAGAGAACATTCTTCCGGATGTTGCAAATGCAATCAATCTCAAACTCGAAGAAAAGAAAATCGATAAAGCAGATGTAGAAGGTGTGGGAATCGGAATCCCGGGACCGATCAATTCAAAAGGCGAGGCGGCATGTGCCGTAAATCTTTACTGGGGATTTACCCCGGTTTCACAGATTCTTCATGATCTTACAGGTCTGAAGGCAAAAGCCGGAAACGATGCAAATGTAGCTGCACTTGGTGAGGCATGGAAAGGTGCGGCGGCCGGTGCACAGAATGTGATTCTTGTAACACTTGGAACAGGTGTCGGCGGTGGTATCATCATAGACGGCAAGATCGTAGCCGGAGCGCATGGTGCAGGCGGAGAGATTGGTCATGTTACAGTGGTACAGGATGAAAAAGAAGCATGTAACTGTGGAAATAAAGGCTGCCTGGAGCAGTATGCATCTGCAACAGGAATCGTCCGTGTGGCAGGAAGAATGCTGGCAGCATCTGAGGAAGACAGTACTCTGAGAGGTCTTCAGAATATTACAGCAAAAGATGTTCTTGATGCGTTTAAGGCAGGAGATACACTGGCAGGCCGTATTATGGAATGCGTAGGAGGTTTGCTCGGAAGCGCTATCGCTGGATTTGCAGCAGTTGTTGATCCGGAGGCAATCGTAATCGGCGGAGGAGTATCAAAAGCCGGACAGCCGTTGATCGACTGCATTCAGAAACACTACATAAGACATGCATTTCCATCCTGCAAGGAGACGCCGATCAAGCTTGCGACACTTGGAAATGATGCCGGAATTTATGGAGCGGCAAAGATGGTTCTCTAAAAGAAAATTACATATTTAAAAACAGGACTATTTTTACGGAAAGAGGGATTCCAGAATTTGGAATCCCTCTTTTAAGCTGGATTACAGACTTTTGGATGTAAAAGAGTATAATAATTTCAGAAATGTCTTTTTACAAATGTGAAGTTTTTAATTGGGGCTTTATTTACAATTTCTTATTTGCTATAATAGAACGGACTATAAAGGAGGAAAACCATGAATTACGGAAAAAAATCAGTCTCAAAAAAGCGAAATTCGCTGATTTCCCGTACTGCCATGATGGGCAAAAGAGCCCATGTGTCGCTGATCAGAGTACTTTTTGTGGTATTGATCACGATCTGCGTGGTGATTGGCTGTACCGGAATTGGAGCTTTTCGGGGAATTATAGATAATGCTCCTGATGTAAATGATATTGATATTTCACCACTGGGTTATGCGACATTTTTATATGATGGAGATGGCAATCAGCTTCGTAAGCTGACGGCACCGAGTTCGAACCGACTTCCTGTATCCATTGATCAGATTCCGGTGGATCTTCAGCATGCGGTTGTGGCGATCGAGGATGAGCGTTTTTATGAGCATAATGGTATCGACGTAAGAGGTATTCTCCGTGCTTTTGTAAAGAACCTTTCCTCAGGAGATCTTTCGGAAGGTGCAAGTACGATCACGCAGCAGCTTTTGAAGAATAATGTATTTACAAACTGGACGCAGGAGTCTACATGGCTTGAGCGTTTTACACGTAAGATTCAGGAACAGTATCTGGCTGTTGAGATCGAGAAAAAGATTAACGACAAAAATGTAATTCTTGAAAATTATCTTAATACGATCAACCTCGGAGCCGGAACATATGGTGTGCAGGCAGCCGCTCGCAAATACTTTAATAAGGATGTATGGGATCTGAATCTGTCAGAATGCGCGACACTGGCAGGTATCACACAGAATCCGACGCAGTACAATCCGATTGAGCATCCGGAGGCAAATGCAAAGAGACGTAAAGAAGTCCTGGATCATATGATCGATCAGAATTATATTACACAGGAACAGTATGATCAGGTGATCAATGCTGACGTCTATTCAGAAATTCAGGCAGCACAGGTACTGAATGAAGAGACGGATAATACCGTATATTCTTATTTTGAAGATGAACTGATTGATCAGGTGATCAATGATCTGATGAATATCAAAGGCTATACCCGTACACAGGCCCAGAACCTTGTTTACAGTGGTGGTCTGAGTATTTATACGACACAGGATGCTTCTATTCAGAAGATTCTGGACGAAGAGTATGCAGATCCGTCCAATTATCCGGATTATGTGCAGTACGCGCTGGATTATGCGCTCACTGTTCAGAACCCTGACGGAGAAGAAGTAAACTACAGCAAAGAAATGCTTCGTCTGTATTTCCAGAATGAAGATCCGGAATTTGATCTTCTGTTTGATTCTCAGGAAGAAGGACAGAGCTATGTTGACCGATACAAAGAGCATGTTCTTGCTGATGGAAGTACCGTCGTTTCTGAACGGATAAGCTTTGCACCGCAGCCACAGTCTTCTATGAGTATCATTGATCAGCACACAGGTTATGTAAAGGCAATCATCGGCGGACGTGGAGAAAAGACCGCGAGTCTGACATTGAACCGTGCAACAGATACGACAAGACAGCCGGGATCAACCTTTAAGATTCTGTCTACCTATGCACCGGCCCTCAATGAGAAAGGCATGACACTGGCAACGACGTTCGAGGATGAACCATACAATTATCCGGATGGATCACCGGTAAATAATGCTTCCAAGAGCTATGGCGGAACGACAACGATACGTCGGGCTATCCAGAATTCCATCAACGTTGTAGCGGTCAAGTGTCTTGAAGAAGTAACACCGGAGCTTGGACTTCAGTACCTGGATAATTTTGGATTTACAACACTGGCACATGGTACAGAAGCAGACAAAGATGCTGATGGAACTGTCTGGACAGATGCAAATCTTCCGATGGCCCTGGGAGGTCTTACTCATGGTGTCACGAACGTAGAACTTTGTGCAGCATATGCGGCAATTGCAAACAACGGTAATTATATTGAGCCAATTTATTATACTAAGATTCTTGACCACAACGGAAATGTCCTCATTGAGAAAAATTCAGCAGGAAGATCTGTTGTTAAAGAAAGCACTGCATGGCTTTTGACAAGTGCAATGGAAGATGTTGTAAATCAGGGTACAGGTACTGCATGCCAGCTGGATAATATGACAGTTGCCGGTAAGACCGGTACAACAGATGCATACAACGACCTCTGGTTTGTTGGTTATACCCCATATTATACCTGTGCGGTATGGTCTGGATTTGATAACAATGAGAAACTTCCGGAGGATGCGAGAGATTTCCATAAGAACCTCTGGAAGAAGGTTATGACCCGTATTCATGAAGGCCTCCCGGATAAAGATTTTGATATGCCGGCAAGTGTAGAGAAGATCAGTATCTGCGAGGAGACAGGATTGCTTCCGAGAGCAGGCTGTCCTGTAATTACAGAATACTTTGATATTGGTGATGTGCCGACAGATTATTGCGATCAGCATTTCTACGAATCGGACGATACGATGGAAGAGTATACGACTGATGAAGAGACTTTCAATGTATCACCGACTCCGGATCCGAATAATCCGAATGCAGATAATAACAATGGAGACAACACCGGAGGAGACAACACCGGAGGAGATAACACCGGAGGAGACAATACCGGAGGAGATAATACCGGAGGAGATAATACCGGAGGAGACAACACCGGAGGAGACAATACCGGAGGAGATAACACCGGAGGAGATAATACCGGAGGAGATAACACCGGAGGTGACACCGGTGGCGGCGATACCGGCGGAGGAGATGACGGTGGAAGCACAGAAGAATAAACTCACAGAATACAAAACCATATATGAGGGCGGCATCGGAGAAATAACCGAAAAGAAATCTCGTTTTATTGCAACGGTCCGCCCCGTTGAAACAGAAGAAGAAGCACTGACATTTCTGGAAGAAATGAAAAAGAAGTACTGGGATGCCAGACATAACTGTTATGTATATTCTGTCGGGGCAAACAGAGAATTTACCAGATGCAGTGACGACGGGGAACCGTCCGGGACTGCCGGACGTCCGATGCTGGATGTGATTCTGGGAGAAGATATCTACAATGTTGCTGTTGTAGTAACCAGATATTTCGGAGGTGTACTTCTTGGTACAGGCGGTCTTGTGCGCGCCTATTCAAAGGCTGTACAGGAAGGACTGGCTGCAAGTACTGTTATATTAAAACAAAAGGGAATTGTACTGCAGGTTACGACGGATTACACCGGGATCGGCAAGATTCAGTACATTGCAGGAGAACGTTCCCTGCCGATACTGGAAAGTGAATACACAGACCGGGTTGTTTTGCAACTTCTGGTTCCTGCAGAGGAAATCGGAAGTGTCGAGAAAGCAATCACAGAAGGGACAAATGGACGTGCATGCCTTGCACGGGATGGGGAATGTTACTATTCTGTGATTGGCGGTGAAGTTCAGACATTTGATCATTAATTAAAACATAAGAAAAGCCACAGAAATCATGAAATCATGGTTCCTGTGGCCTTTTTATCCGGGTGACAAAAATTACGATGTGATTTTTTGGGTCGTGCGTTGAAATTAAATCAGCATTTTTCCGGTTCCGGATAATCTACACCGAATGTATCAACAGTCATGGATTTGATCTGCTGATCATCAAGCGGTCTGTCGCGGAAATCAGTTTCTGTCTCAGCAATTTTGTTTACAACATCCATGCCTTCGATTACTTTGCCAAATGCAGCATAGCTTCCGTCAAGATGTGGAGCTGCTTTGTGCATGATAAAAAACTGGCTTCCACCTGAATTTGGATGCATGGCTCTTGCCATGGAAAGAACACCAGGAGTGTGTGCAAGATCATTTGCAACACCGTTCTGTGCAAATTCGCCTTTGATGCTGTAGCCAGGACCGCCCATTCCGGTTCCGTCCGGACATCCGCCCTGGATCATAAAGCCGTTGATGACACGGTGGAAGATCAGACCATCATAGAATCCTTTTTTTACAAGACTGATAAAATTGTTTACGGTATTCGGTGCGATTTCCGGATAAAGCTCTGCTTTCATCACATCACCATTTTCCATGGTAATGGTTACGATCGGGTTTGTATTTGCCATAATCATAGTCTCCTTTTGCAAAAAGTATTGTTTTTCTTTGTGGGCTCTATTATAATATGCAAAGAACAATTCTGCAAGGAAAAAGGTGATTGGTAAAATGGTGACAGAGACAAGAAGCCCTGAAGAAACATATGAATTAGGCAAAAAAATCGGTCTGCAGGCAAGGGCGGGACAGGTATATACACTGACCGGAGACCTGGGAGTAGGAAAGACCGTATTTACGCAGGGAGTTGCTGCAGGACTTGGGATTACGGAGCCGGTAAGCAGCCCGACATTTACGATTGTACAGGTTTATGAAGAAGGACGCCTGCCATTTTATCATTTTGACGTTTATCGGATCGGGGATATCGAGGAAATGGAAGAAATCGGATATGATGATTATTTCTTTGGAGAGGGTATCTGTCTGATTGAATGGGCAGAACTGATTGAGGAGATTTTGCCGGATGACAGAATTTCCATTACAATAGAAAAGGACCTTGCACAGGGATTTGATTATCGCCGAATTACTGTGGAGGGGCTGTAAGAAATTTTATCTGTTTTAAGTAGGCGGATGAAAAGAGGAGATAGGATATGAAGATTTTAGGACTTGACAGTTCCGGAATCGTGGCATCTGTTGCAGTTGTAGAGGAAGATACACTGATTGCGGAATATACAGTCAATTACAAAAAAACACATTCACAGACATTGCTGCCGATGTTGGATACGATCGCAAAAATGACAGAACTTGATCTGAACAGCATTGATGCGATTGCAGTGGCGGCAGGGCCGGGATCTTTTACCGGGCTTCGAATCGGCTCGGCGACAGCAAAGGGACTTGGACTTGCTTTAAAGAAACCGCTGATTGCCATTCCTACTGTAGAGGGACTGGCATACAATCTTTATGATGCATCGGGGCTGATTTGCCCAATCATGGATGCACGTCGTAAACAGGTGTATACGGGTATTTATCGTTTTACAGATCATCAGCTGGAAGTGGTGGAAGACCAGATGGCAGTTCCAATGGAAAACATGATCGAGAAATTGAACCAGCGTGGGGAAGCGGTGACCTTCCTTGGTGATGGAGTGCCGGTTTTCCGTGAACTTATTGCAGAAAAAATGACAGTGCCGTATTCTTTTGCACCGGCACACGTAAACAAACAGAGAGCAGCAGCAATAGCCGCGCTTGGCGAGATTTATTATCGTCAGGGAAAAACAGAAACGGCAATGGAACATGTTCCGGATTATCTGCGTGTATCGCAGGCTGAAAGAGAACGTGCAGAGCGGGAGGCGGCGAAGGCCGATGCCAATTCATGACTTTTCGTGAAATGTCAGTAGAGGATCTGGAGCAGGTCGTCGAGATAGAAAAAGCCCTTTTTTCTGATCCATGGACGAAGGAAGGCTTTTTTACATTTCTGACAAAAGAGAATACCCTGTTTTTTGTGGTCGAAGAAAAAGAAAAAATTCTCGCATATTGCAGTATGCAGACAGTGTTGGACGAAGGCGATATATTAAATGTGGCCGTTTGTCCGGAACGTCAAAAAGAAGGCATAGGATATTTCCTTGTGGACAGTATGCTCAAAATGGCGGAGATGATCGGAATCCATATGGTACATCTGGAAGTTCGTGAAGGTAATGGAACTGCCCGGAGATTGTATGAAAGACTCGGATTCAAAGAGGACGGGCTGCGCAAAGATTATTATACGGATCCTACGGAAAATGCAGTTTTAATGACAAAGATGCAGTAAATGCAGGAGTGAAAAATATGTTAGATTTATGTTTGCTTGGCTGTGGCGGTATGATGCCGCTCCCAAAGCGCTGGCTGACTGCGCTTATGACGCGTTACAATGGGAGCAGTCTGCTGATTGACTGCGGAGAGGGAACACAGGTTGCAATAAAAGAAAAAGGATGGAGTTTCAAGCCGATCGATGTGATTTGTTTTACACATTATCATGGAGATCATATCAGCGGGCTTCCGGGACTTCTTCTTACCATGGGAAATGCGGATCGTACAGAACCGCTTACACTGGTGGGACCGAAGGGCCTGGAGAGGGTGGTAAATGCACTCCGTGTGATCGCACCGGAACTTCCTTTTGAAATAAAATTTATAGAGGTAACAAAACCATTCGAAGTGCTGGAAATTGCCGGATACCGTATCAGTGCATTCCGCGTAAACCACAATGTGATCTGCTATGGTTACACGATTGAAATCCTTCGTCAGGGTAAATTCTCACCGGAACGGGCCAGAGAGCAGGAGATTCCGCTGAAATACTGGAATCCTCTTCAGAAAGGTCAGACGATAGAGGCAGATGGTGTAGTATATACACCGGACATGGTTCTGGGACCGGATCGAAAAGGTATTAAGGTAACTTACACGACGGATACACGTCCGACAGAATCTATTTTGCGTAATGCAGTAAATTCAGATTTGTTTATCTGCGAGGGAATGTACGGAGAAGAAGATAAAATCGAAAAAGCAAAAGGTTATAAGCACATGACATTCCGTGAGGCGGCAACGCTGGCAAAAGATGCAGAAGTGAAAGAACTCTGGCTGACACATTATAGTCCGTCACTGATTCGTCCGGATGAGTATATG
>CAKROE010000011.1 GCA_934371915.1 uncultured Blautia sp. | reverse complement strand
CACTACGTGACGGGACTCTGCCATCATCTGCTGCGGCTGAAGAAGTCTCATCTTCTTATCACCCTGTACATGATAAACTTCCTGAGATGCATCAAATTTACCGGAACAGATACGCATAAATGCAATTCTGTCTCTGTGTGCTTTGTTCATATTTGCCTGGATCTTAAATACAAACGCAGAAAAATCATCAGACATCGGATCGATCTCGCCCTCATCGGATACTCGCGGAAGCGGAGAAGTTGTCATCTTGAGGAAGTGCTCCAGAAATGTCTCAACACCAAAGTTTGTCAGTGCAGAACCGAAAAATACCGGTGTCATGTTTCCTTTACTTACCTGTTCCTGATCAAAATCAACGCTTGCGCCATCCAGAAGCTCAATCTCTTCCATAAGCTGTTCTCTCTGATCCGGATCTACAATGTCATCCAGACGAGCATCGTCGATATCGATTTCCTCAATGACACCTTCCTTTGTTCCCTTCTGTGTATCAGAGAAAGTCAGGACTTTGTGTGTGTTTCTGTCATAAACTCCGCGGAATTTCTTACCGGAACCAATCGGCCAGTTGATCGGACATGTCGCAATTCCGAGTTCTTTTTCTATTTCATCAAGAAGGTCGAACGTATCATTTGCATCACGGTCCATTTTATTGATAAATGTAAAAATAGGAATGTGGCGCATAACGCAGACTTTAAATAATTTTCTTGTCTGTGCCTCCACACCTTTGCTTCCGTCGATAACCATGACTGCGGAATCGGCAGCCATCAGTGTACGATAGGTATCCTCGGAGAAATCCTGATGTCCCGGTGTATCCAGAATGTTGATGCAATACCCGTCATAATGAAACTGTAATACGGAAGAGGTTACGGAAATACCTCTCTCTTTCTCTATTTCCATCCAGTCAGATACTGCATGGCGGGCTGTGGCTTTACCCTTAACGCTGCCTGCCAGATTAATGGCACCTCCATACAGCAGGAACTTCTCTGTCAGAGTTGTCTTACCAGCATCCGGGTGAGAGATAATGGCAAATGTTCTTCTTTTTTCTATTTCTTTCGCATACTTAGACACGTTTTGCCTCCTGTCTATTATCCATTTTCCAATTTCTATACAACTTTTTATTCTAGTATATAGAATACCCTGATGTCAAGAAAATTCGAAGCGCAGCTTCCTACCGCCGCAAACTCACTATACCCACAGGAAAGCCGCCCTGAAACGGCATCTTGCACATTTCCGGGCAGCCTGTATTCAATCGTAGATCCCTTCTGTCACGATCTCCTCTCCTGAAGTCTCCTGATCGTCGTATGTAGCTGTTTCTTCCGTCTGATCCTCTGCTGCCGTTCCGTCATCCGCCGTGTCTTCCGAAACAGATGTATCTTCCGAAGCAGCGCTGTCTTCGCTTTCATTTAATGGCGTGATCACGATATTCTCCGGTGCGATGCCGGTCTTACGTTTTACGATATCCTCAATCTGCGCACGTCTGGAATCTTCCAGATCAGCTTCCGGCACTACCACATCCGCAGTCTCCCCGGTCAGATTGACAACCGCATTTTCGAAACCTTTCGCTTCAAGGAGCATTTCTGCTGCCGCCTCTTTTTCTGCGATCTCGGTCATCTGTACCATGGTATTGACCGCTTCCTGCTTCTGGTCATCCCCTACTTCTGTGTTATTCAAAATCTCCTGCAGATCTGCTTTGCTCTGCGAACGCACCTGCTCCCTCGAAAGCTTCGCCTGCGCCGCAAAATCCGATGCTCCTGTCAGTACCGCTTCTCCCGGTGTACTGCCGTCTTCCGGCACTTCTGCTGTTTCTGTGACACTGTTTTCATCTACTACCGCAGACTCGTCACTCAGATCATAATCCACCTGATCAAGAATACTGCTGCTCTCCGTACTTGCTTCTTTTTCGCCAAATCCCAGATCCACATCTGCAAAATTCAGATAACCGGCTATCGCGATCAATATCGCCAGTGAGGTGATAATGACCTGATTTTTTCTGATCACTTTTTTCAATTTTTACTCCTCATTTCATTTTCATTATTCTAATTTTATGCGCATCGATCTGAAATAATGCCACCACCGCCTGCTGAATCTTCTGAACAGTTACTGCGTTGTCTGCCCCTTCCGCAACGATCAGGACACCTGTAATCTCAGTTCCCTGCGAACCATAAACACCCTGTCCGTTATCCTCCATAAGCATCACTTTTACCTTACCAACCCCTTCTGCATCTTCCAGAAGATTCTCCAGCTTTTCTTCAAGCTCCGACTTCTGCTCCTGTGTTGTCTGCGAAGCTGTCAAAAACTTTTCATCTGCTGTATCACTGTTTCCCTTCGATACCGGAAGTGCGATCACCATCAGAAGAAGCCCCGCCAGCAATACAACTGTCCATCGCTGCCTGTTCATCCCCTGAAGCCATGATCTGACAGTTTTTTTCTTCGATGCCGAAGTTTCTGCCGAGCGCATCATTCAGCCCCCTTTCCTGCTCCTCCGTCATTTTTTCTTCTATATAAAGCACAGCCGATACCGTCTCTCCTTCTATATGTACGACTGCATCGGTCAGTTTTATTCCGTTTTTTTTGCAAAGTGCCGCGATTTCTGTTTTGATTTCCCGGCAATAACCTTCACGCAGATAAAACTCCTGAAGATTTTCTGCTTCCTCTGTCTCAAGCGTCTGCATTTCCTGTGTATATCTGCCGGAAAAAATTTCCGCCAGTTCGCTCCCCCTCCCGAAAACGGCAAAAACAGGCGTACACAGAATATAAATCAGAAGCAGTCCCATAAACGAGCGGATGTAACGCTCATATTTTGGATCCGGAATCAGGTGAAGCACCGCTGAAAAAAGAATATAAAAAACTGCCAGCGTTTTTACCCACTGATAAAGAGATTCTTTCATAAGCTACGTGCCTCCTCCCACACTCGTCATCAGAATCACAAAATCCAGCATACAAAGCACCTCTGCGGTAAAAAGCACTTTCAGAAGCATCGCGCAGCCCTCGCCCATAGTTGCCAGTGACTCGACGATTCTTTTATCTGAGACGGGCTGCGCCACCGCTGCAAGAAAACGATACACCAGTGACTGCAGTCCGTAATGGATCACCGGCCCGACACCGACTGCCACAAATGCCAGAAGGATCACGACACCCAGGCTGTTGCGTACAAGCACTGCACTTGTCAGCACAAGCTCCGTCACCATATTGACTGCACTCCCGATCCCCGGAAGCGCCCCGGCTGCTTTTCCGACCATACTCCGTTTCAGAGTATCGATGACCGGTGCCACGAGATTGCGCACCACCTGAAGTCCGACAACAGCCCCGAGCATAGTCTTAAGTCCCCAGTTCACGACAGTTTTTAAAAGTTCTGCCATCCGATCCAGCATTTCTTCTTTTGACAGATGGTTAATAAGTGACAGTAAAACATACATCCCGACTCCCGGAAGCAATATGCCAAGAAGAAGACTCTGCACCAGCCAGACAAGCAAAAGCACCCCTTCATAAAAAACTGCCGCACTGGTCGTCCCTGCTGAGACAGATACTGTCAGAAAATAGGCAGGGGCCAGTCCGCGCATAAATTCCGTCATCCAGGAAAGAACCTTTTGAAGTGCACGGCTCATGCCGGAAAAAGAATCCATACAGACCATAAAAAGCAATAAATACACCACATAAAAACAGGTATCTCCGATCTGTCCGTTATCAAAAACTGCCGCAAAATTCGAAAAAACTGCCGCGAGCAAAATCAGCAGCAGTATCCTGATATAAAGTCCTTTTTGTTTTTCAATCTGTCCGAAAAAGATGCGGTAAAAAATCCCCTGCAGATCCTTTTCAGAAAAAATCTTTTCACCTCTTGTCAGACTGACCAGCGTATCCGTGAGTGAAAAACTGTTTTCTCCGAGCATATCGTCCAGCATTTGCTGCACCTGTGTAAGTTCCAGATCATCGAGGAGGTTTTGCATGGTGTCGGTCCGGGTAGTGTCGATGGTGTCGGATTGCAGGTCTGTTTTCATTGTATCTGTTTGAAGATTTGTAATTGTCTTTTCAGTAATCTGCCCTGTCTCTGCACGGACAAAGGCCGACGGTAATATCCATGTAAAAGTCAGCAAGAACAACAGCCAGATAACATACCTGTTCTTCCATTTCCCCCGTCTGGCTCCGCCATACCTTTTTTCCCGATATTCCCCTCGGAACCACTGAACCTCTCGGGCTTTCAGTCTCTTCATGCCAGAAACTCCTGAATCGTCTCGAGCAGTGCCAGAAGGATCGGAATGCTCAATACCATGACCGACAATTTACAGAATAGCTCGATCTGCGCCGCAGTTGCCTGATGCCCCGCATCCTTGCAGATTCCGGCCGAAAACTGCCCGATATATGTGATTCCCACCATTTTGATCAGTGTATAAAAATATTCCTGATCGACAGAAATACTTTTTTGCAGATTTCCCAGTGTCTGAAAAAGATATTCCAGTTTTCCCACGGCAAGTCCGAGAATCATGATTCCGATTCCCATCGTAATAAACGCTGTATACTCCGCGCGTGTTCCTTTCAGGAAAAATCCCATGATCACACCACACATACCAAGCATCGAAACCCGGATGATATCCATACTGCCTCCTTTCTCAGATCACAAACAGTTTCTGAATACTCTGAAACAGTTCATAAATATAGGGAACGATCCAGAAAAGAACGATGAGAAGTCCTGCAAGACTGACCATAAATGCCTGCTCGTCCCTCCCGCTGTGTTTCAGCACCTGCGACAGAATGGAAACCAGAATGCCGACCGCCGCTATTTTAAATATGATCGTGACTTCCATTCCACGCCCCCTTCCGCCGGATTTCATCCTCCTACCAAAACAGAATCGCGAGCATTGCACCGCCGAAAACTCCCAGACTGTGATACATTTTTTTCTTTGCCGGAGCAGTTTCCTTCGCCTTCTGTATCATCCGCTCGAATTCACTTTCATAAAGTGAAAGCTGCCGAAGCTGCATCTCCCGGTCAAGATAACCCAGCCGCTCTCCAAGCTGTGCGATCCGTTCCTGTTCTTCTGCTGACAGCGCATTTTCCTTAAGATATTTCTTTGCACATTGCTGTATGATCCTGCCCGGATCTTCTGCCTGCCTCTTTTCCATTTTTTCAGATACTGCTTTCAGAAAAACGACATATCCCTCCGAGCCATGCATCGCAGCTTCGCGAAACGCATCAGGAAGGGAACTTCCCCCATAGCGAATCTCACCTTTCAGGCAGATGATCACCTGCAAAAATTCCTCCAGTGCCTGTATATGTTCGGACAGTTTCCGGCTCTCCTGACAGCCCATTCCGGCCGATGCAAGAAATACCAGAAATGCCCCGATGGCCCTCAGCATGGTTTCCCTTTCCCGTCCAGAATCTGTACGGTCCTGCCGTTTCGGTTCTGCCTGCCAAGTATGATGTAGCGTTCAAAAACCTGCATGTTTTTCAGTTTCTGAAAAAAAGGCTGCTCCATGATATCCTCGAGTGAATTTCCATGCGCCGTCGCAAGAAGTGTGCAGCCACAGTGAATCACGGACTCCACCGCCCGGAAATCCTCTTCTTTGCCAAGCTCGTCCACCGCCACGACTGCCGGTGACATTGAACGGATCAGAAGCTGCATTCCTTCCGCTTTCGGACATCCGTCCAGCACATCGGTACGCATACCCACATCGTTCTGTGGAACTCCCTGATAGCATCCTGCCAGTTCTCCTCTCTCATCGACCAGGCCGACTGTCATTCCCGGAAACTTCTCATTCCCGTTACTGATCTGGCGCACCATGTCCCGAAGAAGCGTCGTCTTGCCACAGCCCGGCGGCGAGATCAGAAGTGTATGACAGATTTTTTCTTTTTTTCGGATAAAAGGCATCACCGCATCTGCACACCCGAGTATCTGGTGTGCAAGCCGGACATTGATACAGGAAATATATTTGATGCTGCGAATATTTCCCCGATCAAGAATGACCTTGCCGGTCACGCCCACACGGTGTCCGCCCTGTACGCTGATATAACCCTGACGCAGTTCATCTTCACATGCATACAGAGAATATCCGCTGATGTACTCCAGTGTTTCCTTAAGGTCCTGTCTGGTCACCAGATAGGGGACATCCTTTGTTCGGAGAAATTTTTCGCCGCCATCATAGCAAAGAAATACCGGTCGTCCCACCCGAAGGCGTATCTCGTAGATCCGCTCATAATCCCGCGGTGCTTCCAGAAGAAGCTTCCTGATATTGCCTGCAAAAAGATTCTTTACCTGTTCCGCCCTGATCGTCCTCACCCTCTCTTACACATAATATATGTAGAGGATCCGGATTTAGTACGACAACAAAATGTTTCCACCTGATTTTCCTTTCCACGAAAAAACCTCCCACATTCACTGTGGAAGGTTTCTTCTCAGTTTTCGCTGCGAGGCATTTCATTTACGGAAGCTGTACATCGACATGTTCCCACCGTAATTCAAGAGTGTCCTGCGACCATATGGCACCGCTGTAATCTTCTCCAAGATCCAAAAGTATATAGGAACCTTCCTCCAGTGAAATCGTCCGAAGGTCTCTCGAAAGTCCTTCGCCTGTCCATTTGATGTAGGCCTCCCGAAGTACCCACTGCGTAAAAAAGGCTTTTTCCGGTTCATCTGCATCCAGAATCTCCCGGATCATATCCTGTGGAACCATCCGTTCCAGCATCCGCTCATAATTTGCCTTGCGGTGCTGCTGCACATCGATTCCCACTTCCTGACCGGCAAGGATGCACATCACATATTTACCGGAATGGGTGATGTTGTAATGGATCTTCGGCTGCAGGCTTAAAAATGGTTTTCCGTGCTCTCCTGTCGCCCTCGGCTCCTCCTTAAGCTTCAGACCGTATTCTCTTAAAAGACCCGTTTCAAGAAGCTTTTCCCCGATCATGTGCTCCATGTTTTTGTGTTCGTACTGCTGTGCAACCTCTGTAAAATAAATAACCGCCTTCATACTCCAGCCTCCTTTAAGAACCGGGACGGTTCCCGTTTCTTCTCATACTGCTGTCTTACGTAACACAGAGTCAGCTCTTTTCTGGCACGTGTCATGCCCACATAAAAAAGTCTCCGTTCCTCCTCGATTGCCGGTTCCAGAACAGCTTTTTTGTACGGCATGCTCCCTTCATTTACATTGAGGATGTACACCCTGTCGTATTCCAGGCCCTTAACTCCGTGAAGAGTGGAAATCAGAACGCCCTCCCGTTCTTTTTCCTGTTTGCGCGCCTGCTCTTCCAGCTTCTGTGTATAATCCTCTATGTAATCTTCCCATTCTTTCAGGCTGTCCATGCCCTTTGTACTCTCGGTCAGCCGATCCAGAATTTCACTTAACTCTTCTGGTTTTATTTTACGATACTCTGCATATTCACGCAAGTATTCTTCGTATCCCATACCTTTTCTGATGAAATTTATCGCCGCATATGGTGCCAGTCCTTTCAGAATCCGCAGGTGCGTCTCCAGTGTAGTAAGCCGGTCACACATCCAGTCTTTATCCTTGTAATATTCTTTTAGCTGATCAAAAGATATTTCCGGTGAAAGCGACAGGGCATCTCTCGCTATATACCGGTTCGGACGGTTCATAAATTCCAGAAAATTTTTCCTGCTCCTGTCCCCGTTTGCAAAGCGCATATAAGCAAGCAGATTCCGACAGATCCAGTGATGAAAAAGATTCGGCAGTTTTTCTTTCATATAGAATGGCACCTGCCGTTCCATCAGCGCTCCGACCAGCCCTTCCGCCTCCTGATTGGTACGGAGAAGAAGTGCCGTATCTTTCAGATCATCTCCCTTTTCCATCCTCCCACGAAGCCGCGCGACCACAGAAAGATATTCTTCCCGCGGATTCTGGTATTCGCTTATAGTTACTTCGCTCCCTTCCTGATTCGGTGTCGAAAGATTCTTCTGAAATCTCTTTTTATTTGATCCGATCAGGCGAAGTGCCGAAGAAAGAATCTTACCGCTGCAGCGATAATTCACATCCAGCGTGACCGTCTCCGCCTTCGGATAATCTTTCGTAAAATTAAGCATGATCTCCGGTCTTGCCCCACGAAAATGATAGATGGACTGATCATCGTCCCCGACAATAAAAAGATTGTCCTGCGGTTTCGCCAGCATCCGCACAATGTCATACTGAAGCTGGTTGATATCCTGAAATTCATCGACCAGAATGTACTGAAATTTATTCTGCCATGCTGCCAGAATGTCCTTCCGCTGGACAAAAAGCTCATAGCAGTAGAGAAGCATATCATCAAAGTCCAGCTTGCGCCGTGCCTGACATGTCTGACAGTAGCCACTGTAGATCTGTCGAAATACTTCGTCCGGGCAGCAGGAAGAATAATAATATTCCAGAGAAATCCGATTTCCCTTGACCACACTGATCTCTTTTGCTATTTCTTCCGGAAAGTCCCCTTCTTCTGCCAGATCTCCACCGTAATTCAGAATCAGCTCTTTTAAAATGCCGGACTTTTCTTCTTCGGACAAAATATTGGCTGCAGTAAATCCGTATGCCTGCCTGAGGATTCCATAAAACACTCCGTGAAACGTACCAAACGTCACCCTTGTTGCAGACTGTCCGGTAAATTTAAGAAAGCGTTCTTTCATTTCTTTTGCTGCGGCTCTGGAAAAAGTCACTACCAGAATATTTTCCGGTGGAATCCTGCCCTCACCTGTCATATATGCAGTTCTCTCTACGATTACGGAAGTTTTCCCCGAACCGGGGCCTGCCAGAACCATCATAGGTCCTGACAGGTGGGCGATTGCCCTTGATTGAGATGGATTTCGTTTCATATTTATCAGCTGAGCTTTTCGATAGCTGCCTTTACACGTTTCAGTGTTTCTTCTTTGCCGATGATCTCCATGATCTCTGTAGCACCTGCCGGTGTCATCTGTTTGCCGGATACTGCTGTACGCAGTGGCCACATTACATAGCCGTTCTTGTATCCTTTTTCTTTTACGAATGCACTTAAGGATGCAAACAGCGGATCATTGGTGTAATCTTCCTGAGCTTCCAGAACCGGAAGTACTTCCTTCAGGACAGCAAGAGAAGTTTCTTCGTTTGTTTTCATTTTCTTGTGGCAGTACATTGCAGAATCGTATTCCGGTACTTCTTCAAAGAAATCGATCAGAGCCGGGATATCCGGGAATGTCTCGATTCTTGTCTGAACCATACCTGCGATCTTGCGGAAGTTGTAATCTTTAGTGAGTACTTCTTTCATGTATGGAAGTGCTCTCTCATAGAATTCTTCCGGATCCATTTTCTTGATGTATTCGCCATTCATCCAGCGAAGCTTGGTGATATCAAATACAGCCGGTGATTTGCTGATGTGGTGATAATCAAAAGCTTTGACCAGTTCCGGGAGGGAGAAGATCTCACAGTTGTCCTGCGGGCTCCATCCGAGAAGTGCAACAAAGTTTACGATTGCTTCTGTCACAAATCCCTGCTCCAGAAGATCCTCATAGGAAGAATGTCCGGAACGTTTGGACAGTTTCTGATGCTCTTCGTTTGTGATCAGCGGACAGTGTACATAGACCGGAATATCCCATCCGAATGCTTCATAAATACGGTTGTATTTCGGTGCGGAAGAAAGATACTCATTTCCTCTGACTACATGTGTGATTCCCATAAGGTGGTCATCTACAACGTTTGCAAAGTTGTAAGTCGGATATCCGTCGGATTTGATCAGGATCAGATCCTCCATCTCCTCGTTGTTTACAGTGATATCACCATAGATAACATCATGGAAAGTGGTGGTTCCTTCTGTCGGCATGTTGAAACGGATAACATGCGGTTCGCCTGCATCAAGACGCTTCTGCACTTCTTCTTTGGACAGGTGCAGACATCTCTTGTCATAGATGGAAATTTCCTTACCTGCAACGACACGTTTCATGGATTCCAGTTCTTCCGGTCCGCAGAAGCAATAATAAGCATCTCCCTGCTCGATCAGCTGTTTTGCATATTTCAGATAAAGACCGGATGCCTGTCTCTCACTCTGTACATATGGTCCGACACCGCCGTCCTTGTCCGGTCCTTCATCATGAAGCAGTCCGGTGTTTTTCATGGTACGATAAATGATGTCGACCGCACCTTCCATATAACGCTCCTGGTCGGTATCCTCAATACGGAGGATAAAATCTCCGTCCTCGTGTTTTGCGATAAGATATGCATAGAGCGCTGTACGAAGATTGCCGACGTGCATTCTTCCTGTCGGGCTCGGTGCAAATCTGGTTCTGATTTTTGTCATCGTTCTTTCCTTCCTTTCAAAATGTAAAACCCCTGAGACACTGCTGCCTCAGGGAATGTTTTAAACCTTATGCTTCAATACCTCTGCCTCTGAGATATTCGATCACATCTCCCACAGTCGCCAGCTCTGTAAGCTCTTCGGCAGGTATCTCTATATTGTACTCATCCTCAAGAGCCATTACCAGTTCAAAAAGGTCGAGAGAATCTGCTCCAAGATCATCTTTAAAAGAAGTATCTGCGGTAATTTCACTTTCTTCACAGTTTAACTGCTGTGCAATCATTTTGCTCATTTCTTCTAACATTGCTTTTCTCCTTTATCAAGTAACTTATCTCTGCTTTGATGTGCAAAGTATATATTCTGGAAAAGTATTTGTCAATAGATTTTCCAGATTTTAGAGAAGCCTTTCAGGCTCTTTAAACTTAATCTGTCTTGCCACGCTTAAGGCAAGTCCCATCTCCGACATCAGGAACACGATTGAAGTACCTCCGTAACTGACAAACGGCAGTGTAACACCGGTATTTGGCATCAGATTTAATACAACCGCAATGTTAAAAATAACCTGCAGTGCAATATGGATAAAAATGCCGCTGACCATCAGAGAACCAAACATATCGGGTGCATTCTGTGCGATAAAAAACAACCGATACAGAAGGTATGCAAACAACAGTAAAAGAATGATTCCACCCAGGATACCAAGTTCCTCACACACGATGGAAAAAATCATATCATTCTGTGCTTCCGGTACGCTTCCGAGCTTCTGGATACTGTTGCCAAGCCCACGCCCGAGGAATCCGCCTGAACCGATCGCATACAGTGCCTGAATCGTCTGATAACCATCACCTGACGCAAAATCTTCCGGGTGCAGCCATACAAGAATACGGCGCAGACGGAAACTGGAACTCGTCTCAAGTGAAGAACTTAAGATCATGACAAAAATAATGATCAGCGCAACGCCTACCCCTGCCGCGATCAGGAAAGGTTTCACCTTCGGATGTGCAATGAAGATCAGTCCCATGGTGATACAGAAGATGATGATTGCAGTACTTAAGTTATCTGTAAATGCATATGCCAGAAATGCAAGTGCACTTCCGCTTCCCGCAAGAATCATAAATGCCTTGAGTGTTTTGATCTTCCTGCCCATATTGACGATCATATAGGACAGACACACAATGACTGCAATCTTTGCGATCTCAGACGGCTGAAAGGACAGTGGCCCGAGATTCAGCCATCGTCTTGCACCATTGGCGGTTCTTCCGAGAGGGGTCTTAACCAGCATCATCAAAATGGCCGCCATTCCGTACAGCACCCCGGTAAATTTCGTCAGAATATGATAGTCGATCTGCGAAATCCCAAGTGCTATGATAATGCAGCCGAAACTGATCGCTGCCTGTTTTTTAAAGTAATACATGTCATCGCCGTAGTTCAGCTCTGCCATGTAGGAACTGGTACTGTAAAGCATGACCAGACCAAAGCATGTCAGCAGAATGATAACAGCGAGAAGACTGTAATCATAATAATCTGTTTTCTTTTTTGTTTTTGGTTTTTTAACTGCTTTTTTTTCTCTGCTCATAATGTACAGTATAGCAGACTCCTTTTCTAACCGCAAGAAAAAACAGGGAAACGGCACACAATCCGTTTCCCTGTCTGTCACATCATTTTTGATTATTTGTCGCTGTCATTGTCGATAGCTGCTGTCTCGATCACGAACTTGACATTTCCGTCCATGCCGGAGGATTTTCCACTGAAGGAAGTGTACGCGTTGTCATCAGAACGGATCGCATCGAAGCGGTCCATGAGATCCTGAAGATCATCTTCTACAAGGTCAGACAGTTTCTTGATACCTTCATCGTCAAATTTCTTTGCTCCGTCTGCAAGCTCTTTTGCTCCGTCAGAAAGGGTCTTGATACCATCCTTAACCTGTGTGCTTCCGCTGCTGAGTGTAGCAGTTCCGCTTACAAGCTGCTGTGCACCGGATGCAAGCTGGGATGCTCCGCTTGTCAGTGTACCACTGTTTGCAGAAAGCTGGGATGCTCCACCTGTCAGTGTCTTGCCGCTTGTCTCAAGCTGTGTTGCTCCGCTCTTGATCTTCTTATTGTTCTTTGTAAGTTTTGCAGCACCGGAAAGAAGCTGATCAATTCCCTTCAGAACAGTTGAGTTATAACCTGTCTGCAGAGCCTTTGCTCCTGTTGCAAGCTCAGATACACCATCCATAAGTTCTTTCAGTTTTGCATTGTCTTTTCCAAGATACTGTGTCAGCATACCCGGAATAGCTGCCAGTGTTTGCTGCGCCTCCTTCGCACCCGCAATAAGTGCAGAAGTCTGGCTTCCTTCGCCCTGAGTTGAAAATGCTTTTACATAACCAACCAGAGTCTGTACTGTCTTTGCATCAATATCCGGCAGATCTTTTGTTCCGTCATAGATTCCCTTAGCCAGAGCTTTAACCTGAGCCTCTGTCTTAGGATCCATTGTCTGGGCTGCCGCTGTATTTTCTGTACTCTGTGCGTTCAGTGTTTCCAGACCACTTTCAATCTGAGAAAGTCCACTCTGAAGCTGTGCCGCTGCATCACCAACGGCTGCTGCCTGTGCACTCTGTGAGCTGACTTCACCTGCTGCCGCCTGTACGGCTGCTGCCTGCTCATTCAGTCCGGAAACCTGACCGGCATGTGCTTCCAGATTTGCCACGCCGCTCTGTGCGGTAGCCACACCACCGGAAATTGCACCGATTGCACTCTGCAGTGCACCGTTTACCGCTGCGGCTGTTGCTTCATCCATGGAGGATGTATCAATACTGTTTAAAATATCAATTGCAGAACTTGCACTGTCCAGACCTGCTGAAATCGTACCGGCGTCTCCCTGAAGCGCATCTCCGGTTCCTGCAGCTGCACTGACTGCGCTCGCTGCTGCATTTAACTGATCTGCTGCAGAAGTTCCGGATACCGCTGATACAGAATCTGCTGCTGCCTGTGCAGTTGCAAGTCCACTCTCAATCTGCTGTGTTCCGGCTTCTGAAGAGGATCCTGTGCCTGAAGAAGATCCTGTTGTGTCTGCTCCATTAACAAGTGTATTAAGTGTTGCTGCTGCTGCTTTGAGCTGACTGATATTTGTAAGTGTACTGCCATCACCCATATATTGTGATAACTGATCCATCAGCTGACCCACACCGGTTGCATAAGCTTCTGTACTGTCTGCAAAATACATCATACTTTTTTCATTTTTCTCATCACACAGAGAACTGATCAGTGTCGGAAGTTTTTCTTCGATCGTTGCAGCCAGTTCGGAAACCTTTGTATTTAATTTTTCCGTACCTGCTGCCAGACTGTTGATTCCCGGTGTAAACTGTTTTGCCAGACCGTTTTTTAATGTTTTGATTCCCTTCTGGAGAGTCGATACTCCATCCACATAAGTCTTCACACCGGATGTCAGATTGTTGCTTCCTGCAACATACTGTTTTACACCACCTGCCAGAGTATCCGCTCCTGATGTATAAGAAGATACACCGCTGCTGAGTGTTGACGCACCACTTGACAGTGTGCTGACACCACTTGACAGTGTTCCGATACCGGAATCAAATTCCTGATATTTTTCATCAAGGGTAGATGCACCATCGGAAAGTTCCTTGCTTCCGTCAACCAGCTTTGTTGCTGCATCGGTCAGTTCATCCATGGAATCTTTCAGGTCATCCAGTCCGTCTACGTCATCCAGATCAAGAGAATTAAGAAGATCTGTCAGAGCAAATGTAAAGGTAGAACTCATGCTGAAATCTGTAACATCTGCTTCCATTGTAAATCCTTCCGGGATATCCAGATCAATATCTTCATCAATGCTCTTGAGATCAAGACTGTCTGCCAGTCCCGGCATTCCGACACCGATTGCGATGTTTCTCTGCCCGTCGGAAAGAACCTTACCATTGTCGATCGTGACATTTGTAAAATTGTCGGTAGGAAGGATCATGGCTGTTGCCATAACAAACGGCGCATATACATCGGTTGTTTTCTTTCCTACTTTTGTTTTGTTCTTAACGTTATTTGTGTAGTTTACTTCGATCTTTAAGTGACCGCTCTTGCCGCCGAGATCACTTGGACTTACCTGTACACCGTCCAGATAATATTTAATTTCCATAGATACAGGAAGATCTTTGTTGGTAGTTCCCTGATAATAGATATCTTTGTCCTCTGTATTCCATGTCAGATTGGAACCATCCTGTTCAAAAGTCTCATCACCTTTGACATTCTTAATATCTTTCAGATCAGATTCATCGCTTAAATCTCCTGCCGATGCAGAGTTTTTCAGCCAGTCAGATACTGTAATATCCTCCGGTGTTCCGTCTGCTGCCGCATTTACATATACGGTCTCTTCTTTTGAGATATCTGTATCAGCTGCAAGTATCGGGCTTGCACCCATTACAACTGTCATTCCTACTGCCACAGAAGCTGCCACTGCTTTTTTTCTGTTTCTGTTCATGTTCTACGACTCCTTTTCCAGCCTTTGGCTTCATTTATATGTTTCAATCATCATGTACGTATTTTGTTAGTTCTTATCCGGTAAGAATCCTTTGGATGTATGAACAATGATCGGGTCAAATACCATAAACATTGCCGGCAGAATCAGCAATACTACGATCGTACTGATCACCGCACCTCTTGCAAGAAGGGTACAGATGGAACCGATCATATCAACCTGTGAATAAAGGGCAACACCGAATGTTGCGGCAAAGAAACTGCATCCACTGACAATGATTGACTTCATGGAGAATTTATGTGCAATGGAAATCGATTCTTTCTTTGTCTTTCCGAGGTGTCTCTGTTTCTGGTAATTACTTGTCATCAGGATCGCATAGTCAACAGTTGCTCCAAGCTGGATCGCACCAATGACGATACTTGCCACGAATGGAAGGGTAACTCCCTGATAATAAGGAATTGCCATGTTTACAAAAATCGCAAACTCAATAACTGCCAGTAAAATGAAAGGCAGAGAAATCGATTTGAATACAAACAGGATAATCACAAAGATAGCTGCCATGGAGAGGATATTTACTCTCTGGAGGTCTACGTCTGTCGTATCCTGAAGGTCTTTCATCAATGGTGCTTCACCGATGACCATAGATTCCGGACTGTAGGATTTGACGATCTCCTGAATCTTGTCAAGCTGTGCGTTACATTCATCTGTTGCTGATGAATACTCGGAACATACAAACTGTACTTCATAATTATCGGATTCAAGCATTTCCCTGATATTTGACGGAATCATGGATTCCGGGAAAGTCGGTCCGATCAGGGAGTTCATACCCAATGACCATTTTACACCGTCAACTTTATCGATCTTGTCAAGCATCTGTGTCTTCTGTTTGCTGTCCAGTCCGTTTTTCAAAAGCACCATATGTACGGTACTCATATCGAAGTCTTCTTTCAGTTTGTCATTGGCAACATTACTTGCCAGTGTGGAAGGAAGAGATTTATCAATATTGTAATAAATCTGTGTATGGTTGTTTCCGTAAATTGCAGGATACAGAAGTACGAGGAAAACAATCAGCCATACTTTGTAATGTTTTGTAATAAATCCGGATGCTTTATCAAGGCTCGGAATCAGTGCTTTGTGTTTTGTCTTCTCGATTGCTCCGTCAAATACAAGGATCATTGCCGGGAGAACAGTAACACAGCAGATAACACCAATGACAACACCTTTTGCCATAACGATACCCATATCACGTCCAAGTGCAAAGGTCATAACACAGAGTGCAAGGAAACCGGCAATTGTTGTAACAGAACTTCCTGCTACGGATTTAAAGGTATCTCCGATCGCATGTGCCATCGCACGTTCTTTTTCATCGTATTTCTTCTTATAAGCTTCAAAGGAGTTCAGAAGGAAAATGGAATAGTCCATTGTTACACCAAGCTGAAGCACTGCTGTCAGTGATTTTGTGATGTAGCACACCTGACCGAAGAAAATATTACTTCCGAGGTTGTATACAACCGCAAGTCCTACACTGATCAGGAACAGCACTGGAATTACCAGTGAGTCCATTGCAAGAAGCAGAACCAGAAGGGAGAGGCATGCAGCGATCACAACGTAGATCGGCATCTCTTCCAGGGCAATGTTCTTGATATCGGTTACGACGCCTGACATACCACTGATGTAGCATTGCTCATTTGCAATCTTACGCATGTCTGTGACTGCTTCCATTGCCGCATCGGAAGATGTCGTATTATCAAACAATGCGATCATCATCGTTGCATCTCCGTTAAAGAATGCATCTTTGAATTTATCAGGAATCATGCTTACCGGGATGCTTAAATCAGCTACACTGTCATACCAAAGTACATCTTTCACATGATCCACATCCTGAAATTTTTCTTTTAATGCCGCTACGTCTTTCAGCTCCATATTTTCGACAACTACCATGGAGAATGCACCCATTCCAAATTCATCCACCATGATGTCCTGACCTTCTACTGTCTCCAGAGAATCCGGCAGATAACTTAAGATATCGTAGTTGACTCTCGTTGCTGCCATTCCCAGGAATGATGGTATCAGCAGAAGCAGACTGACTATGACAATCACGACTTTATGCTTCGCAATCCATTTTCCAACCTTAATCATCATATCCTCCTTATTGACTTTCTTTCTCATTTATGACTGTTAGTCACTTTTTATTCATACAGAGTTATATACCAAAACTGACCATTAGTCAATATACGTTTTAACCAATGTGTCCAAAAATTTTTTTATTTTTTTGTAATATTGACTTTTGGTCAGTTTTGACTATAATAAATAACGAAGTTGGTTTTCGTAATTTAGAGGGAGGTTTTCTGATGGGAAAAGTAGAGTCAAATAAGAAACAGAAAAAAGATGCTCTGTTTAACACTGCATTTGAGCTTTTTACCACAAAGGGCACAAATAAAACTACGATCTCAGATATCGCAGACAAAGCCGGTGTCGCCAAGGGAACCTTCTATCTGTATTTTAAAGATAAATATGATATCAGGAATAAATTAGTTTCCTATAAAACAAAAGAACTTTTTTACCGGGCCTATCAGTCGGTTCTCGAACATGAAATTTCAGGATTTGACAACCAGCTTCATTTTATGGTTGATTTTATTCTGGACAGCCTCGAGCAGGATTATGCCCTTCTTGTTTTTATTTCCAAGAATCTTTCATGGGGCGTTTTTCAGGCGGCTCTCGATGATAAGATGCCGGACAGTGATCAGCAGTTTTATCAGCAGTATCTCGAATTAATAAAAAAAGATGGCCGTACTTACGACCATCCTGATCTGATGCTTTTCTCTGTTATTGAGCTTGCAAGCTCCACCTGCTACAGCTGTATTCTTTATCAGCAGCCTGTTTCACTTACCGAATATCGTCCTTATCTGCACCGGACGATTGATGCGATCCTGACAAGTTTTGAATCAAAGGAACTTTAATTTTCCGTCCTGACGGGCTTTTTCAAGAAGTTTCTCAATTCTGTGATTTACACTTCCTATAGTTATACCTGCATTAATAACGCTTTCGCAGGAATCCATCAATTTCACAGCTTCTTCAAATGTCTGATCACTTATTTTCTCAAAAAGCTCTTCAGTTACTGTCTGTGCTGCCAGAAGGCGGGCAAGCTGATAATCAATATCATTCGGATACAAAATTCCTGCTGCAAAAGGTATATTCTGGCGCTGCAGTTTCCGATAAACCGGTATCCCGGTTCCTCCGGAAGATATCACAAACACTTTGGGTTCTCCCTCCGGCCGTGGAAGTTCCAGACTGCCGAAGACCGGATCAAAATATCCATTATCTATTCCATACAATTCTTTAATCGTCTCCTCCTGAAAAATAGTTTCCGGTTTACCGCAATGGGCGATTCTGTCACCTTTTACACAGATAATTTTGTCTGCTACCTTTTCAGCCAGGTCAATCTCATGAAGAGACATGATTACTGTAATGCCTTTTTTCTTCGCCATATTTCTGAGAATTGAAAGTAATTCCAATTTATAACGCACATCCAAAAATGAAGTTGGCTCATCCAGAACAATAATCTCCGGTTCCTGACAGATTGCTCTTGCCAGAAGGACTCTCTGGCGCTGTCCGTCACTGATCGCATTAAAATCTCTTTCCCCAAGTTCCTGCGCATGAACCGCTTCCATAGCTTCATCTACCTTCTGTTCGTCTTCTCTGCTTAAGATTCCCAGTTTTCCGGTATATGGATAACGTCCGGTCGCAACAATATCATGACAAGTCATAAGTTCCGGTTTCATACGGTCGGTCAGAACAACCGCCATTTTTGTAGACAAATCCCGAAATGAAAGTTTGGTCAGATTCTCCTCTGCAATCGTCACATTTCCGGAAATAAGCTTTAACTGACGTGTGATACTTTTCAGGATTGTGGATTTACCTGCACCATTTGGTCCGATCAAAGTCACAATTTCTCCTTTTTCAATTCCGATACAGATATCATGAATCAGTGCTTTCCCATTGTAGCCGACTGCCAGATTATCCATATTTATATATTGATCTGTCATATCATTGTTTTCCTTTCTGGCGTTTCAACATCATTGCAATAACTACCGGCGCACCAAAGATTGATGTCACAGTACTGATATTCAGTTCCAGCGGTGCAAAAGCGGTTCTCGCAATCAGATCACTCAGCATACAGAAAACAGCACCTCCCAGGAATGTTCCCGGTATAACGACAAGTGGTCTGGATGTATTCAATGCCTGCTTTACCAGATGTGGGACTGCAATACCTACGAAAGAAATCGGACCTGCAAATGCAGTTACCGTCGCAGACAACACACTTGACAGAAGGATCAGTGTTACTCTGAATACTTTTATATTTACACCCATACTCTGTGCATAAGCTTCTCCCAGCTGATACGCTCCGATCGGTTTTGAAAGCATAAATGTCAGTACTACTGCCACTGCAATGATCAGTGCTGATATTTTTACATTACTCCAGCTCATACCGGAGAAACTTCCCTGTGACCATCCATGAAGGTTTACAATATCAGAATCTTCTGCAAAAGTAATCATAAAATCTGTAATCGCAGAGCAGATATATCCGATCATGGTACCTGCGATCAGAAGCGTTGCCATATGTTTGATCTGTCTGGATACCAGAAGAATAAATCCGGTTGCAATAAGTGAGCCGATAAAAGCTGCGATTACCAGTGTATAAGAAGATACTTTGTTAAATTTTTCAAGGAAATAGATCATTGCCAGCGCAACTACCATCTTCGCTCCAGATGAGATTCCCAAAAGATACGGGCCTGCAATCGGATTCTCAAAAAAGGTCTGGAGCAAAAAGCCCGAAAGAGAAAGCGCACCGCCAAGAATCGCAGCCATCAAAAGACGTGGCATTCGAATCTTCCATATAATATTGTATTCCGTCTGCGCTCCTTCCCTCAGAAAAATAATTTTTAAAATACGGGAAACCGGAATATTTGTAGTACCTGTATTGATATTCAGGATCAGAATTGCAAAAAGTGCAGCTGCCATTACTGCAAATACTACTGCATAACGCGAACGCCGCCGGAAATTTTCCATATGGAAACTTCCGGTGCTTCCGTCTGTTTGTGATTTCATCATGATTACTCCTGTAATTAGTTGATTTTTGTTATAAATGTCATCTGGCTTTCATCCCCGCCTGTAAGCATCAGATGAAGATCCGTGATCATATTTCCTACTATATCCGTTGCCTGATAAAGATATTTACCTGCGCACCAGACATTTCCCTCTTTGACCGCCTTAAAGTCAGCAAAAAGTTCACTCTTTTGCAGGAGCTCGTCCACACTGTTGATCGGGTCATCAATGGTTCCATTATATACCAGATAATCCGCGTCAATTGCCTGCGTATAAAATTCTTCCATCGTCATCGGCACAGAAGAACGTTTTGTTTCTTCTTCGGAATCAACCTGTGTCGGCACATAACGTCCACCGGCAATCTCAATCATTTTGGGCACATAATCTGTCGGCTTTCTTACTACGACAGAGCCATCGCTGCTGATATAAAAGAATGCAACTGTTTTTTCAGTATTTTTGAAGTCTTTCAGTTCTGAAATAACCTTCGCCTGTTCATCAAAAAACGCCTTTGCTTCATCCCTCTTATCAACCATCTCCGCATAAACTTTGATCCACTCCGTTCTTCCAAGCGGATGATTTTCATAACTGGAGCGGTCTGTAAAAACAGGGATTCCCATCTGTTCGATCATTTCCTGAACTTTCGGAGTATGCAGGATCATAGTCGACTCGATTGCCAGATTACAGTCGGAATTTACAAGCAATTCATAATCCGGTTCACTGTACTTGCCGGCAAAAACAATACTTCCATCTTCCATGGCCTGTTTTGCCGCATCTACATACCAGCCGGATTCCTGAAGGGAAGAAAATTTGATATTATCCAGTGCATCCAGCGAAGAGAACAATGACATAGCCGAAGTTGCTGCCAGATAAATATTATCCAGAGGTTTCTGAAGCACTACGATATCACTGTCCAAACCGTCCGGCGCTGTTTTTCCTTCCGGCACAAGCAGAAACTGTCCACTGTCCGGTACATCGATCAAAGTGTAATCATCATTGTAATAATAAATATGGAAACATTCCGCAAAATCATTCTGCATTTCCGATTCAAATGTCAGCCCTGGGATTTCCGGTGCAGAAGAATCTGTGTCTGCAGCCCTTACATTCATGGAAATACTGGAAATGCCTGCCGCCAGCAAGCATACCGCCAGCAATGATAACCACAGAGTCCTTATACTTCTTTCTTTCATTTTCTTATCTCATCCTCCGATTTTGTATAAGGGGCGATCCGAAGACCGCCCGTGTTTTATTCTGTATCTGTGTTTTCTTTTGTGTCTGTACTTTCCTGAGTATCTGTACTTTCTTTCGAATCGCTGCTATGTGCACCTGCAGCAGATTCATAAAGTTTGGAAGCTTCTTTCTCGCATCCGAACAGCGCACCATATACCTTGCTCCATTCGTATTTCGCAAGTACATCTTTTTCATCTTTTGAACGGTCAAGTATCATAGGAATCTTGAGGATTGCAAATTTTTCTGCAAGAGCTGTCATAGCCGGATATTTTGTATCACCCTGCTCCTCTTCCGATTTATCTTTCAGAATATCAGACGGCACGATCGCAAGTTTACATTTATTCTTCACAAGATCTTTCAGGTCAGCCTTATCATAAGTTCCCGCAGAAATGATATCACCATTTTTTATGGATTCTTTTATTTTATCAATTTTGCATTCCTCTTCTGTTACTGACACCGCTGAAACGTTTTTATCCGCACCGATCTTATTGATCATTTCCAGCGCCACATCAGATGCCACGTATGTTTTGTCCATCGGAAGCTGAATGACGATGATTGATTTGTCAATTCCTGCCGGAATCTGATCCGTCTTGTCTTCCGGAACCAGCAGATAACGGATAGCATCCTGTTTGTAGAGTTTTGCATAATCCTGTTCGGATGCTGCTGCTTCTTCTCCATCTGTACCGGAGGATTTGGAAGAAGTTGTCTCTTCAGATGATTTTGCAGAATCACCATTCTCACTGTCCGATGTAGTCTGTGCTGCATTATTCTGTGTAAGATCCACACTTTCTTTGCCAAACTCATCATTTAATGAAATTTCAAGTACTGTCATATCATTGCTGTAATAATGAATTTTGAACATTTTTGAATGTTCCAGTTTCAGTGAGCTCATATATTCCAGCCCCGTGATCTTTGGTGCTGCATCATCTTTGTAAACAATACCTGCATCTGTTTCGGCCTCTTCGCCCGCAGCTACCTTCTTTGCGCTTCCGGCTGCTTTTGCAGAGACACTGCTTCCTGATGAACTCTTGCTGCTGTCTGAAATATCCATACCAAAATACAATGTATATTCGATTTCGTATGGTTTTGACATAGCCGTAGTACAGCCAACTACCTTATTGTTGGCATTCAGCTGAACCGGAATCTTGAAAGTTGTATAATCACTTCCCTGCTCTACCGGATCATACTGGCTTCCACTGGCTTTAAGATAAATCCACTTGCCACTGTTAAAAGTTACATAAGCCCATGCCTGTCCGTTCTCTACACTGATCTTATCACAGGTGATATTCAGCCCGTGTGTACCGGTTCCGCCTGACCATGAAAACGAAAAGGCATCTGAACCATATTCACCATCTTTTAAGCTTCCCGCCGAAGAATCCACCTGACTGGTCTTACCGTCTGTTTTGGACTGATACTGGCTGCCGGATGAACTGCTTCCGCCGGTGCTGCTTCCACTGGAGCTTCCTCCGCCGGTACTGCTTCCGTTCGAACTGCTTCCATTGGAATTACTTCCATTAGAACTGTTACTTCCACTGGAATTGTTTCCGCCTGTGTTACTTCCGTTAGAGCTGTTATTTCCATTAGAATTGCTTCCGTTGGAATTATTTCCACCGGAGTTATTGCTGCCGGAATTATCACTCTTTGAACCATCCCCGCCAGTCTCGGAACCACTGGTATCTACTGTAAATTTCAGGGTATGGTCATACCACATTTTTTCTTTGTCTCCGGCTTCATAATAACGATGGGAACGTGCTGCCAGTTTTACTTCCTGATTCAGACCCGGGAGTGAAAATGTATAAGTATATTTACCATTTCCGTCAACTTTGTAGGAGATCAGATTGCTGTCATCTGCCTTAAGTGCATCTTCTTTGCTTCCCAGGAACAGCCTGTCATATCCATCACTGCTCAGCGTGATCGTAGCCGTGACTTTACCGCTTTTGGCAACAAGTTTGCAGGCTATGATCTTAAACATCGTCTTTGTTCCATATGTATGTTCTACATTTCCGATATAAGTTCCATCCTTTACCTCATCGCCGGATGGCTTATCTGAAGACCCTGTATCGTTTTTTGTAATATGGATCGTATAATCAATGTCATGGGGTTCTGTCATAGCTATTGTCGTTGCAGTAATGACCATATCTGTGTTCAAGGCAACCGGAATCTCAAAATAAGATCCCCCCTCATTGCTCGTCGGCAGATATTCCTGACTGTCAACTACTACTCTGGTAAATTTCTCACTGCTGAACTTGATGGTTGCGTATGTCTTACCCTCCTTTACAGTGATACCTTCACAAGTGATCTGCGTTTTCCCTGTGCCGCCTTCAAAGGAAAATCCATCTGCTGTATATGTACCATCAGCAAGTGCAAAAACAGATATTACATCCTGTGTATCCTGTTCTGTATTCTCACTGTCTTCTTCCAGACTTTCTATGCGATAAGAATCTTCGTCCGTATCCTGTGTTTCTTCTGCAGTATTTCCTTCCAGTAATCCGATCTTCCAGAGCGAATCTGACATCTCATCTGCACCGCTCTTTGAAATAGTTCCCTCGCCGGAATTATCTGCCGGAATATTTTCTTCTGTTTCCTGCGGCTCCTGCATATTTTCTGAATTATTATCATCCACTGTCTCCTGTGCAGGTTCTGCCTCAGACGGAAGCATGAAATAAAGATCTTCCTCTGTATACCAGCTGTTATCTGCAGTGTTACCTGGAACATATCCTGCCTTTTCTCCCAGATACTGCGGATCAATATAAAACAGATAATGATATCTGCCCTCTTCGTCCATTGAACCTTCGATCACAGGTGTTTTATCCTCATCTGATCTGTTTCCAATATAAAGCCTGTTATATGCTGTATTTGCAGATACAATTTCAATCAGAACAGACTCGCCTTCCTGAAAAGCCCTTTTCTCCGTGATCTGCAGAAATTCTTCGTTCACAGGATCTGTATCAGCGTTCTGCTCTGTTTCTTCTGTCGTTGCTTCATCTGGTTCTTCTTTTGCATCTGAGCCAGATTCTTCACCTGCATCTTCGCTGTTTTCCTTTTCCGGTGCAACATCACTGTTTTCCTGTACTGTCGCATTCTCTGCTGATGCCGAAACCACAGCCTGTGGTGCCGTCGTCATACTCAGTGCAAGAAGTACAGCAAGCGCCTTTTTTGCCTGCATGCTTACCTCTCCTTTTTATTTGAAGTGCTGTTTTTATGAATGTTTAACTTTTATAGGATAAAAATAAAGCCTGCTTTCCGTACAGAACAGGCAGACTTTTTCATACAAATAAAGTGTACACTTCCACTTTAAGCTCAATAGCATTTTGATCTTTCGTGGATTTGTTACACTTGCATTGATGCGATCTGCTTTCTTCGGAAGCTGTTCATCATCCCTCCAGCAGGTTTCCTGACTTACACAGTATCACATGCCCATTCCTTCTCACGCCTATTTCACGCAATGGCTCTTATGAACACCTCTTATGTTTACAGTGACCGGATCGTTCAGGACTTACACCTGATTCCCTATTATCCGCCTGCGGCAGCACTGGAGTTCCTATATTCTGCTTTATTATAACAATATCTCCGATAAGGTGCAAGAGTCTGAACCCGATTTACATTTATATAAGAAAGCTGTTCATAAAATGTGCTGAAATGCACCGAAAAAGCCGCTGATTTTTTGATTAATATTTGTCAATTTTACTAATAAATGTTATTATAATTTTATGGGATGTATACGCGGAGCATTCCAGCCGCAACAGACACATGTAAATGTGTCCGAATTTATTTAATTACATAAGGAGACTATTATGAAGCAAAGAAGAAAAGCTATTTTGGCGCTGCTTCTCAGTGCGTCCGTGGCAGCTTCTCCAATTGTATCTGCAACATCCGTTTTTGCGGAAGATCTGGATTTTGCAACAGTTGAAGAAACTGAGGTTACATCAGAAGATGCGGGTTCTGATTTCTCAGATGACTCTATTTCCATAGAAGATTCTGATGACGTGACCGAGGCTGATACAGCCGATGATTCCATTTTAATTGACAACTCTGATTCTGCTGAGTATTCAGAATCAGATACAGATGTATTCAGTGCCGGTGATGAAGTAGACGCATTCACTGCAGCAGATGAAGTATCTGTACAGGCTGACGAAGAAGCAAAAACTCACTCTATTAAAGTTACTGTTGTCAACAGTAAGGGTGAGGTATCCGGCATGTATGCTATGGACAATGCCATCATTACCAAACAGGACGATGGCACTTATCTGGTTAAAATGCATCAGGCAAGTGAAAACAGAGAGTACATGGCGCTCACCAACGATATCACCGCTGCCACTCAGCACAGAGTTGACTGGTATGTTGCTGATTCAAACTGGTACTACACCATCCCGGTTGCAAACCTGACCGATCCTGTTTACGCAAGTTTCAGCTATGCGAAAAACGTAAATAAAGGCAGTAAATGGGGTAATGTTCAGACAATTACTTTTGATACTTCCTCTATGGCAGATACAACTGAACCTGATGTTGACGCTTCCGGCATGAACAAACAGGTAGCTCTTGACTATACTGCTGCTGATGCCGCTCTGGCTTCCGTTCCGGAAGATCTCTCAATTTACACAGATGAGACAGCAAAGGCAGTTACCGATGCTGCCAATGCGCTCAAAGGAAAATACAAAGCAATCCAGCAGTCTGACGTTGATACCCTCGTTGAAAACCTTACCTCTGCTGTAAATGCTCTGGTTGAAACAGGTCTCCTTACCGTTACAAACAAGACATTAATGTTTAATGTTGAAAAGGCTGTTCTCAGAGACAACAAGCTCATCGTTACCCTTCACGGAACTGGTTATCATTATCTGTACAAAGGTACCTACGAAAAAGCTGTTGCAAACGGTGATAACAGAGCCAACTGGATCGCAGGTGATAGTTCCAGCGGAAAATGGCAGTTTACCATTCCTGTTGCTGAGGGTGAAACCTTCATCCCAATCGTAGCCATCTCCAACAGCTACCTTACCAAATATGAGCAGGGTAAGAATACTCTGGAAAGAGCTTTCTATCCTCGTCAGGCTGTAATTGATCCGGACGCTGCTACTTTAGTTACCGGCGATTATGATCATACAAAAGAGTTGACTGTCACCAACAACGTGAAAATGTTCAAAGTTGCCGCCGCTTCCCTTGAGACAATTGGCGGACCTAACTCCAACAATTATCAGGAAATCCTTCACCTGACCATGGGATCTGACAGCTTCACTAAAGTATTTATGGGAACCGCAGAAGCTGCTGCCGCTGCTGAAACAACTACAGATATCCCGGCAGACAGTCTAAAAGCTGATCTGACTGTAAAAGCCAATGCAATGGGCGGTACAGCCACTGTTGATTATCTTGGAAAGAATTTTGTTCTCTCTTTCCTTTCTAAAAAGAATAACACCTGGTATGAACGTGTTTTCAATATCAATAAAGCAAACGGTACTCTTGTAATTACAGAGGTTACAACAGCTGATTATACTGCTGTAGACGCGGCTCTGGCTACTGTTCCGGAAGATCTTTCTATCTATACGGATGAAACTGCTGCCGCTGTAACAGCTGCTGTAGCTGCTGTTAACAGAGACTACTTATCTTACCAGCAGGATCTCGTTGACAAAATGGCTTCCGATATCACTGCAGCTGTAAATGCTCTGGTTAAAAAAATCATTCCGGCTACTTCAATCACACTGAATGCATCCAGCCAGAATCTGATTACCGGTGAGTCCTTTACATTAACAGCTACTGTTGAACCTGCTAAAACAACTGATACAGTTGTATGGTCATCCAGCAACGAAGCCGTTGCCACTGTTTCCGACGGTACTGTAACTGCTGCAAAGGCTGGTACTACAGAAATCACTGCTACAGCAGGAAACGTAAAAGCAACATGTACTGTTACAGTTTCTGATCCGGTCTACAAAGTAACAGACATCAAACTTACGGCTGCTCCTTCCCGCCGCATTGCAGCAGGCAAGAAAGTAAAGCTTAAAGCTTCCATTGCTCCTTCTAATGCTACAGACAAATCTGTAACATGGACTTCCAGCAACAAAAAAGTTGCCACTGTTAACGCAAAAGGTCTGGTTACATTCAAGAAAAATGCAGGTGGCAAAAAAGTAACTATCACAGCTACAGCCAAAGATGGAAGTAAGAAATTTGCAAAGATCACGCTTACCTGCATGAAGGGTTCTGTAAAGAGTATCAAACTTTCCGGAAAAACTACTGTTAAATCTGGTAAAACTACAAAATTAAAAGCAAAAGTTTCTACCAAGAACGGCAAGGCAAACAAAACTGTTGTATGGTCATCCAGCAACACCAAACTTGCCACTGTTGACAAAAACGGTAAAGTAAAAACTGTCAAAGGCAAAAAAGGCACCGTCAAGATTACCGCAAAAGCAACTGACGGATCCGGCAAGAAAGCAACTATTAAAATTAAAATCAAATAATATCAATTGTTTTTAATAACAATATGATACAAAAAGCTCCTGCGAGATTCGCTTTATTACGAAGCCTCACAGGAGCTTTTATTATCACATTATATTTACAGAACTTTTATTTTTATGTTCTGTATTCTATTTTTCTGAAGCCTTTTTTGAAGTATCTTTCGCATCCTTTGTTTTTTCCGCTACTTCATCAGACTCTTTCTGAGGATTTGTAACTTTTACTTTATGATCATACCACTTATTCTTCTTGCCAATAAGTGCAAGATCAAACTCTTCGTCAATAGCAGGTACCGGAATATCAAATCCATAAACTTCTTCTGTCATTCCATCACTGTAGGTAACTGTATCTGTTGTTGGCTCAAGAAGTTCTGCGCCGTCTTTCTTCGCATCTTCTGAAACTCCCACAAAGAGATTTACAATATTTTTGGACGCCAGACTTACATGCAGTGTCATCTTTCCATCTTTGACAGTCAGTTCACCTTTTCCGTCGTTTGCTTCATTTACATGGAACATGGAGCTGTCGGTCTCAAACTCTGCTGTGTAGACACCATCTTCCAGGACATCACCTTTTGCAGTATCGTCTGCTTTGGCACCTTCTGATGATTCGTCTGTTTTTGTCTCTTCTGTAGTTTCCTGCTCTGCGGATTTTGCAGAAACTGCCTTCGCTCCTTCTGCCAAAACCGGGCTGTAACTGCCGATCATAAGTGCTCCACTTAATACACATGCCATCATTGCCACTGAACGTTTCATAATATAAAATCCTCCTGTTTTACAGGAAATGCCCGGAAGGACCTGAATCCTCCCGGGCAGCCCCCGTTATCTTAGATACAAATCATGTATTATTTTATTATTCTGCAGCTTCTTCTGTTGTTTCTGCTGCATCATCTGCTGCTGTGTCGTCTGTTGCTTCTGCTTCAGCATCATCTGTTGCTGCTTCAGCATCTGCTCCAAGGGAATCAATTGCAGCTTTTGTATGCTCTACATACAGATCTTCTACAGCTTCAATTCTTCCAAGTCCAGCAATCTGGCAGTCAACACTGTCAAATGCACCAGATGCATCGAACTGAGATTTCCAGGAATCGTCATCATCACCAGCCATATCGTTGTTTGCATGGTCACCGGCAACAACCATCAGCGGACGAAGAACAACTTTCTTGAATCCTGCATCTTTAACTTTTGCAATAACAGCCTGGCATTCTGTATCTTCTGGCTTACCTTCTACAGTTCCAATGAAAGCGTTTTTAAATCCAAGATTATCCATCTGTGACTGCATCTGATCATATGTTACATTTGCTGTATGGGAAGTACCATGTCCCATGAATACAAATGCTGTGCCATCTTCTGCAGCTGCTTCCATGCTGTCATATCCAGCTTCTTTGCAAGCTTCATCTGTGATAGCCTGTGCAACCGCTTTTTTGTCATCGTTGATCACTGTAGCGTCATCACCAACTTCACCAAGCATTGGCTCTGCGATTGCAACAGATTCAAATTTATCTTTGTATCCATCGATTGCTTCGGTCATTTCATCGTATTCAGCACCATGCATCAGATGTGTAGGCTGAACAACAAGATTTTTAACTCCGTTAGCAACTGCACGGTCGAGCGCCTGCTGCATGTTATCAATTACTTCATTATCTCTTGCCTCTACATGGTTGATGATGATCTGAGCTGTAAATGCACGTCTTACAGACCAGTCCGGATATGCTTCCTGAAGTTTATCTTCAATTCCTTTGATATCCTCAGCACGGCTGTCGTTGAAAGATGTACCAAAGCTTACAACAAGAAGTTCATTTTCTCCGATTTCATCCTGGTTACGAGGATCATCCTTGGATGCATCACCTGTGTCTCGTCCAAAATAATCTGGATCAGCTTCTTCGCCTTCAACCAGTTCCTTCTGAGCGTCTGTCAGTTTGTCCCATGCTTCTTTGGCAGCTTTACAGTCTTCATCTGTTGTGTCTGTTCTTTCCTGAACATAAATCTTGTCGATCAGTGCTGCTACTTCATCTGCTGCGGCCTGATCATCATCGGATGCTTCTTCTGTATCTGCAGCATCTGCGTCTTCTTCTGTATCTGCTGTTTCCTCTGCAGTGTCATCAGAAGTATCGCTCAGTGCTGTGACTTCGTCTGCTGCCTGGTCATCATCGGATGCTTCTTCTGTATCTGCTGTTTCCTCTGTTGCTGCCTCTGCAGTGTCATCAGAAGCATAAATGCTTGCAGATCCCATCATTGTGACTGTTGCTACAGCCATAGCCAGTGCCAGTGCTTTTACAGTTTTGTTTTTCATGTTTGTTTCCTCCTGTACTTGTGGTTTTCATGAAAATTAAAAAGAATAACAAAGTACGGCTGAAAGTCCGGTGGATAGTTTTATGTACTTTTTACACAAAAAAACTCCTGCACCGGGCTAAGAGTTTCTGGATTATGGTACAACCAATTACTCGTGATCCGGAATTAAAAAATCCCCGTACCAACAGCAGGCAGGTTTCCTGACTTACAGATCAACACATAAAAAGTCGCCTTCCCGGTTCTCCAGTGGCTGCGCATCCACGCATGACTTCACATTCCCTGATTACAGTGACGAGATCGTACAGGACTTACACCTGTTTCCCTTTTAACTTACGGTCTTATAAAACACCATCTGCACCTGTTGTTTATTATTCAATTTCTTACAGAATACCACTATTTTTTTAACTTTACAATACTTCCGGTTATTTTTTTATCAATAAGTTCCACAGAGGAAGCAGGTATAAAAACAATGCAAACAGTACGCTGCTCTCCGGTGCGCCTACTGCTGCCAGTGGCACAGCGCCTGCAATTGACCATGGTATAAGCGGTGCTATGACCACTGCGCTGTCCTCCAGATAGTTGGCGAATTTTTCTTTATCTGCTTCGGTTCTGCTGCACAACTGATCCGTCAAAATAATCGACAATGTCTGGTTACATGCCACAACGCCGGTCAGAACTGCCGTCACAAATACTGCCAGATATGGTTTCGTCTTGTCTGCAAGTGCGATGACCATTTTTTGAATGCCATCCAGAATACCGGTTTCCTGAAAGATACCGGAATAGGATGATGAAATGCAGACTATCGCGCCTACCTTTACCATAGAAGAAATTCCTCCACCATCCAGCATAAATGCCACCGCAGAATCTGCGGAATGAAAGCCGGTCAAAATCAGCATCAAAAGATTTTTTACCGGAATTCCCTGAAACCAGATGCAGATCGGTATCGCTGTAAGAATACTCGCAATCATCGAAATTTTTACTCCGGCCTGCATTACCGACAATACCAGAATCACAACTGCCGGAAGCAATGTGATCCAGCCAATCTGAAATTCATTTCCAAAAATTTTTACAAAATCCGGCACTTCTGCTGTGCCATGAAGGTTCCTGCTGACAAACAGATAAACGAGCGCTGTCATAATGAATGGTACCGCCCCACTTCGTATCATATTTCTGATATTTCGGTAAACACTGGTTCCCGTCAGTTCAGAGACAAGAAGTGCGCTCGTTGATACCGGTGAACAGCGGTCTCCAAAATAAATGCCGGACAAGATTGCCCCACCTGCCATCCACGGACGGATACCAAGTGTTGACGCGATTGTCGCGCAGACTACCCCCATTGTTGCCGCTGTTCCGAAAGAAGTCCCGGTCAGCACAGAAACCAGACAGTTCAGAAGGAACGTCATCAGAAGAAATGTTGACGGTTTTATCAAATGGATCGTATAACTGATGATTGCCGGAATCGTCCCTGCCTGTCGCCAGAGCGCTGTCAGCATCCCTATCAGAATAAATGTAACCAGGATGTTTCTGACCTTTTTGATTCCCTGCAAAATCATCTTCCCAATCTGGTTCCACGTATAGTCCTGCTTCCTGCTGTACAGGCTGAATAATACAAGCCCTGCAAAAAGCGCATATAAAATTGAATGATCAGTTGCGATACATATAATGAGTAATATACAGAATATGGTTAGGGTCAGAGTTGCCATGTGAGATGTCCTTTCCTATGCTGTCTTCTCTGCGCCAAAGAAAATAATTACCGCTCCAACTGCTGCAGAAACCGTTGCAAACAGGAGCATAGTATTGACACCGGAGAAATCGATCAGCGCACCGCCCAGGAAAGCACCGATCACACTGCCAAGTGTGTAAGTCATCGTGATATATGCCTGTCCTTTGATCGCATCTTCTGCATCCATAATGGAATTTACATAATAAACGGATGCCGCGGCCATCAGCCCCCAGCCAAGCATCTGAAAGATCTGGATACCGTAGAATACTGTCATGTTGGGTGCAAGCAGAGAGCCAAGTGATTTCAGTGTGAAAAAAATGCCGGTGAGGCGGAACCAGATATCACAACGTGCTTTTTTCAGCATATAGCCAAACAGGAATAAGGTCGGAAGTTCGGACATTGCTGCAATTGCGGTTGCTGTTCCCATTTCTGAACTGCCACCGCCCTTGCTCTGAACAATCTGGAAAGTAAAACTGTTCAGAAGAACATGTCCGAGGTAAAGCAGGATACAGCCTATAAGTACGATCGTAAAACGCTTATATTTGCGAAAGAACTGTAATGGATTTGAGGTTTGCTTCTTACTGTTGATCTTTGTCGGCACTAAGCTGTTTTTGGTAAATGGAAACAATGCCAGACAGCCCATCAGTACAAGTGTAACGATCATGATGCATACCGGTACTGCTGTAATTCCGGTGTGTGATGTGATGATTCCAAGGACATAGGATAATGCTGCATAAGCGACCGAACCCATTCCGCGGGCAATGCCGAAATTAAGTTTTTGCCCCTGATTGATGCTTTCCATTCCAAGGGAATTGATAAACGGAGTCAGAAGCTGAAGCAGGGTCACACCGCATCCATAGACAACTCCGGTCAGTAATATTGATTTACAGAAAAGAAGGGCAATTCCGAGAATCAGCTGCAGCACCAGCAGTAACTGCAGGAATTTTATCAGTGAAGGACTTTCCGGACGGTCTGCATAACTGGCAAGCACCGGCTGAAGAACTGCTGACAGAATACCGGCAATCGCAATGATGATGCCGATCTCTGTATTGGAAAATCCACTTCCAAGCAGATAAAATCCGGAATATCCCATAATTGCCGCAAAATTCATCCAGTACAGTCCCTGGATAAATGCATAAAGCGGTGTCAGATTTTTTGTTTTTACTGAAGACATAATGAAGACTCCTTTGATATGTATTGTTTCTATTATACATTGGAACGTGAAATGGATAAAGTATAAAATACTTGCGAATTTCATTTTTTTATTTTAAGATGAAGAATATTGATATGAAACAGGAGGAACACCAAAATGAAGAAAAAAATAGATGTTTATGAACATATGGGAGAAATTCTGAAAGGGGTAAAATCAGGAGTACTCATCACCGGTAAAGCTGATGATAAAGTAAATTCCATGACTATCTCATGGGGAATGGTCGGAATCGAATGGGGAAAACCGATTTTTGTTACCTTTATCAGAGAGAACCGATTCACAAGAAGCCTCATTGAAAAGACCGGCGAATTTACAGTCAGCATTCCGGTTGACGACAGTGCAAAAAAAATTCTCGGTTTCTGCGGTTCAAAGTCCGGCAGAGATGTCGATAAAGCAAAAGAACTCGGTTTTACCTATGAAGAACCGGAAATGATTTCTGTACCGGGAGTAAAAGAACTTCCACTGACACTTGAATGTAAGATCGTTTACAAACAGGCGCAGGATATGAATGCAATGACCGAAGAAAACAGAGCCAAATTCTATCCGCAGGATGTAGACAGTCTGTTTACCGGTTCAAACAAAGATACACATGTGGCATATTACGGTGAAATTGTAAATGCTTATGTAATTGAATAAATTGTTGGTATAAGTGTGAAAACAGCTCCCCGTCATTGGGGAGCTGAAGTTTTTTACATCGTGTATTGAATCAACACCGGGTACATTCTCTGCTTCAGGAATTTTTGCAGGATGTTTCACACGGGCAGTCAAAGCTCGGATTGAAAGCGTAGAAATTCTTTTCATCAAGCTGTTCCTGTACAGAACGGAGTGCTTCGCCGAAACGCTGGAAATGCACGATTTCACGTGCCCGCAGGAAGCGGATAGGATCTGCAACTTCCGGAATGTCACGTACTACACGAAGGATGTTGTCATAAGTTGCACGAGCTTTTTGTTCTGCGGCAAGATCTTCAAACAAATCCGTGACAGGATCTCCTTTACTCTGGAATTCACAGGCATTGAATGGAACTCCTCCGGCAGCCTGCGGCCACACACCCACCGTATGATCAATATAGTACGGTCCGAAACCGCTCTTTTCGATTTCTTCCATGGACAATCCTCGGGTGAGCTGATGCACGATCGTGGAAACCATTTCCAGATGAGCCAGTTCTTCCGTACCGACATCATTCAGGACAGCAACGGCTGTTCGGTTAGGCATTGTAAAACGCTGGGAGAGGTAACGCATGGACGCACCAATCTCACCGTCCGGGCCACCATACTGACTCATAATAAACTGCGCAATTTTTGCATTCGGTGTCTTTATATTGACCGGGTATTGGAGTCTTTTTTCATAATTCCACATAGACTATCTGCAACCTCCTTCCACTTCCCACGGAAATGGCTGTTCTGCCCATTTCCATGTATCACCGCCGGACTCTAATGCATCATCAACAGTCAGCGGACCATAACACTGCGCATATTCTTTCATGAGTTTCTGACGTTCCTTATCGCATTCCTGATAAAAAGCAAGCCCTTCTTTGCATTTCGGATGGGTATCAAGATAAAGCAGAATGTCATTGACTGCAAAGCTGACTTCATTAATTCGGTTCAGCAGATTTTCGCGAGGTGTGCACTGATTTCGATACATCATTTCTGCTTACCTCTCTTTCCACAAAATGGTTTACATAACTGTGGGAAAACAGTTCCCACTTTCAGGGCATAGCTCAGATCATACGTCGTCGTAAAATTCTGATAAGGAACATATGCCATTGCAGGTTCCATATGATCAACGTGTGTATACATTTCCTTTCCTGAAGCTATCGGCTTTTCTGGCATTGTCCGGTGGGTACAGGACATTTCTCTCTGATTTCCCATGCCGCAGGTTGTATTATATGGTCGACCGCAGCCGCGGCGCATCTGATAATTTTCCATGAACAATCCTTTCTGATAAAAAAGTTGTTTCCTTATACTTTATGAAATAAAAAAGGTCAGTGTGCATAATTGAGAATCTGTAGTATAATGTAACTATTCAGAAGGTAGTATCCCGCGAGGCGTTTTGGCATGTTTTCTGCCAAAATCCCGAGACATACAAGGCAAAATGCCATCACCGAAGGTGATTTGGAATGCATTTTGACTCGTAACTGTGAAGGTACTGAACAGTTACAGTATAATTAAGAAAATACACTAAGGAGGAATGTTTCATGAAAAAGAAATCCAAGATACTTTCCCTGTTTCTGGCAATGGTCATGCTCCTGTCTATGTTTGCAGTTCCGGTGCAGGCCGCAGACACTTTGCAGAATCAGACGAAAAAAGTGGTAATGGTCACCGGACAAAAGACAACCATCAAAACACCGGTAAAAATGGCCTTCAAAAGCAGCAATCCTAAAGTTGCAGCCGTAAATTCCAATGGGAAAGTTACTGCAAAAGCAAAGGGAAATGCCACTGTTACAGCCAAAACCGCAAATGTAACATGGACTTACAAAATTAAAGTAGAAAAGCCTAAACTGAGTAATTCCAAATTGTCAGTTTATACTAAGACATCAAAGCAGCTGAAACTCAAAGGTACTTCACGTAAAGTCACCTGGTCATCCAGTGCTCCATCAGTTGTCAGCGTGAATAAAAAAGGAAAAATAACTGCCAGAAGAACCGGCAAGGCAACAATTACCGCAAAAGTAAATGGTGTCAAATACAAATGCAAAGTAACCGTAAAAGCCAGATCTAAGAAAAGTTCCGGAGGTTCCGGTCAATCCGCCGGAAAGTCTTCAGGACAGGCTGCTTCGTCAGGCGCCTCCGACTATGTATGGATTCCGGCTACCGGAAGTAAATATCACAGCAGCGCTTCCTGCAGTGGAATGCACAGTCCGCGCCAGGTAAGTATCAGTCAGGCAATAAGCATGGGGTACAGCGCATGTAAGAAATGTTATTGATTGACTTGCCAGTTGGAGCTTTTGAGTCATCTGCTTTAAGTAACTTATGGACTTTGAACTCAGATACTGCCGGCTCAGGCATCCGTTTTTGGGGAGTTGGTTACCTTTGATTTCACTAACTCTCGTCTGAGGCATCCTAAATTGTTAATTAAGTTGACTTGAATATTAGTAGATTCTGTCAGAGTCATCTGAATTTCAAAATTTAGTTACCTATGATTTTCGTAACATGTATATAAGTCATCTGAATTCCAAAATTTGATGGACCAGAATCTCAGCTTCCGCTGGTTAGGTCATCAGAGACTGGTGTTTTTGTGGACTTGAACGAGGCTTTCTTTCATGTTGGTCATTCTAGTTGGCTTTTGAAGGTGACTTGTCCTAACACAAGCGCAGTCTAAGGATATTGATTGTGCATTTCTCGCATTTATTTTCTGAATAAAAAGTCTGGGTTTCACAATCCTTGTCATGTGTGTTATCCTGATAATATGTTGCAAGTGATTTTTGCGTATAACAATGGTCACCACCCGCGAGGCAGGTGGGTTATAGTTCAAAATGCCTACACGCTGCGTAGACATTTTGAACAGGCTAAAGCCGTACCCAAAACGTGCCACACAGTACTCTGACTGTATGGCACGTTTCTAATTTCATACTTATTTCCATCTGCTTTCTTTCCGGCTGCATATTTCATTCCACTGGCAGCCGCCACAGATTTCCACACGTTTCCCGGTCTCGATAATATTTTTCTGTACGTTATCCACAAACTCCCGGAAACTCAGATTTTCTTTTTCTTTTAATCCACAATACTCCAGCACTTTCCGATCGTAATATTCTACGAGATCTGCACTTAAACATACACCACTTTTAAGATTTGGACAGGCTTTGCAGATTTCATCACCGGAAACGGTCATCTCCACATCTGCGCCTTTCTCCAGAAGTTCCAGCATATGCTGCATATTTCCGGTAAAACCATCACTGTATCCTTTTCCCTCGAAATACGCCAGACACATCCCATGGTGAGGTCTCAGCCGGATCATGCTACAAATTTACGAAGCTTTCTGGAAAGTCCATAAGCAAGTACAATCTTGATGATGTCCGGAATGATGAACGGAATCACGCACCATCCGAGAACGGTTGCCAGACCAACAGCTCCGTTTGCTCTGCTGTAAACGATCATAAACCATGCAGTACCAAATGCATAGCAGACACTCAGTCCTACGATCATAGAAACGATCTGCATCACTGCTTTTTTGCCAGGAAGTTTTTCCATTGCCCACATTACAAGTGCGGAGAAAAGGAATCCGATGATATATCCACCGGTCGTTCCTGCAAGAACACCGATTCCGCCGGAAAATCCTGCAAATACCGGCACACCGATGGCTCCGAGAAGGATAAACACAAGAACAGAAAGTGTTCCTCTTTTTCCTCCGAGAATGCCTACGGCAATAAAAACACCAAATGTCTGCAATGTAAACGGAACTGCTGCCGGGATGGAAATCCAGGAACAGATCGCCATGATCACTGCAAAAACGGCAATGTATACAATGTCATAAGTTTTACTTCTGGTTGCTGCTACTGTACTCATTTTGTCCTCCTCGCGATAACAGACTTCTGTCATCTGATCATTGTTTTGATTTTAACAATTTAACACAGCGCGTTCAAATCGTCAACCTATCATCGCAAAAAGGTTTACGTTTTCCCGTATCATAGTTTACATATCACCACATCTTAGTTTACATTCTATTTCTGATGTACATAGACTTCCATCTGATTGTATGGAATTATAATTCCATTTGCATCAAATTCTTCTTTTATTTTCTGATTCAGACGCCATTTTACCGCCCAGTAGGACTCAGTTGCAACCCACACTCTTAATCCCATAATCACGGCACTTTCCGCCAGTTCATCTACGAAGACAACCATCTCCCGGCTGTCACTCTTTGTATCCGGATCTTCTTTCAGAATTTTTTCCAGAATGTTTTTTGCCTTCTGAATATCTGCCTCATAAGAAATTCCTACTTTGATCTCAAGTTTACGATTCTCTTTTGCTGTCACATTAATGATCGTACTGTTGGACAATGTGCCGTTCGGAACTACAATTTTCTTATTATCGATACTGAGAAGTGTTGTATAGCAGATCTCAATCTTTGCAACGGTACCTTCACAGCCATTCGACTGATCCTGAATGATGTAATCTCCCACTACAAACGGCTTAAACAAAAGCAGGAGAACACCGCCTGCCAGATTTGCAAGTCCACCCTGCAGTGCCAGACCAACCGTTACGCCGGCAGTTCCGAGCAATGCCGCCACTGACGACTCTTTTACCCCAAGACTCACGGCAATATTAATGATCAGCAGGATATACAAAATCGCTTTTCCCGCAGAAGAGGCGAACTGAATCACTCCGGCATCCACATTCGCGCGTTCCAGTGAACGTCGCATAACTTTCAATATCCAACGAATGATTTTTCTGCCTATAAAAAATACAATGATCGACAATACAACTTTTATACAAAATCCGGTCACTGCAGGAATTTGGTTCTGCAGATACTGTTTAAAGTCCAGAATATCCTCGATACTTTCTTTCACACTGCCAATTCCCATTTCCTGCAGTCCCTGATCTACTTTACTGACTGTTTCATCAACTGCACTCATAAAAAGCTCCCTTCGTTATTTTTGCATACAAACAGCATACTCTTTTTGTTCGCAAAACTGTAGTTTTAATATAACACGAATTTTACACAAAAACTATTTTATATGTTTAAAATTCTCATATAGAGTGATATAATGGAAACGCTTATAATAGAAATATACTTTATTTTATGGAGGAAACCATGCATATTATAATTGTTGGGTGTGGAAAAGTTGGACGCACCCTTGCAGATCAATTGCAGGAAGAAGATACAGATCTGACGCTGATCGACACAGATCCTGATGTTATCAATGATCTTACTGAGGATATCGATGCAATGGGAATCGTCGGCAACGGTGCCAGTATCAATACACTTATGGAGGCTGGTGTAAAGACCGCCGATATCATGATTGCAGTAACTGCTTCTGATGAGCTGAACCTGCTCTGCTGTCTTATTGCACAGAAGACCGGTCACTGTCAGACCATCGCCCGTGTACGTAATCCGATCTACAGCAAAGAGATCAGTTTCATCAAAGAACGTCTCGGTTTGTCTATGATCATTAATCCGGAGCTGGCAACTGCCAGAGAGATTTCTCGATTGCTCCGTTTCCCGGCCGCAATCAAAATCGATCCATTTTCCAGAGGCCGTGTAGAGCTTCTGAAGTTTAAGGTTCTTCCAGAATTTGGTCTGGATGGAATGTCCATCTCTCAGATTACAGACAAGTATCGTTGCGATGTTCTCTTCTGTGCAATCGAAAGCAAAACGACCTTAAGTATTCCGGGTGGTGATCATCTGGTTCATAATGGTGATTTTGTTTCTATCATCGCAACTCCGAAAAACACTGCCCAGTTTTTCAAAAAAATCGGACTGAAGACACATCAGGTCAAAAACACTCTGATCATTGGTGGCGGTACAATTTCTTATTATCTTGCAAAGACTTTGTCCGACCTCAAGATCAATGTCAAAATTATTGATAAAAATAAAGACCGCTGCGAGGAACTCAGTGAAATGCTTCCGGATGCAACGATTATCTGCGGAGACGGAACGGACCGTTCCCTGCTTCTTGAAGAGGGGCTATCCACTGTAGAATCTTTCGTCACACTAACCAATATGGATGAAGAAAACATCTTCCTTTCCCTGTCGGCCAAGAACCTGACACAGGCAAAGCTGATTGCAAAAGTCAACCGTCTTCCATATAAAGACGTCATTGATGATCTTGATATCGGAAGTGTTATTTATCCGAAATACATCACCTCTGATTCGATTCTTCGTTATGTACGCGCCATGCAGAATACAATCGGCAGTAATGTGGAAACACTTTATCATGTCCTTGATAATCAGGCAGAGGCACTGGAGTTTATTATCCGTGATGAATCCCCGGTTGTCGGCATACCGCTTGCAGACTTAAATCTCAAGCCAAATCTTCTCGTATGCTGCCTTACCCGTGAGGGAACTGTTCGAATCCCACGAGGCCAGGATTCTATCCAGATTGGTGATAATGTCATTATTGTAACTACACACAAAGGACTTCGCGATATTCGCGATATCCTTGCGTAAAGTGAGGTGTATCGATGAATTTTCGTATAATTGCATATATCGTAGGATGGGTATGTAACTTTCAGGCAATCTTCATGGTGCTTCCCTGTATCACAGCCCTTGTTTATCAGGAACATGAATTCTTTGCTTTCCTGATTTCCATGATACTCTGCCTTATTGTCGGTATTCCTCTGACAGCTCGCAAACCAAAAAACAAAGTATTTTACACAAAAGACGGATGCGTTGCTGTTGCGTTAAGCTGGCTGGCACTCTGCATCTTTGGATCCGTTCCATTTGTACTGAGCGGCTCCATTCCGCATCCGATCGATGCTTTTTTTGAAACTGTTTCCGGTTTTACTACGACCGGTTCCAGTATCCTCACGGATGTAGAAGTTCTTCCTCACTGTATTCTTATGTGGCGTAGTTTCACACACTGGATCGGTGGTATGGGCGTTCTGGTATTTCTGCTCTCCCTGCTGCCACTTGCAGGCGGTTATCATATGAATCTGATGAAGGCAGAGAGCCCGGGACCTTCTGTAAGTAAACTGGTGCCAAAAGTACAGCAGACAGCCAAAATCCTGTATTCCATCTATATCGGACTGACACTCATTCAGATTGTTCTGCTTCTGATTGGAAATATTCCTTTATTCGATACATTATGTATTGCATTCGGCACTGCAGGTACCGGTGGATTCGGTATCAAAAATGACAGTATGGGAAGTTACAGCACCTATTGTCAGATTGTCACAACAATATTTATGATTTTATTCGGAGTAAACTTTTCCGCATATTATCTGATCCTTACAAAAAAGATCCGACAGGCACTTAAATTCGAAGAAGTTCGTTACTACCTCGGAATCATTGCTGCTGCAATTCTTGTGATCGGACTTAATACTATGCACCTGTTCCAGAATCTTGGTGTTTCCATACAGCAGGCAGCATTTCAGGTCGGATCCATTATCACCACAACCGGTTTTTCCAGTGCTGACTTTAATCAATGGCCCGCCCTGTCAAAAACAATTCTTGTGCTGCTGATGTTTGTTGGTGCATGTGCCGGCAGTACCGGCGGTGGAATCAAGGTTTCACGTATTCTGATTCTCTGTAAAGCTGCAAAAAAAGAATTCCAGTTATATCTGCATCCAAATGCTGTCAAAAAGATTAAAATGGATCAGAAAACGATCACTCATGATATTTTGAGATCCACAAATATCTATCTGACCCTTTATCTTCTGATCTTTGCAGTTTCCATGCTGCTTATATCACTGGATAACTTTGATATGACTACCAACTTTACCGCAGTCACCGCAACACTTAACAACATCGGTCCCGGACTTGAGATTGTCGGACCTATGGGGAATTTCAGTTCTTTCTCTTATTTCTCCAAGTGTGTCCTGATTTTCGACATGCTTGCCGGACGACTGGAGATTTTCCCACTGTTACTGCTCTTCTTTAAGGGAACGTGGAAAAAATTCTGATGTAAAAAATTGATTTCTTCACAATTTATTCAAAATCGCATCACATTTTTTTCACACTTATCTAGTATAGTAGTCACTGTAGAGAGCGAAAGCTTTCTATAAATATTTTTCTTTTTCATACGCGCCGGTACGAAAGTACCGGCCTCCTTCCATTTATGGGACTTTTTCATCAGTCTCGTATAAGAAAAGAATTTATGAACGTTTCTTTATAAAATAAAAAGCACTTTACCAAGATATTTCCCCGCCATCTGTGCAGGGGATTTTTCTTTAAGTAAAGTGCTTTTCTGTATTTTATCTTCTGTAAAATGTCTTATCTGTCAGGACTTTCCTTAGGACGCTGCCTGAAGATTGTCACTGATGGTCTGCCAGATGCTACTGTTCTCAAATCCGAGTTTCCACTGCGCCACACCAGCCAGATTATATTTCGGAATCAATTTTACTTTCTCGGCAATCGACTGAGCATCTTCCAGCCAGATCTGATATGTAGAATTGTCCTGCTCGAAGGTCGCATAATTCTGTCCGACGCTTCCATCCCAGACGGACTCTACTGCATTTGCACTGAGGACATTCTGTGCCTCATCCATTCCGATTGCTTCACTGGTCACAGCACCCCCGGTAGTCTTCCAGAGTCTTGTATAAAATGGAATCGCAAGAATAGTTCTCTCCGGTGCAACCTCAGTGATCGTATCCTGTACACCCTGTTCAACCCACGGAAGAGAAGCAACAGAGCCTGCATCAGAACCAACATAATGCTCATCATATCCCATAATAATAATATAATCTACGACCAGCCCCTGTTCCTTTCTGTCATAGTGACTGGTGAAATCCTCCGGAACCGGGTTGTCAACGGAAACCACCAGATTATTTTTATGACATTCAATCGACAGCTCTCTCAAAAATTCAAGAAAATGCGGTCCTGCATCCTCACTGAGTGATTCGAAATCTACATTAATTCCATCAAGGCCTACCGATAAAGCAGTCTGTACAAGCTGCTGAATGATATTCTGTCTGGATGCCAGCTGTGAAAGTGTGTCTGTTGTACTGACATCTGCAGTAAAGTTGTCAATCAGCCCCCATACTTTCAGGCCTCTCTCATGTGCCAGTGACACATAATCTGCTGACGCAATATTTCCGATATTTCCTGCTGTATCCTGAATATAGAACCACGTAGGAGAAATCACATTGACTCCGCTGATATTTGCAATGCTGTCTGCAAGATAAGCATTTGCCTCCTGTGTCGTCACCTGATGCCAGCTTAAATTCACTTTATCCTCCATGGTAAGATACGTATATTCTTCTTTCTGGAAATCTCTCTCGAAATCTTTTGTCTCCATATCGGAAAGAGTATCCTTCTGGACATATCCGATATAACCATCCATGGTTGCTACCTGTACCCAGTCTTCCAGTGCTTCCATATAGATCAGTGTCGTACCTTCGCTGACATCTGTCAGAATTGGGGATTTGATGCCTCCCCGATAGCGAATACTGGTATCTTTCTTTACAGTTACAGTATTTACGGATGTAAACTGATGCTGGATTGCAATTCTTGAAGGATTGTCATATACATACGCATCCAGATCCGTATATTTCTTTATGAAGTCAAGATTCAGATATACCGTATCATCCTTTAACCAGACCTCACTGTCTCCACTCTCTGAAGCCGGATAATACTGCAGTTCTGATGGTGTAGCATAAAGAATCTGCTGATTCGCACTGTCCCAGTAATATCTCTGATTCAGGTATGTATTTACCATATCCAGCGGAAGATACACCCTGTCTCCGGATTTTACCGCCTTCGTCTCCATAATATCTGTACCAAGAATAACGGTCATTTCATCTTCGCCTGTCTGTCCATAATATTCCGTCAAATCCATTCGTTCCTTCGTAGGAATATACTTTTTGATAAAGTGCGTTCCCACGCCGACAACTGCCAGTACTAAGATCAATATACAAACAATCACTACCGGCTTCTGTTGTTTCTTCATTTGTTTCTCTGTCTCATGTTTCATCTGTTTCTCCCTTTTAACTCAGAGGATCTCTGAGTGTTCTGCAGTTTCTTCTGAAAATTGACATATACGGATTTATTATATCATGTTTTTTATGGCTTGTGTTGTTTATTTAAAATTTCACATTTATGCAAAACAATAATGCTTTTCAGGAAGGGATCTTCTGACGTATGGTTAAGTATTGTAGGGAAAGCTGCTTGCAGGCAGATTCAGAAAACCCCTTCTTCCTATATGCCCTAGGTGTTTCTTATCCGGTCAAAATCTACTCTCGCGATCCGTCCGTTCTCATCCTCTGTATAATCCCGCATATAACATCCGTCTTCGGCGATCATACAGGCTCTCGCTATCGTCTTCGGCTTACTGGGACTGCCGTCCAGATAAAGCTCCACTCCTTGTCTGCGGTAAAGCTTCAGCTCTGACTTCAGAGGTTTTACGGGATTATTGTGCTTCTTGTCATGTGACATATTTTCTTAATCCTTTCCTCCTTTCCTTATGATTTTGATTTTAGAAAACACCTGATAGGTTTAAGAAAAAATACCGGAACGATAATTGAACTTAATCTTGGGGAAATTGCTTGCTGCCACAGCGTGAATGCTGCAGGACATGTATCTGGCAATGACTTTATGTAAAAAGAATTGTGTTATTGTGTAAGTATTGGTTTTCTGTAAAAATGTTTTTCAACTATCCGCTGCACAAATATTTTTTCTTACGGCTTATTATACCTGTATTTTTGATATATGCAAGCGTTTTTGTCATTTTATCAAAAAATTTCCACTTTTTTTCTAAATTTTTTATAAACAGGCAGATTGTATTTCTTTACATTCTGTAGGGTTGTGGTATATAATATTTCAGAGACAGGGGAACAAGAATAGGATGTGATAAAATGAAAATAGAAAAAATCAATGAAAACCAAATCCGTTGTACTTTAACCCGTGAGGATCTGGAAACACATCAGGTCAATCTCAAAGAACTTGCCTACGGCTCCGAGAAAGCCAAAAAGCTTTTCCGTGATATGATGCAGCAGGCACAGATGCAGTTTGGCTTTGAAGCTGACAATATTCCGCTGATGATCGAGGCTATTCCGGTCAATCTTGACAGTATCATCCTCATCATAACCAAAGTCGAAGATCCTGATGAGCTGGATACGCGTTTTTCCAAGTTTTCACCATATAAAGAAAATCCACCGGCTGAACCACTTCAGCTTGACGGTGCAGATAACATCATCGATATTTTCCAGAAAATATGCGAAGCAAAAATGAAAGGTGGTTCTTCCCGTAAGCAGAGCACCACACAGAAAGACAGCCAGGAATCTCCTGCTGCTTCTTCAGATACTCCGGCAGTCAATCTGACACGTCTTTTCTGCTTCAACCAGCTTGATGATGTCATTGCTGCCGCACAAGGCCTGAACAGCTTCTTTACCGGTCACAACACACTGTACAAAGAAGGAAATGAAGCCCGTTATCAGCTTGTCATCCATCAGTCTGATTACTCACCCGAGGAGTTCAATAAAGTCTGCAATATTCTTTCCGAGTACGGTAAGAGCAGACCGTTTTCTATCGCCGGTGAGGCTCACCTTAAAGAACACGGAGAACTGATCTCTGAAAATGCATTACAGCAGCTTACACAGCTCTGATCCATGCAATACTAAAGACAAAAAAGACTGGCATTTCCGCCAGTCTTTTTATTATGGTTGAATATTATTCTCCAAGAAAGTCATTGATCTGCTGAACCAGTACATCAGCATCCATTCCATGAACCATGGCAGCTTCTTCCAGAGATTCCATCTGTGAAGAAGGGCATCCAAGGCAGTGCATGCCTGCTCTCATAAGAATCGGTGCAATATTTGGATCTAAAGTAATCAACTGGCCAATCAGCATATCTTTTGTAACTTTTGCCATTGTAATTTCCTCCTTTTCTTACGGAAAAATATCTCTTAAATTTTCCGTTATTTCTCATTATAATATAAAAGTTAGTATGAATCAACCTTAAATATCAAATTTTGTTCACAAATTTATACTTGTAATCCCGAAAGATATATATTAGAATAACGATATAGAACCTGTAAGGGTACTAACGAGAAAAAAGGAGGATATTAATAATGGCATATGTAATTTCTGACGAATGTGTAAGCTGCGGAACTTGCGCAGCAGAATGTCCAGCTGAAGCTATCT
>CAKROE010000010.1 GCA_934371915.1 uncultured Blautia sp. | reverse complement strand
AGTAAGCCTTCTGTATCTTTATCCAGACGTCCTACAGGAAACAGCCCTTTGCGGTCAGATGGAACATATTCCATAACAGTTCTGTCATTACGGTCCTCCGTAGCGCTGACGCAGCCGGCCGGTTTGTTCAGAAGATAGTAGACAAATTCCGGTGCCGCACCAACCGTTTCCCCCGAAAGCACAACCACATCATTCTCCGGATCGACTTTAATCTCCGGTTTCTTCACCGGTGCACCGTTCACCTGAACCTGACCTTTCTGTATAAATTTTTTTACTTCACTTCTGGTTCCCTTTCCCGCATCTGCGAGAAACTTATCCAGCCTCACTGCTTTTGCCATATATACTCCTTACTCTGATCCAACAGTACTATCCAGATATATTTCTGAAGGTGCATCTGCCCCTCCGATAATTGCCTGTGTTACCACATCTTCCTCATCATCTGTATACACTGTTTCTTCTTTTGTCACCGGTACATCCACCTGTATACTACTCTGTGTGATTCCCAGCTCTGTAATCTTTTCTTTTACGAAATCAGGAAGTTTTTCTTTCTTCAGTCCGTATGTATTCACAGCCTCTCCTTTATCTGTAAACACTGATACATAAATATTCTGATAGATTTCTGAATCTTTGTCAACGTATCCATTGTATCTTACGGTCAACGCCTCTTTTAAAGCTCTTATTTCTTCCGGCTTCTCATAAGTCACATCTTCCTGCTGTCCATCCTCATCATTAAAATAGTTCAGCATGATCTTTTCAATATCCAGATCTTCTACCGTCAGAGGATAACCTGTTTCTTTAAGAATTGCAAGAGTGTTTTTAAATGAAGGATATATACCAACTATCCATTCTGCATACTGTACACCTGCCTTAGTATTTCTTGGTATCATATTATTTACATCCTGTTTACCAGGAAGCTGATAAGCAAAATCAATTTTTACCTCAGGTGTTTGCATAAAATCTTCTGCTGTTGCAGCATCGACATCCTTCTTCATCGCTTCAAGGAGCTGCTTTATTTTATCAGGATCATTCTGGAAGATACTGAATCCTTTTCCACTTGCATCATTCAGTCCAATATTTTTCAGATATTTCTGATCAAGATCAAGAAAACCAAATTTCTGTTCTTTCAGATTTTCTTCCTCATATAATCCTTTTACAAGAGCACTTAAGTTTTCCGTCTTTATCCAGTATTTTCGATAGATCTCTTTTCCAGATTTAAGTGTGTATTTTATACTTGAATAAGAATAATATGTATAATCTCCGTCGATTGCCTCACTTTTCGGATTGCCGGCAACGATATCCTGAAGAGCTTTATAAGTCTGGTCGCCTATACCATTTTTACCGGTAAAAGCCATAGCCGGTTCTGCCCAGTTATTTGCATCTGTTATTTTATAGTCTCCATCTTTTGTCTTTTGAACATTCTCATAATAGTCCTGATCAAAAGACATCATGTTGAGATTCACGGATGCAATATCTTCCTGTTTTGGAATATAGCTGTCAAAATGCAGCAGGTCTTTCTGGAAAATAAGTGCACAAACTGCTACAAGTACCCCTGCAATTACCAGCTGTATTTTTTTCGCAAAAAAGCCCTGGAAACTCATCTGATATATCGTTTCTAATAAACCATGTATTACAACTGTTCCAAGTATCATTCCGAAAATCCACCAGAGAATTCTGACTTTTCCGGTAGTAAGCGAATAGAATATCCAGCCAACTGCAAGACCACCCGGTACCACGACCATAAATCTTACTACAATGGATACCCAAGTATAGACCATAGATTTTCCTGCTGCTTCTGATGGTCTTTTCTTATATGCAATCCATGCCAGGACTCCAAGTATAACACCAAGAATAATGACTGCTGCAAGTAATTTTCCTGTCTTTCCTTCCGCATAAGCACTGACCATATCAAGAATCAACGTTCCCGGAGATGCCGAGTGCAAAAGCATATGAAATCCACCATACTGGTATTCCGGGAAGAAGGTCTGCCAAAATGACTGTCCATAGGCTACAAGGATCAGATTCAACACAATACCATACAGATACATTCCACCCAGACACAGAATACCCATCAGCATATTTCCCGTCACACTGATTACCAGCATAACACTGAAATAGATCACCAGGTAAATGAGAAGATGCAGGAAAAGCATCCTTACTGCCATCCCCATAATATTCAGGCTGAAAAATCCTCGCGCTGCTCCAATACAGATCATCAGAAATTCTGTGATGAGATACGGTATCAGATAATATACCAGTCCTGAAACTACTCTTTCCAGAAACAGTTCTGCTCTTTTCATCGGAAGTCCATGATAAAAATCTGTTTTTTTACCAGAATACAGATAAATGAATCCGTTCACACTGTTTATGAAAGCCGCTATGGATGCAATGATCAGACCCGACAGCACAAAACCATCTTTCCACAAATTGTTATACAAAATCTGAATTTGTAAATCTGAGTATTGCAGATCCCTCCAGGAGCTCAGCTTTACCATACCAGTCACCGGAAATGCCAGAAGAAATCCAAGTGTAATAAATGCCGGTATCCAGCTCTGTCCTTTGGATATTGTTTTCAGATGTTTAGAAGAAAATATTCTGGATTTCATAGCCAGCCACCTCCGTTTCACTGATAAATATTTCTTCCAGAGTCAGTGGAAGCACTTCACAGAACAATGGATTCTTTTCCTGAATCTTTGCCATAATTTCTGCCCTTGTGCCCCTCGCTGTGATCATTACAAGTGAGCCCTGATGATCCACTTTCAACACATCAAGTTCTTTTTTCAGTGTATCTTCCTGCTTCTTATCAGCAAATACACACTGCATCTTGTGAATATGGAATTTCATATCTTCCAGATTTTTGCTCAACAGCATACCACCCTTATATAAAAGTCCCACATGATCACAGATATCTTCCAGTTCTCTCAAATTGTGTGATGCAAGAACCGGAGTAAACTCCCTGCTCATGATCTCAGCAGCAAAAAGACTTTTTACTCCCTGTCTGACCACCGGATCCAGCCCGTCAAATGTCTCATCACAAAGAAGGTATTTTGTCCCTGCACAGATACCCAGCAACATCATCAGCTGTTTCTTCATTCCCTTTGAAAAAGTACTGACCTTCTGACTTTCATCAAGCTGAAACTGACGCATCAGCTTCGAAAAACGCTGTTCTTCAAATCCGGGATAGTACAGACGGTAAAATGAAGCCATATCCGCTGCGGTATAATTTGCAGGAAAATAACAGTCATCTGAAATATAAAAAATCTGCTTTTTTGCTTCCTCATTATCGAAGACCTGAAGATCATCAATCCTTATCTCTCCTTCGTCCGGTTTCAATATCCCGGCTGCCATCCGAAGAAGTGTACTCTTTCCTGCGCCATTGCTTCCAACCAGCCCAAATACTTCCCGCTCTCCGATATCCAGCGAAACTTTACTGACTGCCTGTAGTGTCCCAAAGGACTTGCTGCATTCTTTTATCTCTATCATCTCTGTTCCTCCTCACAGCTCTTTCGAACCAGCGAAAGCATCTCTTCTTCCGTAACTCCCGTCTGTAGTCCTTTTTTTACCAGTTCCAGAAATTCCTTTCGAAAATCTCCCCTGCTCTTTTCCTGTATCCGTGTGGTCTCCGCAACAAAATTGCCTTTTCCCCTGACAGGATAGATCAGCCCCTCCTGCTCCAGTGTCATATATGCTCTCTGGATTGTATTGGGATTGATAGACAGTTCCATCGCAAGCTGACGTACGGAAGGAAGCCTCGAACCTGCCGGTAAAGCTCCCTGATAAATCAGGGTTCGGAATCTTTCCGTAATCTGCTCATAAATTGGACGTCTGTCCTGATAATCTAAAATGATCATCCGCCCCTCCTTTCCACTTTGTATATGGTTCATGTGTATATAGTGTATTAATTGTTTTAATACACTTAGAGTATCATATTTATCTGCTCAAAGCAAGCAGACATCTATAAAATAAATATAAAATAATTCTAAAATCGTAAATACTACCAGGTACTTTCCTGTAAAGCAAAAAGCTCCCAGGTTTCTTTTAACCTGAAAGCTTTTCTTTTGTATAATTCCTGTTCATTTTTTATTAAAAACAAAATCCTGTTCTTAATTTATAAAACACGTTTTGTCCGTCCATGCATTCTCGTTCGGAAATAAGAGATCCCGTAGAGCAGGATAAGTATCAGTGCAGACAATATGATCAAAATATACATCGGATTCTTCTGCAGCATCCAGCTCACAAGATCCGGAGATACAAGCGACCAGATATTTGCCCCCATATGCAAAAGTACGCTGCTCCACAGACAACCGCTGATTTCCAGAAAATATGCAAATACCATTCCAAGAATTCCTGCATAAACTGCCTGTACCAGATTTCCATGATAAATACCAAAGATCATTCCTGAAATCACCATGGCAAAGCCCATTCTCATATAATCCCGGAGTCGCAGATAAATCAGCCAGCGAAATACGATTTCCTCTGCCAGCGGAGCTATAATTCCCATACATATGATCAAAAACCACATACTCTTTCCGGAAGTCATCTGATCCATCGTTTCCTGATATTCCTGATAATTCAGTACAGACTGCAGCATTCCGATGAGCATGTTTGCATACTGTGAAAAAGCCGCTCCCATTCCAAGAAGCAGAAGCATTTCCGGCAGATCAAGTTTCCATGGTTTCTGTGGCAGAACAAGTCCTCCATATTTCCTTGCTATGCGGTCCCTGCTGTAAAACCAGAGACACGGAATCATAGAAAGTATTCCTGTCAGACCGGTAAGCAGTACTACCTGTTTATAATATATATCCATTCCCCCGCCGGAGCGTGTAATCAGCCAGAGTGCCATATATCCGATAATCTGCGAAATCAGAAAATGAATCCCGCAGGGATAAGCAATTCGCCAGATCTGTCTGATATGTGACTGCCTGCGTCGGGGGCTCAGCCGAAAAAATCCAGTAATTCATCCACAGAATCTACTGTCTGCAATGGCCCCGCCTCTTTAAGTTCTTCCGTTGTCCCATATCCATAAGAAACCGCCACACAGTCCAGTCCGGCTTCACGGGCCCCGAATACATCATGCTCTTTATCACCGACCATGATTACCTGCTCCCGATGTTTCTTCATTCCGATGCGTTCCAGTGCTTCTTCAATAACTTCGGTTTTATTGGTTCTGGCACCATTCATTTCACTTCCGACGATTTCATCAAAACATTCCAGCAGATGAAAATGATCCAGAATCTGCTTCACATAATCTTCCGGTTTCGATGATGCAACTGCCAGAATATATTTCTTTCTTTTTAATTCCTGCAGCATGTTCTCCACACCCGGATATGGTTTATTTTCAAATATCCCCACATCTGAATAACGTTCCCGATAGTATTCCACTGCTTTCACCGCAGTTTTCTCATCCAGTCCTGCATATTTCATAAACTGTTCTTTAAGCGGCGGACCGATAAATACTTCCAGTTTCTTCAGATCCTCTTCCGGTTTTCCAAGTTTTTCCAGTGCATACTGCACACATTTCGTAATCCCTTCCCCGGATTCTGTCAGTGTCCCATCCAGATCAAATAAAATTGCCTTATACATGGTTCCTCCAATTTTCGTGTCCAAAAATCATTTTGTTTTCTTATGCATGTCAAAAAACATTATACGACAGTATAGCATCCTTTTTGATTTCCGTCCACGATAAATCTGACGGAACCACCGCTGCCAGCTCTATCAGATTTTCATTATCCTCCTGTAGCTGCACAATACAAATATTTCCTGAATCCGTTGTCCGGGATACTTCCTGTCCATTGATTCGGAGAGATATGACAGCAGCCACCACTCTGTGGTTCAGCTTAATTTCCATTTTCTCTCTTCCACGCACAGTTTCTTTCCAGTAAAACAGCTTCATCTTTGTCAGACATTCCGCAGGTGGAATTCGATATTCTTCATGAAACTCGGTCACTTTATCAACTTCGGATTCCGGCACTTCCGTAGGCACAGGTGTCGGTATAGCTGTGGGTGTTATCGTCGGAGATGGCATGGGAAACGGTGTATCAGTCGGTACTTCTGCCACCGCCTGATTATTAATTTCTGCACTTACGGTATCTGTCTGTCCATATCCGTCCGTATCCATCGAATCTAAACTTCCTGCCTGTATCTGATCTGTCCTCACACTGCCACCTGTATCTGCCTGATTCATCACTTCTGTATTTCCTGCATTTGCCCGGCTGCCCGTCCCGGCCGGTTCTTCCTGCCTGCTTTCAGTTTCCCGGTCAGACGATCCTTCCCATCCCGTATTCCCTGTTTCTCCATAAGTATCCCCGCTTTCACTGTCCACATTGCCCGACGATTCATTCTCGGTTCCTCCATCTGTCCCGTCTTCATCCCAGTCTGCCCAGTCATCCACATCATCGACACCTGTCGTCACATCAAATCCACCAAGTTCCATCGCATACACGCCGGAGCTCATGCTGTTAAGAACCAGAAGTATTCCTGCCAACAACAGGAAGAATTTCCTTTTCCCATTTCTTCCATTCATCTGAGCGCACTCCCTTCTTTTTCCTCTGATCTGCTGAAATATTGTTCTGCCATTGCCGGTAAACAGCACGACTTTCCTGATATCGTTCCTGTCTGCACAGAAACCTTCCATATTCCAGATATCCTCTTTCATACTCAGGTTCATATGTCAGCAGCTGACGATAATACAATTCCGCGCGGTCTGCATGATCCGCCAGTTCCCCGTTGTATGCCAGTAATTCAAGAATCCGAATCTGGTCTTTTGGAGTATGGTATTGCTTTAATAATCTCTGAAGTCTCGATTCAGCCTGCGCATACACCCTTGCCTGAAGTACAGGATTCCCTGACTGATATGCAAATCCATAGTATTCCTGTGTAATTACTGTCAGCACCTTCGAAAGTTCCGGTAATGTTTTCTGCATATGAACTCCACTGCTCACCACAACCGCCAACATCAGGACAGCCGCCGCCAAAGGCACCAGAACAGAACGGAGTCTTAGCTTCAAAGGATGGATATTATTAAGAAACTCTCTTGCTTCTGCCGCATTCTTCCAGCGTTTTCCTGCTTCCGGGCGACAGCATTTAAAGATAAACTTTCCGAAATACGGGCATCGCAAAATATATCTCCATTTCCATCTTCCGCACAGACACTCCAGTGTCTTACCAAGACAGTAAAAGTCACTCGCCTGATCAACCACCCCATGATACTGCTCCGGAGCTGCAAAACCTCGCGTCCCCTTACATTCTGTCCTGTAACTATGCCGCTGATATTCAAAAACAGCACTGCCAAAGTCCACCAGATACAGTGTCCCCACTGGCGTTATCATCAGATTATCCGGTTTCAGATCACCATAAAAAACAGCCGGCTTTCTCGTATGAAGATAATCCAATACATTTAATACCGTATCTCCGATCTGCAAAACTTCTTCCAGTGAAAACACTGTGCCCTCTTTTAACAGCTGTGCAAGCGATTTTCCCTGAATGTATTCCATAATGATATAGCAAAATCCTTCTCGCTCTGCATAGTCAATCATCTTCGGCAGTGCCGGATGTTCCAGAAGGCGCAGAAGCCCCGCCTCCCGCCGATTCGAGATCGGAAGTTCTTTTACAGCACGAAAAATCCCCAGTTCCAGATCGCGTGCCAGATACATCCGACCTTCACCACCACTTCCTATCTGATCAACAATACAGTATCTGCCTTTTAAAATGATTCCTGTCAATTCGATAGAAATCGCTCCTCCCGCATTTTATTCTCGTTCTCTTTTGTGGATATCCGTCGGAGAACACCGACAGTGAAATCAGAAATTCATAGATTTATAAATCATATTATAGCACAAACTGTACTTTTTATTTCTAAAAAAAGTATAAAAAATCCTCCACATGCGTAAACACATGGAGGATATCTGTTTGACTTATTTTATTTACAATAATAATCTTACATACGATCCGGTGCGGAGAAGCCCAAAAGATCAATGCTTGTTTCAAGGATATCTTTGGTCAGTCCGAGAAGTTTCAGGAAGGATTCTTTCTGTGCCTGATTTTCCTCGCTGAGGATCTTTGTTTCATGGTAGAAACTATTGAATGCATTGGATACTTCATAAATGTATGCACAGATCTTGTGCGGTGCTTTTTCTTCGAATGCATTTTCGATGGTGCTTCCGAATTTGGTAAGTTCCAGCATCAGGTTTTTCTGGCTTGCATTTACTGCCGGAAGGATTTTACCTGCATCCAGATTGCCGCCCTCTTCTTTGTAGCGGTTCAGAATAGATTTGATACGCACAATCGTATAAAGAATATACGGACCGGTATTTCCCTCGAAAGAAGTAAATCTGTCAATATCAAATACGTAATCCTTTGTAGCCTGATTGGAAAGGTCTCCGTATTTGATTGCGGAAAGTCCGACGATCTCTGCAGTCTCTTTTGCATCCTGATCTTTGACACTGCGGTTCTCAACGATCTTGTGGAACATTTCCTCATCAATATCTGCAATGAGATTTTCCAGACGCATAACACCGCCGTCTCTTGTCTTGAATGGTTTGCCATCTTTGCCATTCATGGTACCGAAACCAAGGAAGGAAAGCTCTGTCTCCGGTTTTACAAGACCGGTCTTCCTTGCGCAGCGGAATACCTGAATGAAATGCAGTTCCTGACGTTTATCCACTACATAAAGGATCTCATCCGGATCAAACAGTTTTACACGTTCTACGATCGTCGCAAGGTCAGTCGTCGTATAAAGGGAAGCTCCGTCAGATTTCAGAAGCATACACGGAGGAATCTCTTTCGTATCACTTTCTTCTTTTACATCTACAACCAGCGCGCCCTGGTCTTCATAAGCAAATCCCTGATCTTTCATCTGCTGTACCATATCCGGAATGTACGGCTGTGCATCGGATTCTTTTTTCCAGAGGTCGAAAGATACATTCAGGTTATTGTAGTTTCTCTTAAGGTCTGTCACGGAAACCTGCATAATGTGGTTCCACAGTGCCATATATCCACGTTTGCCCTGCTGAAGCTGATGTGTTGCCTCAAGTGCTTCATTACGGTACTCTTCGTCTTCTTTTGATTTGCCGCTTGCGCATGGATAGATTTCTTCCAGCTCGCTGATGGTAAACGGTGCTTCTTCCGGATATTCTCCCTCAAAATTGTCATCAAAATATACAAGTTCCGGTTTGCGGTGTTTCAGCTCAGTAATGATCAGTCCCATCTGGAGCCCCCAGTCACCAAGATGTACATCACCGATCACTTTATGTCCTACAAAACGTCCGATACGCTTGATGCTCTCACCGATGATTGCAGAACGAAGATGTCCTACATGAAGTGGCTTTGCAACATTCGGTCCGCCGTAGTCGATGATGATCGTCTTTGGCTGCTCTGCTGTATTTACAGAGTATTTCGGATCTGCGGCCATCTCACAAAGATATTCAGCAAGAAATTCTTCTTTTACACGTAAATTGATAAATCCGGGTTTTACAACCTCTGCTACAGAAAAAATATTGCTGTCTTTCAGAAAAGCAACCACATCATCTGCAATCATAAACGGAGCTTTCTTATACGCTTTGGCACCAGCCATTGCTCCATTGCACTGATATTCGCAAAGATCCGGTCTGTTGGAAACCGTCACCTTGCCGTATTCCGGATCATATCCGGCTTTTTCAAAAGCAGAAGCAAGTTCCTCTGCCATTAAATCCATAAGCTTTTTCATTTTATTCGCGACTCCTTATTTATACTGTAACTTTTTTGGAGCATGCAATTGCAAGCGCTCCATGACCAATATGGCAGGCTACACTGAGTGACAGCGGATCCATGTGGATGTCCATTCCCGGGAATGCCGCCTCTACTTCTTTTTTGAATTCTTCGGCTTCTTCTTTATTACCTGCATAAGCTGTCTGCAGACACATCTCGCCGGATTCCACATACTGCCTGAAGCGTGTGTTCCAGTCTTCCTGCATTGCCTTCATCATAATTCTCTTTGCCTGCTTTTTGCCACGGACTTTTGCGTAAGCATCCAGCTTTTCTCCCTGAATCTGAAGAACCGGTTTCAGATTCAGTACTGTACCGATTGCCGCCGCGGCCGGTGTGATTCTTCCACCCTTTTTCAGATATTTCAGTGTTTCAAGTGTAATATAGATGCTGGATTCCATTTTTTCTTCTTCAAGTTTTGCCCTGATTTCTGCAGCAGATTTACCGGCATCACGAAGTACCAGTGCATCCAGTACTGACTGGCGCTGCGTAACAGAAATTCGCTGGTTATTGACTACCTCAACCTTACCGTCATAGTCACGTGCAAGCATCGTTGCGGTGTCACATGACGCACTCAGTCCGCTTGACATCGGGATATGAACAACTTCATCATATTCTTTCAGAAGATTGTCCCATAATCCACATACCTCTGCCGGGCTTGGCTGAGAAGTGGAAATCATCTCGTCATTTTTCAGGCGCTCATAAAACTCTTCCTGTGAAAGGGTTATTCCCTCCAGATACATCACATCATTAATATAAAAAGGCATCGGCAGGACAGAAACACCGAGTTCTCTGCCCTCATCCTGAGTAATGCCGCTGTTACTGTCTGTTACAATTGCAATTTTTCCCATACTGCATCTCCCTGTGTATTTTTTCATTTATCAGATATACATATCCGAAATATTGCATACTGTCTTTAGTTTATCATACATCCAACAGTAACTCAAATAAAAATTTATTCGCTTCTCAAGGCATCGATTGGATTCAGATCTGCTGCTTTTACAGATGGCAGTAATCCAAAAACAACACCGATCAGCATGGAAAACAGTACAGAACCAATGATTGCAGGAATGCTGATTGCTGTCGGAGCTCCTGAAAGCTGGGATACAACCTTGGACAATATAATACCTACAACCACTCCTATGATTCCCCCAATACTTGTCAGCATGGCTGCTTCTGTCAGAAACTGATACAGGATCACTTTCTTTCTTGCACCGATAGCTTTCTTCAGACCAATCTCACTGGTTCGTTCCGTAACAGAAACAAGCATGATATTCATAACACCGATACCACCTACCAGAAGTGAAATACTGGCGATCCAGATCAGCTGTGTATTGGTACTCTCACTGAGTTTCTGCATGTTACGTACCTGCTGCATAATGTCATCTGCTTTGTATTTGTACTTCGAGGAATTCGTATCAATTCCCTGATTCATCACATCTGCTGCCGCACTTCCTACAGAACTCATATTGTCTGTGGAATCTGCTTTTACTACTGCATTCTCCGGTTCATCAAACTGGAACGCCATCGGCCAGCATTTATTTGGGATCATGACCGTTCCCATGATCGTCTGATAATATTCATTAAACTCATCGATCGTCTTGATATTCGGCTGGTAATTATCGCTCTGCTGTACAACACCGATAACCGTAAACGGTTCGGAACCGATTTCAATGGTCTTGCCGACAGGATTCTCTCCGGAAAACAGATTATCCGCCGCATTACTGTCTACAAGCGCAACTTTGCGCATATTGTCATAATCTTTTTGCACAAATCCTCTGCCGGACTGCACCATATATCCACAGGTGCTCAGATAATTGGCATCAATTCCATATATACTTCCGCCCTGAAAGCTTGTATTCTCATAATATACACTGCTTGAATAAGTACGGCTGTAAAAAAATGTTGCATTCTTCACATGATCAAGATTTTTGATATCTTCTTTTTGCTGATCAGAAAGCAGCGGCGGTGCAGTACCGTCCGTCATTCCATACTCTGGGTCATATTCACTGTCACCATAATTCAGACTGACAGAAACTGTGTTGTTTCCGGCTCCGATCAGGTCTTCTTTGATCTGTTCACTCGTTCCCTTGATTGTCGAAACAATTGCAATAATTGATGCAATACCGATAATGATTCCAAGCATTGTCAGAAAGGACCGCATTTTATGGGACCAGATGCCCTGAATCGATATTCTCATATTTTCAAGCATAAAATACCATCCTCCTAATAACCATAAAGCTCATCTACGGAAACTTCCTGCGTTTTGGCACCTTCTTTGACTGTATCCCCATAAGGAAACGCAATCTTATCATCACGTGTGATTCCACCGGTAACCAGTACACTGTAGCCTCCGTTTACATTTCCGCCAACGCTCAGCTTCTGTTTTTTGAGCACACCGTTATCATCCTTATAAACATAGCTGTTTCCGTTTTCGGAACGTACAAACGCACGGTCCAGTACGATTCCCTTGCTCTGTGCATCACTTTGAAGCGTAATCGTAAGCCAGTAATCGTCGTCGGATACCTTAACCGATTTATCCGGAATAGTTGCTGTATAGGAATAATAAGAAACATTCGGATTTCCATTTCCGGAATAATTATCTCCGGAAACCGGATATTCTGAAACGTCAACCACTTCCGCCTCGAAGTCACCGCTTTGTCCGGAACAGTTCAGGATTGTTCCCTCTTTGATCTGATCCAGCATCAGTTCACTGACTGTTCCCTTTACATAAAATCCCTCTTTGCTCTTTATTGTCATAAAATTACTGCCATCTGAGGCTGTCGTAGCAGGATCACCGACTTTTGCAACTGTTCCATCCAGTTTACTGTAAATGACTTCTTTTTTGACTTTTTTCTCAAGTTTTTCGATATTAAGCTTGCTCTCACGTATGTCCAGTTTCAGGCTTTCTACTTTATTCTGCTGTATCTTGATAGCATCTTCACGGGAGATCGATGCAGTTCCATCGCCACCCTGATCTCCGTCATAATCTCCGTCATAATCTCCATCATCATCCGAATCATTATCATAATGAGATGCATCTGCCAGTGTAAACTCCACTTCAGAATAGTCCGGAACCATTTTTTCAAGAAGACTGCCATCAACCAGATAATATCCGGTGCAGGATTTCTTGCGGTCGGCAAGATCTTCTACTGTATCATTCTGATGAAATTCCAGCTGATACCAGTATCCTTTCTTACCATCTTCTTTGTTACCGTTCGCATCAAAAGCTGCCATTTTATTTAAGAAAGAACCCTGCACAACAACATAACCTTTGGCCGAACTGCAAAGAAATACATATGGATGCTTTTTGGTTCCCTTTCCTCTAAGCGGTTTTGAATCACCATCAAGTACCTGATAAAACATTGGATTACCATCGGTCAGACCCGAGGTATCCTGGTTCACATCTTCGTCGGTATCCACGATATCGATCTGCTCATCTGAACTATCAGTGAAATCATCATCCGCATTGTCACCGGAATTACCGGAATCATCGCCCTCTATAATATCTATCTGATCGCCATTATTATTGTCGCCGGAACTGTCGCCACTGCCAGAACTACCATTTCCGCCTGTATTTCCATTGTTATCGCCTGTATTGCTCTTGCCACCGGTATTGCCGCCGGTATTGCCGCCGGTATTATTTCCTGTACCAGAGTCTCCTCCGGCATTTGTATCTGCCCCGTCACCCTCCGCAGTACTGCCGGAATCACCAGTCTGAGTATCAGCAGCATCCTTTGCATCGTCACTTTCTGCAGAATCTTCCTCCTGATAAGTGACCACATCAGAAATATCTCCTGTATTTACAGCCGCTGCCAGAATCGGATTCATAACAGCTGCCAGATATACTCCGTTGACATTACCGGATACGGAAGCCATTTCATCTCCATCATCAGAACTGTCACTTCCATCCATACCGCTGTCTGTATCTGTATCAGAATCAGAAGAAGTATCAGAAGTATCTGCATCACTTTCTTCGATTGCGCCACCATTTTTCAGACTGTTCAGTCGATTGGTTGCCTTATTCAGTTCCTGTTCCTGCTGCTGTTGTTTCAGTTTTGCAATATTCAGTTCCATCTGAACCAGAGTCATATCGAAGGAAATCAGTTTATCATCTTTTTTTACCTCATCACCCTTTGATACATAAACTTCCTGGATGATCATATCTTTATCTACGGTAATATTCTGAATCGCACTTGTCACGATATTTCCGTCAAGATTCGTGTCATCCATATAATACTGTCCTGCCAGATTGTCCACGCTTACAACAGAAACTGTTTTTTGATGAGACTTTTTATAATAGGTTGCACCTCCTGCTGAACCACCAGCAACGAGAGCTGCAATCAGAATGCCTATAATAATTCTTTTTTTCATTCTATTACTTCACCTCTTTTTCCTTCAGCTCACCATCACGTATCGTTACCACACGCTTTGCATGTGCTGCGATATCCGCATCATGGGTGATCATCAGTACCGTTACCCCCTCATCATTCAGCCTTTGAAAAAGCTCCATAACCTGTGCACCTGATTTACTATCAAGAGCACCTGTCGGTTCATCCGCAAGTAAAAGCTTCGGATTATTTACGATTGCCCTGGCAATCGCCACTCTCTGCATCTGACCACCGGAAAGCTGATTTGGCAGAAAATCCACACGATCCGCCAGCCCGACACGTTCCAGTGCTTTTAATGCACGTTCTCTTCGTTCCTTTTTGGGTACTTTTGCATAGTTCAATGGTAATTCTACATTTGCCAGCGCCGACTGTCTCGGGAGCAGATGAAAGCTCTGAAATACAAATCCGATCTTATTTAATCTCAGATCTGACATATCATTCTCGGAACAGGTCAGAATATCCTGTCCATCAAGTGAAAAACTTCCTTCTGTCGGTTTATCCAGACAGCCAATGATATTCATCAACGTTGTTTTTCCTGAACCTGAAGGCCCCATGATTGCCACATATTCGCCCTCTTCCATGGAGAAATTGACGTCTTTGAGTACCGGCACACTCATTTTGCCCTGCTGGTAGTTCTTATATATGCCTTTTAATTCAAGAATCATTCTGAATCCTCCGTATCCTCCTGATCCGATATGAGATTTTCATCCATCATGCTTTCATCATCGGAGGTATCATCTGAAATCAGATCCCCCATTGCATCCGGATCATCGATCACTGTGCTGTCACCGTCTGACTCATATTCTTCTTCTGTATCCCAGTCTTCATCATCAGTGCTCCAGTCATCCTCATTCCAGTCATCTCCGGAATCATCAATGACATCTGCATCTTCACTGTCAAGATTATCAGCCCCAAGTTCATCCACCGGCTGCATATCCACGGTACCTGTATCCATTGCTTCATCAATATTTGTTGTTGTAGCCATACCCTCTTCAAGAACATCTGAAGGGAATGCAATACTATCGTCTTTTGTAAGTCCGTCTGCAATCTCATATTCGCCAAGTTCCTCATCATACTGTCCGAGGATCACACTGCGCTTCTCGAGTTTGCCATTTTTATCGGCGGACCAGACATACGGACTGCCTGTATCTGCATCTACAATATAGGCTTCGCTGATCCAGACCCCAACTTTCTGCGTATCCTGCCCTTCGTCCATTTCTATATAGACATGCTGTCCAAGCATCAATCCATCCGAAGAATCCAGGTTCACATAAAACGGATATGTACTGGTACTTGTCTGAGAATCTCCGCTGCTATCCATCATTCCATAATTCGAATTATTGTTACTGCTGGTTGCACTTTCGCGGTCAATTGTCCCCATAGTTCCTTTCCATGTCTGGCTGCTGTCCACACGGGAACGGATAATGACCGGATCTCCTTCAATGATATTCTGGACATTCATTTCATTGACAGTGCCTTTGATACGATATGCCCCCGTACTCAGAATCGTAATAAATGCATTTCCACTGCTGCTGTCACCCGAATAAGAAGCTGTATCTGAATCATCTGAACTGTCATCCACACTGCTGTTGTCATCCGATGTCAGCTTCGAGGTATCAATCTTCTGAATCACGCCGTCAATACTGCTTCGTACCTCCGTATTCCCCGTCGCACTCTGCAGCTTGTCAATTTCAGCCTGTTTACTTTTTTGACTGTATTCATTCTTTTTGAGATTCATTTTGTTCGTCTCGATCTCAATTGTATAAGAAAGCTGATTGTCCTGCGCTGCCTGCTTCTTTTCTTTTTCCAGAGTTGCAATCTGTTCTGTCAGACTGCTTGCTTCATTTTTGAGTCTGTCCAGATCAAGCTGCGCTTCCTCCAGACTTTCCTGAATACTGCTCAGGTCATATTCAAAAAGAAGCTGTCCTTTTTTGACCTGGTCACCTGTCTTGACCTTAACTTCCTTAACCGTCCTGCCGCTTTCCAGTTCAACCGATACGGTCTCCTGCGGTTCAACAACGCCCGCATAACGGTTGGATACTCCGGATGCCTGATCCGTCAGATCACTGATCTTCGTTACATAGACTGCGTCACCGCTGGTCTGCTGATGGTTTCCAATGATTCCCATTTTCCAGCATGCTCCTGCTGCTCCGCCGCCAATTATCAATATCCCAAGAAGGATCAATATACGTTTTTTCATAAAGCTGTGTTCCTCCTAACTTCGTAAAAGGTACTTTTTAACTTCTATATCATAGCAGATTACGAAATAAAAGAAAAGAGCTGTGGAAAATCTGTCACTGTTTCACATTTTTTTCACGAATTACTTCGAAATCCGTCGTAAATTTACCGTTTTTTGACTTTTATGCGTTTATCTGCTAAAATATAAGGGACTATTTTTGAAAGGAAAGATACCTATGAAGATCGCAAAAGGTCTGATGCCTTTTCTTCTGTTTATCTTTATGTCTGTCACACTTCTGACCGGCTGTTCCCACGTAGATAAAACAGATGTAGAGGCAGTAATCACCAATGAACTGGATCTGCTGAAAAATCTGGATTCTGCTACAACCCAGAAATACGTATCCTACAAAGAGCTTTTTCCTGACACGACACAGGAGATCGAATTATCCAAAGAAGTTAAAGAAGTTTTTTCTCTCTTTTTCCGGGATTTTGATTATAAAATCCGGAATGTTGATGTCGACAACGATAAAAAAGAAGCCAACGTTTCCCTGCAGCTTTCTACACTGGATGCCAGGACACTTGCCGAAGATTATGCGCAGGCATCTCTTGAAACTGCCATTTTAAAAGCGGCCGCATCTGATACCTCTGCAACAGAAGAGACAACAGATTCCCTCGAAGAACGTTATGTCCTCTTAGACAGTCTGCTTAAAAAAAATAAATACGAAACGGTGACACGAGACTGTACCATGACGCTCCGAAATACCGGGGCTGATCATGATGAATGGGAAATTCAGAAATCACATTCCCTCGAAAACGATCTTGTCGGCGGTCTTATAAGTTATCTCTCTGATAACGATCTGCTCTCACCCGAAGAAACATTAACCATTTATCTAAACACCCTGAAATCCATGAATACCGAACAGATGGGAGATTATCTGGGCATTGAAAGTCTGCTCAACACTTCCGATTCTGACAAAAATTCCATTGCTTCTGCACTTGTTGAACAGGTACACCAAAATTTTGATTTCAAAATCACAGGTTGCGAAGAGCAGGGATATACTGCAACCATCAGCACGGAAATCACGACTTTTGACAGTTCCGCAATTCTCAATACTTTCAGTGAGGAACAGGATGCTTATTTAAGTTCTGCCGACGCAGTGATCGACGGTTCCGAAAAGCGCTATCTGAAAACTCTTGAAATGCTTCTCAATGATATTAAAAACAATACTGCAACGATTACTTCCACTGCTGACTTCCATCTGACCAATGATGGAGTTTCATGGAAACTTGATGACAGTAATACAACAATCGGAAATGCCATCTTCGGAACTTTGAGCAATTCTCCGGTAAGTGAAGAAACAGCAGAATGATCACGTATCACAAAACGGCTGCCCCGTAATTCGGGACAGCCGTTTTATTTACTCTTTTATTCTTCTGTTTCCGGTTCTACTTCAAGGCCAAGTTCTTCAAGCTGCTGCTCACTGACTCTGCTTGGTGACTCTGTCATCAGGCAGGATGCATCTTTTACCTTCGGGAAGGCAATCACATCACGGATGCTGTCAACTTTTGCCATCAGCATAACAAGACGGTCAAGACCATAAGCCAGTCCTGCGTGAGGCGGAACTCCATATTTGAATGCATTCAGAAGGAATCCGAACTGTTCGTAAGCAGCTTCCCTTGTGAAGCCTAACATCTCGAACATCTTTTCCTGAATGTCGTTCTGATGGATTCTGACACTTCCTCCACCGATTTCATTACCATTCAGTACAATATCATATGCTTTTGCACGGATCTTTCCGAGATCTCCGCTTTCGATCAGAGGAATATCCTCATCCATCAGCATAGTAAACGGATGATGCATTGCTGTGTAACGGTTTTCTTCTTCATTCCACTCAAGAAGCGGGAATTCTGTTACCCACACAAAACGATATTCATTCTTGTCAAGGAGATCCATCTGTTTTGCAAGTTCTACACGAAGAGCTCCCAGTACATCATAAACAACTTTATTCTTATCTGCTGCAAAAAGGAGCAGGTCTCCCGGCTTACCTTCCATTGCCTGGACAAGTGCATCCATTTCTTCATCTGTCATGAATTTTGCAAAAGAAGATTTACGTGTTCCGTCTTCTGCGATTGCAATGTAAGCAAGTCCTCTGGCACCATAGCCTTTTGCAAATTCAACCAGCTTGTCGATCTTCTTACGAGGCATTCCACCCTGGCCTTCTGCGTTGATACCACGAACGCTTCCACCGTTTTCCAGTGCGCCCTTAAATACAACAAATCCACAGTCTTTGACAACTTCACTTACATCATGCAGTTCCATACCGAAACGCATATCCGGTTTGTCAGAACCGAAACGATCCATAGCTTCCTGCCATGTAATTCTCTGAATCGGAAGTTTTACATCTACATCCAGAACTTCTTTGAACAGGTATGCAAGAAATCTCTCGTTTACATCGATAACATCATCTACATCTACGAAAGAAAGCTCCATATCGATCTGAGTAAATTCCGGCTGACGGTCTGCACGGAGATCTTCATCACGGAAGCAGCGTGCAATCTGGATGTAACGATCATAACCGGAGCACATCAGAAGCTGTTTATAGAGCTGCGGAGACTGCGGAAGTCCGTAGAAAGAACCCGGATGGATTCTGGATGGAACAAGGTAATCTCTTGCGCCTTCCGGAGTACTCTTACCAAGCATTGGTGTTTCAATCTCAAGGAAGCCTTCTTCTGTGAAGAATTTACGTGTCAGCTGGGCAACTTTGCTCTTCAGCATGATATTCCTCTGTAAATCCGGTCTTCGAAGATCCAGATAACGATATTTCAGACGAATCTCGTCTTTTGTCTTGCTGTTTTCCTCAATCGGGAACGGCGGAACGTCAGATTCTGCCAGAATACGTAACGATTCTGCACGAAGTTCGATTTCACCCGTTGCAAGATTTTCGTTAACTGCTCCTCCACGTTTTTCTACAGTTCCGGTTACAGCAATTACAAATTCGCTGCGGAGTTTGCCTGCTTTTTCGAAACCAGCTTCATCAATATTACCATTTTCAAAAATCAACTGCATGATACCGGAACGGTCACGAAGATCAACAAAAACGATTCCGCCTTTGTTACGGGCTTTCTGTACCCATCCCATCAGGGTCACTTTACTGCCGACCATTTCCTTTGTTACTTCTGCACATCGGCATGTTCTGTGCAGGCCTTTCATACTTTCAGCCATGATTCTGTCTCCTTTTTTATCTGTTGAAAAATTCCACAAATTCTGTATAACCTTCGGCTGTCATCTGTTCTTTCTGGAATTTTTTATTTTTCTTCATAATAGAAATATTTACCTGAACACCGTTTTTGCGCTCTTCTTCTGCCTGTTTCAGAATCGGAAGAAGTTTATCTGCCGGCATGTTCTTTTCGATCAGATATGCTTTCTTTGCTCCACTCTCAGGAATCTCATATCCTCTTTCAAGAAGAAGCATAACGATTCGCTCGAATCCGATAGAAAATCCGCATGCAGAAGTATTCTGTCCGGTAAATTTACCGATCATCTCATCATAACGTCCGCCGCCGCCTACGGAACCGCCGAATTCATCCATCGCAATTTCAAAGATCGGTCCTGTATAATAAGACATTCCGCGAACCAGCGTCGGGTCAAAAGAAATCCTGAAGTCTGCATTCTTAACAGAATCTACTGCTGTAATGATTGTTTCAAGGTCTTCTGCAACTTTCGGATCCAGAACATCTTTTAATTTTTCTTTGCAGTAACGTACACCTTCGATGTCAGAAGTGATTTCTTTAAACATGCCAAGATAAGTATCAATGCTTTCTTTCTTGAAGCCTTCTTTTTCGAGTTCTTCAGCAACACCTTCCAGACCGATCTTGTCCATTTTGTCCAGAATGATAAATACTGTATCAAAACTTTCTTCCGGGAATCCACTGTACTGTGCCATAGCCTTCAGGATCTTGCGGTCATTGATACGGATTGTAAAGTTGTGGAAATCCAGTTTGCCAAGCAGAGTAGTTGTTGCCATAACAAGCTCGATCTCGGCAAGATAAGTAGGCTCACCAAGAATGTCGATATCACACTGCATAAACTGACGGAAACGTCCTCTCTGCGGACGGTCTGCCCTCCATACATTGCCCATCTGGAGTGCCTTAAATGGTGCCGGAAGCTGTCCGGAATTGTTGGAATAATATCTGGAAAGCGGTACAGTCAGGTCATAACGAAGACCGGAATCTACCAGATCTGCTTCACATTCCGCAGTGTCCAGTTTAAGTTTCTCACCACGTTTCAGGATTTTGAAGATCAGTTTTTCATTTTCTCCACCCTGTTTGCTGCTGAGGTTTTCGATGTGCTCCACACATGGAGTTTCGATTGCAGAGAATCCGAACTTTCCGTATGTTTCACGGATCATGTTCATTACATAATTACGGATTTCCATCTCCTTAGGTAAAATGTCTTTCATACCGGTAACCGGTTTTTTCTTTAATGCCATGCTGTCCTCCTGTTATTCATTATTATGTACCACTCTCTGAAATGCAAGAAATACTTCCATATCAAAATTCTTGATTTCGTCGATCATCAGTTCTATCACTGTGCTTACATCAAACGCCTTGCGATATGGTCTGTCCGAACTGAGTGCCGCATAGACGTCACAGACTCTTAAGATGCGTGCGCCAAGCGGAATGCTGTCTCCGGAAAGGTTGGACGGATAACCACTGCCATCATAATTTTCATGATGATAAAGAATACTTTGAAGTACGATATCCGAATATCCCTGTTCTTTCAATTCTTCATATCCCAGCGACGAATGCATCCTCACATACTTCAGCTCCTCGATCAGAAGCGGGTCTCTTTCCTGTCCATTGATATAGCCGGTAAGTTTCAGCTTGCCGATATCATGAAGTATACCCGCAATTGCCATCTGGTAACAGAATTCTTCATCCAGCCCCATCTCAGCAGCTACTGCATACGCAAGATTACTTACAACGACTCCATGATTCAGTTCAGCAGACAGGTCAAATTCCAGAATTCGGTCCGTTGACTTTACTGTCTCACTCTGTGCTGTCTCCAACGTATACACCTCCTGCTTTACAGCCATGTATTGATTCCTTTGCGTTTTCGCTCGATCATTTCATCAATACGTTCGATATAATTCGTAACGTCCTTGACATTTTCCACACGTTCGATACGTTTTCCATGATCAAAGACAAGTTTGGAAGAGCCGCCTGCACCCAAAGCGATGATCGGCTGCTTTTCCTCCATAATTAGTATATTGTAAATCCCGGCTTTGTCAACCTTTGCATAGCCAACATTCTCAAAATTCCCCTTCATATTCTTCTGTCGGTACAGATAATAGGGTCCCATGCCCATCTCATAAGCAGTTCGCATGGTCATATCCATAATCTCCTGATTATTTTCAAATGTCATCTCCTGATATCTGTCCTTAAAAATATTCAGGCGCGCCGCACGCTTCACTGCAAGAGAATGAACAGTAACACTGTCCGGTGCAAGAGCCTTTACTTCATCCAAAGTATGCTCCACCATCTCACGATCCTCTCCCGGGAGTCCCACGATCAGATCCATGTTGATATTATCAAACCCACACTCTCTGGCAAGAGCAAATGCCTGCTTTGTCTCATCCACTGTATGACGCCGTCCGATAATATCCAGTGTTTCCTGATTCATGGTCTGCGGATTGACGGAAATCCTTGTAATTGGATAGTTGCGGATCATCTGCAGTTTTTCGCGTGTAATACTGTCCGGTCTTCCGGCCTCTATCGTAAATTCTGCAAGATGCTCACAATCAAAATTCGCTGTAATTTCATCCAGCAGAATTTTCAGCTGATCCGGTTCCAGTGTAGTAGGTGTCCCTCCGCCAATGTAAACCGTATCCAGCTTTTTGCCTTTTTCATGCATGATCTGCGCAACTGCACGTATCTCTTTGCAAAGAGCATCCAGATATAAATACACTCTGTCCTTCCACTGTTTTAATGGATAAGAACTGAAAGAGCAATAAAGGCAGATGCTTGGACAAAACGGAATTCCCACATACAGGCTGTAACCGTTCTCATAGTCTATATCCTTAAGAATCTCTCTTTCTCTGTTCGCAATGGTGATTGCCAGCGCAGTCTTCTGTGGACTCACCATGTAACGTTCTCTCATCTCCTGCGCAGCTTCCGTATTTTTCATTCCGGACTCGATCAGTCCCATCGCAAGTTTCGCCGGACGGATACCGGTAAGATTTCCCCACGGAAGAATCTTGCCCGTCAGTTTTACTAGAAGTTTATATAAAGCAATCTTGACAATATCTTTACGTTCTTTACGTACTGCATGTGCCCGTTCTTTCTGTACACTTGCTTTCTGATTCTCTGCATCTGTACAAGAAACAAGGGCATCCGAAGACTGCCCCTTTATAAATTCTGCACTTGTCACACCTTTGGTTTCCGCATTTTCATAGGAAATCACACAGGAATCCCCCTGTTTTGTGATTTTAAAAAAAAGATTGCAGGTCTCTTCCTCTTTTTCATAAAAAGAATGTATCTCGCTTCCCGGATAAAAGGCACGGATCAGTTCATATATATCATGCTCAAATTCTCTGTCCTCAAACAGAATACCAATCTTAAACAAATGGATTATACCTCTTTTCGTAACCAATTGTGGTAGATGCATCATGACCCGGATATACTTCTGTGTCATCCGGAAGTGCCTCAAGAAGTCTGTGCAGACTTTCTACGATTGCTGCCGTACTTCCTTCCGGAAAATCTGTCCTGCCCACTGAGCCGCAAAAAACAGTATCACCGCTGAAAAGTACTCCCTCATCTTTCAGATAGTAGCAGCAGCTTCCTACAGTATGTCCCGGTGTCTCGATCATCTGTACAGAAAATCCAGCCAGCTCGACTACCTGCAGATCTGTAAGATAAACATCTGCTTTTAATGTATAACTGTCCATATGATATGCGGTCAGATTGATTTTCGGATCCTGAAGCGTTTTTTCTTCTTTCTGACAGGCATAAACCGGGATCTGATATCTGTCTCGAATGGATTCTGCTGCCAGAATATGGTCAAAATGCCCATGTGTCAGAAGAATTGCCACAGGTTTCCCCTGCATTTCGAGAATCTTCTGTTCGATTTTTTCTGCGTTATCACCCGGATCAATGATCAGCATTTCTCCTGTTTCTTTATTTTTAAGAAAATAACAGTTTGTAAATACACTGCCGACAATGCATTTCTGTAAATCCATTCTGCCCATATGCTTTCCTTTCTGATGATCAGCCTGTCGTACGTTCTACATCCAGCACGCTCTCAACCTGTCGGATCTTTGCAATCAGAGAAGAAAGTTCTTCCTTACTTGCAATCTCAAAACTGATGGAGATCGTCGCTTTTTCCTGTTTGCTGGTACGGCTGTTGATGGTTCTCATATCTATTTTTCTTTCGGTAAATATCTTGGAGAGATCTACCAGAAGTCCGGTACGGTTATTTGCATATACCTGAATCTCTGCCATATATTTCTCAGATTTATTGTCAGCCGGCTGCCACTCTGCCTCGATCAGACGCGCACGGTCCATTTCTGACATATTCAGGACATTGACACAATCTGTCCGGTGAATAGTGATTCCACGTCCTCTCGTCACAAATCCAACGATCTCGTCTCCCGGAATCGGACTGCAGCATTTTGAAAAACGAACAGCTACATCGTGGATACCTTTTACAACAATACCACCTTTGTTCTTGGTAACGTGAAGCTTCTCCTGTGTCTCACCGGTTGCTTCCAGAACCTGTTCATCTGTCAGATTCTTCTGATTTTCTTTATCATAAGCTTCGATCAGCTTGTTAAAAACCTGACCTTCTTTCAGACCACCATGTCCGATTGCGGCAAGTACGGAATCCCAGTCACGGAAACCGTATTTACGCATAACAGATTCCAGAAACTGTGGTTTCGTATAAATTCCGATCTTATATCCCTTAGATTTTGCATACTGGGTAAGCATTTCCTTACCTTTCAGTATATTGTCTTCTTTTAATTCCTTCTTAAACCACTGATTAATCTTGTTCTTTGCCTGTGTACTCTTGACAAGCTTCAGCCAGTCACGGCTCGGTCCCTGTGAATTCTGGGAAGTAATGATCTCGATACGGTCGCCGTTTTTGATCTGGTATTCAATCGGCACCAGCTTGCCGTTGACACGTGCGCCAACCATACGATTACCGACTGCACTGTGTACACTGTAAGCAAAATCAATCGGCGTGGAACCGTTCGGAAGATTCTTGACATCTCCCTGTGGAGTAAAACAATATACACTGTCCGCAAACAGATCGAGATCATTTTTCAACAGACTCATGAACTCTCTGTTGTCCGACATATCCCTCTGCCATTCCAGAATCTGACGCAGCCAGTTCAGCTTTTCTTCCTCACGTTTGTCAACCGGCACTTTACCATCGGAGGATTCCTTATATTTCCAGTGCGCTGCAATACCATACTCTGCTGTCTTGTGCATCTCGAAGGTACGGATCTGAATCTCAAACGGCTGTCCGTTCGGTCCGATCAGTGTAGTATGCAGAGACTGGTACATGTTTGGCTTCGGCATGGCAATATAGTCCTTGAAACGTCCCGGAATCGGTTTATACATCTCATGGATCACGCCGAGTGCCGCATAACAGTCCTTGACCGTATCGACAAGTATACGAACTGCAAACAGGTCATAAATCTGATCGATTGTCTTGTCCTGGTTGACCATCTTCTTATAAATACTGAAAAAATGTTTGATACGTCCGTCAACCTGAGCTTTGATTGCAGCTTCATCCATATGCTGCTTGACCTGTTTGACAATGTTATTTACAAATTCCTGACGCTCACTCTTACGCAGGGCCACTTTATTGACAAGATCATAGTATACATCCGGCTTCAGATATTTCAGAGAAAGATCATCCAGTTCAACTTTGATCTTGGAAATACCGAGACGCATCGCGATCGGCGCATAAATATCCATCGTCTCACGAGCTTTTTCCTGCTGTTTTTCCGGTCTCATATATTGCAGGGTACGCATATTGTGGAGTCTGTCCGCAAGTTTGATCAGAATGACACGGATATCCTTCGCCATCGCAAGAAACATCTTACGAAGATTTTCTGCCTGCAATTCGACTTTATCAGCTGAGTAGCTTAACTGTCCCAGTTTTGTGACACCATCGACCAGCAGCGCAACCTCTGCGCTGAATTCCTTCTCAACTTCCTCCGTCGTCATCCATGTATCTTCCACTGCATCATGGAGAAGACCTGCAACAATCGTCTCCTTATCCAGCTCCAGATCTGCAAGAATGATTGCCACACAAAGCGGGTGAATGATATATGGTTCCCCGGATTTTCTTTTCTGGTCTTTATGCGCATCACTTGCAACTTCATATGCTTTCTGTATCATGGTAATATCTGTAGAAGGATGATATTTCCGAACACTGGTGATCAGTTCCTGATACAAAACTTCAGGGCTTGTAAAATCCTGCATGGTCTTTACTGCGGCATCTGCTTTCTTTACAGATTCCAGCTTTTCCCGCTCTTTCGGGTCAATATTTTTATCGAGCTGTATATTCTCTTTCTTCTCTGTCATTCTCTCACACCTGCCTGCCGTTGTTTCCATCTGGTTCTTTCCTTCATGCAGCTTATGACTGCCGGTTCTGTACGAAATATTTATTTACCTTCGTATTTGATAACAGAAGCCACATCATATCCGGCAAGCTTTTCTCTGCCCTTTAATCCGGCAAGCTCCATAAGGAATACAACCTTGACAACTTCTCCGCCAAGCTCCTCGACCAGTTTGATCGCAGCTTCTACGGTTCCGCCGGTAGCAATCAGGTCATCTACGATAGCAACTTTCTGTCCCGGTTTGATAGAATCTTTGTGCATCTCAATCGTTGCTGTACCGTATTCCAGATCATACTCCTGTGAAACTGTCTCACATGGCAGTTTTCCTTTCTTACGAACCGGTACAAATGGTTTGTGAAGATTGTAAGCGATCGGCACACCAAAAATAAATCCTCTTGACTCTGTACCGGCAATCACATCCACCTCTGTATCCTTCAGACAATCCTGCATAGACTGGATTGCGAGCTGCAGACCATCAGCATCCTGCAGAACAGTGGTAATATCTCTGAAAATAATTCCCGGTTCCGGAAAATCCGGAATACTTCTTACATACTCTTCTATTTTTTTCATAATTGCGTACCTCCGCCTGTTTTCTGTAAATCTAGGTTATAAGTATATCACTTTTTTATAGTAGAATCAATGCAAAAACTAAGGCTGCCCGTCATACAGGCAGCCTTAATTCCTTCGTTATAAAATTGTATATGCACTATTGTCTGTATTAATAGAAACCTTTATACAGTTCAATCTGCTGTTCGGTAACCATAGAAAGGGCTTTCTCGATTGCCTTGTATGTATTCGGACGCTGAGCTTCCAGGCTTTCCGGATTGAGCACATAGTCTTTGACAGATTCTGCAAAATACTCTGAGGCATTCTGTGTCACATATGCTTTATTATAACCGGTAACCTTACCTTTCTCACTGTTGTAGACAGATGCAAATTTACTTCCCGTGTCCATATTTCCTGCCATGAATGCAAGGAAATGTCCCAGTTCGTGATAAATGGTATCATCCATCTGTTTCATAGTGATCGTACGTGTACGTGCATCAAAATGTCCGGAATAGCTTACACTTGAATCAACTTTAACGGTAAATCCCAGCTTTGTGAATGCATTCAGTACTCTGCTGTCCATTCTTGGTGCTACAGAAGCAATATTGCTGACTGTATAATTTGCTGAATCAGCTGTACTTGCGTTTGACACAGATGCTGCAGATGTATTCGCAAATGCCTGTGCACCTGTGGCAACTGTCGTTGTCGTCGTGACCGTCGTCGTAACCTTCTTTGTAACAACTTTCTGTTTGGATTTCTTTGTGTATTTTTCGGTTGTTGCCGTCTTTACAACTTTTTTGGTCTGTACTGTCGTTGTCTTATTTGCTTTCTTGGTCTTTGTGCTTGTTTTCTGCTTTGTCGGAAGCTTCTTAGTGTAAGACTTCTTTGAAGCTTTTTTTAATTTGACTTTTTTCTTTGTGGTCTTTGTACTTGTCTTTTTCTTTGTGGTAACCTTCGGCTTCGATGCCAGAGGAGTATCATCACCTGTAAGTGATGTCTCAATCACCGGATCAGTATAGGATGGAAATACTACTGCATCCTGTGACTGCCAGTTAATACCAAAACTACCAGCTGCAATAATTACAGCTGCTGCAACACATCCTGCTGCTACTTTCTTCTGTCTGAAGAACTCTTTAATGCTTTTCTTTTTCATGATTATCACACCTCTCAGATATCGACGTATCCAATGCAGTCATTTCTGTTTCAGTATGCAAAAAAACCGTTTAATATAAAATTAAACGGCCGCATAAACCAATCCAGTTTTACTTATAAAGAATACGTCACTAAATCAGAATTTAATGCGGCAACCGGCTGTCATAGTCTCATGACCTTAGACCCATAGCTTTGCGTCCCTGCCTTTCAACAGGTTTGCCTTTGTGTTTATTATACTGATTCTCCCAAATAATGTCAATATTTTTTCTGATTGCATTCTTTTTTTTTACATTTTCTGGTATACTGTTCACAAAACCGTAATTAAAAAATTCAAAAAGGAGCGGCTTTTTATGAAAAGATCCGTTTTTGTCCGTTCCTTTGCCATATTGTTGATTTTCTGCATACTTTGCAGTATTTTATCCGGATGTGGTTCCGGCAGTAAACGCTCTTCTTCAGAGCCGCCGGTCTACTCTCCGCTGCGTATCCTTGTCCCGGAAGCTCCCGGCATCGATACGCTTGGATCTGACCCTCTGATACTGGATATCTCAAATATCACACAGGGATATTTTATAGCACAGTCTGATTCTGCTGATCTTGTCACCAGTCTTCAGATTACAGCTCCCACCGGAGTTCTTTATTCCTATTTTATAGAGCCCGCAAAAAGCGCGGTCATTCCGTTTACAGAAGGAAACGGAGACTACACGATCGTCGGATACCAGCAGATTCAGGGAGACCAGTATGCAGCGCTGTACAGTGAAACCCTGACGGTAGAACTGGAAAATGACTTTCTTCCGTTTCTCTATCCCAATCAGTATGTAAACTTCTCGCCGGACAGCGGAGCAAGCAAACTTGCACTGTCCATGGTTTCAGAAGATACTGCCGATGTGGATGCACTGAAACAGATTTATAATTATGTAGTCAATAATCTCACTTATGATTATGACAAAGCCCAGACCGTGGAAACCGGATATCTGCCGGATGTCGATGAAACACTTTCCACCAAAACCGGCATCTGCTTTGATTATGCCGCACTGACTACTGCTATGCTTCGAAGCTGTGATATTCCGTGTAAGCTTCAGATTGGCTATACCGGAGATATCAAACATGCCTGGATTGATGTCTACATCCGTTCCAAAGGCTGGGTAACAGGCGCTGTATCATTCAAAGGCGACAGCTGGAGCCTCATGGATCCGACCTTCGATTCCAGTGCCGACTCCGATGACAGCGAGGCAATTCAGGATTACATCGGCAATGCAGATAACTATACTGTACAGTTCACACGATAATGGCAAAAGGAGACCGCTTTATGAAACATAAACTTACCGCACAGGAACTCGGCAGTTTCTGTCAACAACTCGGAGTACTGATCCATTCCGGAATGGGTCCGCTCGAAAGTCTTCACATTCTTCTGGAAGAAAGTACGACCGACACAGACCGTGAAGTTCTTTACAATTTACTGTCTTCCATGGAAAAAACAGGTTCCTTGTCTCAGGCTGTCACAGATTCAGAATTTTTTCCGGATTCTATGGCTGCTTATATAAAAACCGGTGAACAGACCGGGTGTCTTGACGAAATTCTGGACAGTCTTTCCAGACATTATGAACGGGAACAGGAAACTTCCGGGCAAATTCGAAGTGCAGTCACCTACCCGCTTCTCATGCTCGGCATGATGGGAATCGTAATCATTGTCCTTCTTGTCAAAGTACTTCCGATTTTCCGACAGGTATTCCAGCAGATGGGAATGGAAATGAACGGATTTTCCAGCCGGCTTCTGAATGCCGGCAATATCATCACACGCTATTCTGCATTTTTTCTGATTCTGGCTGTTATCCTGATCGGATGCATCCTGTTTCTGTGTCTTAACAAAAAAGGCCAGCAGATACTTGCCAAAATAGTCCTGCATCTTCCGGTACTTCGTGATATTCCGGTTGCCCTCGACTACAGCCGCATGACACAGGGGCTTGCGCTCGGCCAGAAAAGCGGACTTGCGCCGGAAACCAGTCTTGCGCTTGCTGCAGAGATGATTTCTCACCCACTTGTTTCAGAACGTCTTCAAAAAGCTGCAGCACTTCTGAATACCGGCTATGCGTTTTCTGACGCTCTGAAAGAATCCGGACTTTTTTGCGGCATGGATATTCGCCTGATCGCGGTTGCATTCCAGTCCGGAACCGCAGATGATGCTTTCGCAGACCTTTCCAGTCGCTATCAGGACAATGCCTCTGCCCTGATCACACGTGTGATTTCTGTTATTGAACCGACCATCGTCATTATTCTCTCGGTTCTGGTAGGTCTGGTCCTGCTTTCCGTTATGATGCCGCTTCTTGGTGTACTTGCAGATATCGCAATATGAGGGATTTATTATGAAGCTTTTTGAAAGCCGTAAAGAAAAATTTTTTAAAAATATCCTGCTTCTTTTTCCGTTGTTTCTGTTGCTCTGCATCGGCTTTGTCTTTTTTACTGCGGTCGGCCGTACTTCCGATGCAACGATCCGGAAAGAACAGAGTGCCCTGCTGCAGACACTGGAAAACGGTGCCGTCCGCACTTATGCACTGAAGGGACAATATCCCGAAAATCTGGACGAACTTCTCAGCGACTATCATATCACCTATGACGCATCCAGATTTGTGATCGAATATGTTCCTAATGGTTCCAACCTTCTTCCTTCTATCAGTGTTATCACACTTACGGGAATGCATTCTGAAAGGAGGAATACTTCATCATGAAAAAAACAGCCCCGACTTCTCATCCGATATCCGGACTTTTTTCGCTTTTGTTGTTCGGACTTTTTGTATTATTTCTTCTGATCATGCTGTTGTTCTCCGCACAGATTTATCAAAAGTCCGTCAGTAAAGCAGATTCCGAAACAGATCTCGGCACTGTTTCCTCCTATATCACGACAAAATTCCGGCAGCACGATGTTCGGAATGGGATTTTTACAGATGAATTAAATAATATTCCTGCCTTATGTTTCCGGGATACCATAAATGATCAGGACTACATCACATACCTTTATCTGGATAATAGCAACCTGAAAGAACTTTTTACCGCGGATGGATCTTCTGCGCAGGCAAATGCCGGTACCGTGATCGCATCTCTGTCAGACTTTCAAATAGAAAAAAGTGAAAATGGATTTTATCATATTTTTCTTCAAAGTACTGCTGGAGACACGTCTGAATTCTATCTGCACAGCAGCGCAGCTTAAAAGGAGATAATATGAAACCAATACATTCACATTCCCAAAACAGTCTTTTTTTGATGGAAATGATTTTTGTCCTCCTTTTTCTCGCACTTTCCAGCGCTGCATGCATTCGTATTTTCGCAGCTGCAGAGAAAAATCATGTACGTGCGGTTGAGAGCAGACAGATACAGGCACACACCGTTTCTGTCTGCGAGATTATGGAAGGGACTGACGGAAGCACAGACAGCTTTGTCCAATATCTTTCCGGAGGAATCTCAGACAGTTCTTCCATAACCTGGTACTATGACATCAACTGGAACATCTGCGATAAGCAGGAAGCTTCCTGTCAAATGATTCTTGAACTGTCCCCCTCCCGTTACGAAAAAGCCGGAACACTTTCCTTCTATCGGATGGACGCAGATCATACTCTGCTTCATTCCACGGAACTTCGTTTTCCATCTGCCCGTTCTGCTCTTAAGGAGGAAGAATCATGAAACATGACCGAACATTTTTTGCAGCAACCGGTATTCCGTCGCTGTTTCTTATTTTTTCTGTACTTTGCCTCGCGGTGCTGTCTCTTCTTACGCTCGGTAAATCACGGGATGAACTGCTAGCTGCCAATTATACTGTCCAACAAACCGACCTTTATTACAAGACGTGCGGAAAGGCCACTGAAACAGTTACCGCAATTCAAAAGCAACTCGCTTCTGATTACAGACAGGCTTCAGACGATGTTTCCTACTATTCACAGGCCGAACAGATCTCTGATGAAATTGACGGTCTCAAATACGATTCTTCTGCGAATATTATTTCATTCTCCGAAGCGTTATCCGATACACAAGAGTTATCTGTAAAAATAAAAGTCCTGTACCCATCCTCGAACACAGAACCTTTTATTGAAATATTACAATGGAAAACAGACAATACAGCAACATGGACCCCCAATACCCATCAGCCTGTATACAAAGGAGCGCAATCATGACAAACGAACAAACACTGGAATTTCTTACAACTGCCGCAACCCAGCATGCGTCTGATATTTTTATTATTGCCGGCCGTCCACTATCCATTAAAACGGACGGTCATCTTACCGATTACGGAGAACGCTTAATGCCTGATGATACAAAACAGATTCTCGAATGTATTTATCAGATGGCAAATAACCGCGACATCAACCGCCTTCTGAATACCGGTGATGATGATTTTTCTTTTTCCATTCCGGGACTTTCCAGATTCCGAATCAATGCCTACAAACAGCGTGGCTCTCTGGCCGCTGTCATCCGTGTGATTGCATTCCAGTTACCGGATCCATCCGAACTTTCCATCCCGGATGATGTGATGCAGACTGCCGATTACACAAAAGGTATGGTACTTGTAACCGGTTCTGCCGGAAGTGGAAAATCAACAACTATGGCCTGCCTGATTGACCGTATCAATCATTCTCGGGAGGGCCATATCATCACTCTGGAAGATCCGCTTGAATACCTGCATCGGCACAACCGCTGCATTGTCAGTCAGCGCGAGATCTGCACAGATACCGAAAACTATCTGACTTCTCTGCGTGCCACTCTGCGCCAGAGCCCGGATGTTATTTTGCTGGGTGAAATGAGAGACCACGAAACGATCCAGACTGCAATGACCGCTGCCGAAACCGGTCATCTTGTGCTTTCCAGTCTGCATACGCTCGGCGCTGCAAACTCCATCAGCCGTATTATAGATGTTTTTGAACCGGCACAACAGCACCAGATTATTGTACAGCTTTCCATGGTCCTGCAGGCAGTCATTTCCCAGCAGCTGATTCCTGATGTAAACGGAAAGGTTATTCCTGTGTTTGAAGTTATGCGCCTTACACCTGCGATCCGCAATATGATCCGTGACAATAAACTGCATCAGATAGAAGGAGTTATTGCTTCCTCCTCGCAGGACCAGATGCGTTCCATGGATCACAGCCTTGTAGAGTTGTATAAACAAGGGCGAATCCATAAGGATACCGCAATCAAATATGCATTGAATCCTGATATGATCCGCCACAAGCTTGTATAATATATATCAACAATAATTTTTGATCACAACCTGTAACGTTCTTCTGCCCTGATATTCATTGATTTCAGGGTAGTACGTTACAGATATGGTGTCATGCATCGAAACAAATTCTCCAAATTCATCCGCTTCGCCAAAGAATACCGCATCTTTCCAGATGCCATTTGCATCTGTCAATATCATTTTTGCTACATTTCTGTTTTTCCCAAAGATCCTCAATTTTGAAACGCACAGATTTTTCTGAGCAAACAACGGTTTTGTATTTCCCTTTCCAAAAGGTTCCAGAACTTTAAGTTCTTCGGTAAATGCTTCTGTCAGATAAGAAATCGGCATTGGCACATCAATCATGACCTTCGGTATCAGATCATTCTCACTTAATGTACAATTCTCATTGAGTTTCTTTCTGAATTGCCTGATATTTTCTTCCACCATGGAAAGACCCGCCGCCATCGGATGCCCGCCAAACTGCGTCAGAAGATCCCGACATTTGACAAGTTCCTCATACATTGAATATGCCTCTATCGAACGTCCGCTCCCTTTCACACCATTCTCTGCCTTTGTCAGTACAAAGACCGGTTTATGGTACAGTTCACGAATACGTCCCGCAATGATTCCTGCCAGACTTTCGTGGCATTCCGGAAGGTATACCACAAGTACCTGATCCTTATCCAGTCCCTCTATCTCAATTTTCTCTATTGCCTGTTCTTTTCCCTGCTCCGTCATAGCTTTCCTGCTCTGATTCAGATCATAAAGATCACCGGCAAGCTTAGCTGCTTCCTGCCCGTCTTCTGTACACAAAAGTGCCAGTGCTCTTGCTGCAGTATCAAGACGTCCACTTGCATTGACACATGGTCCAAGTACAAAGCCCACATGATAGGCAGTAATTTCCGCCCCTTCCAGATTATTCACCCTGATCAGTGCCTGCAGGCCCGGTCTGGTTGTTTCGGTCAGCTGCCGCAGACCATGCTTTACAATAATTCTGTTTTCTCCCTGCAGATCCATTACATCTCCAACCGTTGCAATCGCTGCAAGTTCTGTAAAGTCCAATATCTCGGACTTATCAATACCTGTTTTTTCATACAGTGCCCAGATCAGTTTCCATGCTACAACTGCGCCGCAGATATTTTTGTTGGGGTATGGACATGCCTGCTGCTTCGGATTGATCACTGCATCCGCACACGGTATGAACCATTCACGTCCATTCTCATTATCCCGGAACGGAACGTCATGATGATCCGTCAGAACCACGGTCATCCCTCTGCGTCTGGCATCTGCAATCTCGTCTGCTGCAGCGATACCATTATCACATGTCACGATCGTATCAATTCCATCTTCTGCCGCCTGATCGATCAGTTGTTCATGAAGCCCGTATCCGTCTTTGATTCTGTCCGGAATGCATGTATCAACCTGTGCTCCCAGCCGTTTCAGACCTTTCAGCAGAATGCAGGTCGCTGTCACCCCATCAATATCATAATCTCCGATGATCCGGATTTTTTTGTTCTCTGCAATTTTCGTTCTCAGGATTTCCACAGCCTTATCTACATCTTTCATAAGCCATGGTGACGGAAGTTCTTCAAGGGTTCCATAAAGATACGAATGTATTGCCTCTTCTCCGTCCACATCACGATTTCGGAGCAGCCGGGCAATCACAGGATCAATCCCGAATTTCCTGCTGATTTCCTGAAAATCTGCCTTTTTGGCATATATCATCCATTTTTCCATATATTCTCCTCTGCATACTCCAGGATATGCACATTTCTTTTCTCCAGACAGAACAAGTCCCGGGGCAAATGTCTGTCCCGGGAACCTTGTCTGTTTTATTTCATTATTCGGACTTTTCTTCGCCGGAAACATTTTCTTTCGCAGCTGCTTCCTGTGCGGCAAGTCTTTCCGCTACTCTTTTACGGTTTTTCTTCTTTGGCTGTGTCGGATCTTTTTTTGACGGCTGGCTGTTCTGCTTACCAGAGTTGTTCTGTTTTGCAGAGGAGCCTGCTGATTTTGCTGCTACTGCAGCCTGTGGAACCGGTTTTCTGTAGTAACGTTTCATTACCAGCCACAAAGCACCTGTGATGCAAACAGAAGAATATGCACCGCAGATAACACCTACCATAAGAGGCGCTGCAAATTCACGGATGGAAGATACACCCAGAATGTACAGAACTGCTACCATAACAAATGTGGTAAAGGAAGTGTACATACTTCTTGTAAGTGTCTGTGTGATACTTTCATTAACGATCTCATCAAGTTTGGCTCTGCTGCCCTTCATATTCTCACGGATACGGTCGAAGATGACGATCGTCGCGTTGATAGAATAACCTACAATCGTAAGCATGCAGGCGATGAAGGTATTACCTACGGAAATTCTGGAGATTCCATAGAATGCAAATACAACCAGAACGTCATGCAGTAATGCAAGTACTGCACTGCTTGCAAAACGGATATCCTTGAAACGGAACCAGATATAAACAAGCATACAGAGTGTAGCCACAATTACAGCAACAACCGCATCTCTTCTCATTTCAGAACTTACTGTTGAAGAAATACTCTCTGTAGCGATCAGAGATTCATCTACATCAAACTTATCAACCAATGCCTGATCCAGTTTTTCACGTTCTTCCTGAGAAAGAGTACGTGTCTTAATTACTACCTGATTTGTTCCGACAACCTTTGTAGGCTGTACGTTCTTATCTCCGGTAACGTTCTCTACAAGAGGAGTTACTTCTGAATCAATCTGCTTGATATCCATCTCTTCATTGAACGTTACAGTTGTTGCTGTACCACCGGAGAAATCAAGCGCATAGTTTAATGCTGTTCCGTCTACATTATGATGAACAAGCATTGCAACCGGACCGCTCAGAATCAGGATGATGGAAATAATAAAGAATACTTTACGTTTACCAACAATGTTGAATACTTTACGCTGTTTTGCACGTCCGTAGAATTTCTCATCGTGGAAGCCAACTGCATAAAATGCATTCATTACAAATCTGGAAACAACCAGAGCTGTGAACATGGAAACAACGATACCAAGTGCCAGTGTATAAGCAAATCCTTTAACAGTACCGGAACCAAGCCACATCAGTACCAATGATGCGATCAGAGTTGTAATGTTTCCATCGAAAATTGCGCTGAACGCTTTTGAGAAACCTGATTTGATCGAAGCTCTTACGGAGTTTCCTGCCGCAATCTCTTCCTGAATACGCGCGTAAATAATAACGTTCGCATCCACCGCCATACCAATACCAAGAATGATACCTGCGATACCAGGAAGTGTCAGTGTGATATCAAATGCATTTAAGGTGATCAATACGATTGCCGTATACAGAATCAGTGCCACACCTGCAACAACACCCGGCAGACGATACATAATGATCATAAAGATAATTACAATGATCAAACCGATCAGACCGGCCATTACACTTGTGGAAATTGCTTCTTCACCAAGCTGTGCAGCAACAACACTGGAACGGAGTTCTTCAAGCTCTATACTCAGGGAACCAATACGGATATAGGACGCAAGGTTCTGCGCTTCTTCTACATCTGCCATACCGGTGATCTGTGCCTGTCCACCTGTGATTGCTTCATTTACCTTCGGTGCACTTAAAATCTGGTTATCATAAACGATTGCGATCTGTTTGCCGACGTTTGCCTCTGTTGCATCTGCAAATTTGGTTTTTCCTTCATCAGTAAGTGTCAGGCTGACTGCATATTCTCTGGAACTGTTTTTATCAGACTGGAATGCACCTCCCTGCGCATCCTTTACGTCTGTACCTTCCAGAACGACGGATCCTGCTTCACGGATCTCGTCAAGGCTTCTTGCAAGTACATAACCGCTTCCGTTGTTGGTGAAGTTTGCATTACCGTCGTCATCTTCTGCTGTGATAAAGCACAGAGAACCCGGTTTACCAAGGTCATTCAGGATTGCATCTGCATCTGTGACACCTGGAATCTCAACAGCGATACGATCATTTCCTTCTTTGTACACCTGTGCTTCGGTACTGTACTGCTCCACACGCTTCTGGAGCTTATATACAGTATCTGACATGTCTTCAGCACTCGGGTTACTGTCTTTTGCCTGATAAGTGATACTGACACCACCAGACAGATCCAAACCGGTCTTGATATTCTTCGCAGAACCGGTTCCGGTAGGTCCGATGCCTACTCCGGCCGTGTAACACAGAAAGACTGTGATAATGGCGGTCAGAAGCAGTACAACAATTGCTCTGTTTTTCTTCATTGTTCTTTCCCTTCTTACATTATTTTATTCCGCTAACGCGGCCTTTATCATGATTGCGCACTCCACTCTCTTACGCTGAAGTTCGCATCCGATACCATAATTGCCATTAATATCTTTCTGGAAATGATATGCATTGGCAGCGCAGCCACCACTGCAATAAAATCTTGCAAAACAGTCCTTACAGGCTTCTTTTGTGTAGACATTGCATTTACCGAACTGATCACGGATCTCCGGTCTGGTGATTCCCTCATCTACATTTCCCATAAGGAACTGTTCCTCACCAACAAACTGATGGCACGGATAAAAATCACCCCACGGTGTCACAGCCAGATATTCGGTACCTGAGCCGCATCCGGACAGACGTTTGTAAACACACGGACCGCCTGTAAGGTCGATCATAAAGTGGAAGAAATTGAAGCCCTTTCCTGCTTTTTCTCTGGCAATCATTTCTTTTGCCAGTGCATCATATTCTTCCTTGATCTGTGGAATGTCTTCTTCTCTGATCGCATACTCCTCTGTATCAGCAGCTACAACCGGCTCTACAGAGATCTGCTTGAATCCGAGATCTGCAAGATGCAGAACATCCTTTGAAAAATCAAGATTGTGATGGGTAAAGGTACCACGTACATAATACTTGTCCTGGTTTCTGGATTCTGCAAATTTCTGGAATTTCGGAATGATCAGATCGTAGCTTCCTGCACCTTTACGGAATGGTCTCATATAGTCATGAACCTCTTTACGTCCATCCACACTGAGAACAACATTTCCCATTTCTTTGTTGCAGAATTCCATAACTTCGTCATTGAGAAGTACACCATTTGTGGTCAGTGTAAAACGGAATTTCTTATTGTGAAGCTTTTCCTGCTCTCTTCCGTATGCCACCAGATCCTTGACAACCTGCCAGTTCATCAGCGGCTCTCCTCCGAAGAAATCGACTTCCAGATTCTTTCTGGAACCGGAATTTGCGATCAGAAAATCGAGTGCTTTCTTTCCTACTTCAAAAGACATCAACGCTCTTCTTCCATGATATTCGCCTTCCTCGGCAAAACAGTATCGACAGGCCAGATTACAGTCATGCGCAATGTGCAGGCACAGTGCTTTGACTACTGTCTGTCGATTTTCAGTAAATTCTTCTATTATATTTTCGTATACATCTCTGGTAAACAGCATACCCTGCTCTTTCAGCTTCTCACATTCAGAAACGGAAGTACGGATATCAGCCTCCGGATACTGATCCTTCAGTCTGTCTACGATCTCCTGCTCTGACAGTCCCTCCTCCATAAAAGGAAGTACTTCATATGTTACAAGATCTACCAGATGAATGCATCCACTGTTAATATCCAGAACAATATTGTAACCGTTGCTCTGGTATCTATGTATCAGACTCATCTTTCTGAAAATCCTTTCCTGTATCTTTTTCTTTACGTTATCAGAGCATTACAAAGTAATTTCTTATAACGTAAGAATAAGCAGCGGATTTCACTCCGCTGCTTAACTGATTGTTCTGAACCTGCTTATTTGTTCTCGCAGCTCTGATTTCCTACAGTACAGGAAGTTTTGCATGCTGACTGGCAAGATGTCTGACATTCACCGCAGCCGCCTTTTTTCACTGTGTTCTGCAGATTTTTTGTATTTAATGTTTTGATATGTTCCATTATATATCCCTCCTTATGTATAATTATCTGGAGACAGTATAGCATAAAACCGCCCTAAATAAAAGCCTTTTTTTCACGAGAGCATGCCGCCCAGCGTGCCACCTCCCAGACACATAAAAAATGTCGTGATCGCATGCTGTGCGCTCATATCCCATCGCCTCTGTACCGCAAAAGAGACGATCATAAGCAGTACAAAATAACACAGTCCTACCAGAAATCCCCACTTATATTTGTTCTGCCGCATGAGTTTCCCAGACAGAAATCCACCCGCCAGACAGGAGACTACATAAATCACAAGGATTCCCACCGTCACGATGCCCTGCCCGATATCCAGTTTAAATACCATAAGAGCAAGGAGCAGAAGACATATTCCCGATAATGCATATGCCAGAAGCAAAGATCTTAAGATTGTTTTTATCTGCATAAAAAGCCCTCCCATACTGAAATATATGGAGGGCTTTTTCTTCATATGTACAAAATCAGAAATTTACTTTCTCTTCTTAAGGTATATGAGAACTGCAACGATCACTGCTGCTGCAATTCCAATGATCACAAATGGAAGAATCGGTGTACTGTCTCCGGTAGAGACCGCCTTCACAGAACTGCTTCCGTTCTGTGTACTCTGGTCTGAAGTCGAAGTGTCTGTAGTATTCTGATTACTCTGCTCAGAAGATGACTGCACAGATGTTCCCGATATACTGCTATTTGCAGCGGTTGCTGTAGATGATGAAGTTGCACTCGTCGGGCTTACTGTCGCAGAACTTGTGGTTGTTGTTCCGGAAGAATAGCTTCCGTCCTCGATTTCTTCACCTACCAGTGTCTTGCTTCCGGCGATTCCAAACGGGCTGAATGAATGTGTACTGAATACCATTGTGCTTCCATCCACACTTGGTACGATCGTCTCCATCGCGCCACTGTCGAGAAGATGCTCGATGGTATAATCATACCCTGCTTTGACCGGAACAGTCACACTGATATATTCCCCATCCGGAATTTCATATTCTGTGTTATTTTTCAGATCCCAAAGCTCAAATTCATAGGATTTAAACAGATTTGCTTCTGCTTCATTACTGAACTCATAATTTTCACCACTTGCTGCACGGAACTGTACATACCACGGAAGGTTGATTCCTGATACAGAAATACCGTTGCAGGTATGGTTTGTTGCTGCAAGCTCAACCTTTTCTTCATCGGACAGTTCTTCCCCTGTCACCGTCTGCACCCGCTGATCCGGAGCAATCTCCTTTTCCGTGCCGTCGAAAATGTTGTCTTTATCGGCTTCCGGTGCTTCGGTAATTTCAGGAGTTTCCGTGGCATCCGGTGTGTCTGTAACCTCCGGTATCTCTGTAGTCTCCGGGGTTTCCGTCACTTCCGGATTCTCTGCATCATCCGGTGCAGCTGTAACTTCAGGTGTTTCTGTCACATCTGCAGAATCATTTTTCTCAGTGTCAGCTGAAATATCTTTATTGTCAGGTGTTTCTGCTGTATCCTGAGTCTTGTCCAACGTATCATCTGCGTCAGTATCCGTGTCAACTGTATCTGGTGTGTCCTGATCTTTTGCCGCTGATTCGCCTTTTATCTCATCATTATCTGATATTTCTGTGCTTCCCGGTGTCTCTGACGTCGTATCTTCACCGTTTTCTCCTGTATTTCCATTCTCCTGTGTTTCCTGAGAATCCTGATTCTCATAAGCGTTATCTGTATAATCTGTATCTTTGCTGAAACTGCTGACAACTACCGTCACGCTGCTGTAAATCGCATCCGACTGACCGTCCCATCCGGAAAACTTCACAAGATCTGCTTTATTATACGGGTGAAAAATCACATCATAAGACTGTACTCTCTTAGATGGAACACTGGAACTGTCCACCCATGACAACGTACCATAGTCACTCTTCGGAAGAGAAATTTCAGAAAGAGGAACCGGCTGTTCCACTGTAACATTATCAGGAATCAGGCTGCCGACCTGAACTTCTGCTGTACTTTCTGCCATAACTGAAACGTAAGTAAACTGACCTGTTACAAGTGCTGCCGTGAGTGCCGCTGCAGCAAAAAACTGCATATTCTTCCTCTTTTTCATCATAATCTATACACCTCAATCTATTTAAACATGAATTAATGTCTGTTTTAGTCTATTTATAATGGATATTTTACTTTTTTATGAAATATACCCTCGATCAATATACTGTATTTTTACCTTTTCGTAAACCTTTCGTAATAAAATCTTTTATTTTACGACACAGACATTATAGCACAGTTCTACTTTTTTCGACACCCCAAAATTAATTTTTTTATTTTTGCCCTGTATGTCTCGGGATTTTACCTGTAAACAATAACAACTACATCATTAGTGAGAATTGCGTGACAATTCTCTGTACCTCTCCCAAAACAGATTGGATGCTTTCCTTAGAGTTCATCCAATTTTCTTTCGTAACTCCGTCAACACAACATGGGCATACCCGAAATTCTACTTCCGGATATGCCCTCTGATAATACATCAGTGCTCTTCTCGCATGATAATTTTTGCAGCATAACAGTGCTTTTTTTATTTTTATTTCTGCTTTGTCCGTAACTTCGCGGGATAATCTGGCATTTTCCCATGTGAAGGTTGCCTGATCTTCCTTAAGAATTGCTTCGTCCGGAACATGATTTTTCACTAAAACATCCTTTAAAAATTCCCATTCTGTCCGGTAATTGCCGTTATATCGTTCCTGTCCCGACAACACTCCTCCAAATTTGCCGACGGTGATGCTGTATTTTCCACTTGGAAGGACAAATGGCGCATATTTTTCCCCATAAAGAGCTGCGGCCTTTTCCGCCATCTGTGAATAACCATTCCCAGGAATAAAAATGATATCCGCTTTTTCCGGTTCATCTTCAGCAAAAATAAATTCACTGATTTGCTCTATAAATCTGTGGTACATATAGTCTTTCTCCTTTGTGTGATATTTATTTTGTTACAATTACTGTACTGTAGCCGTCATCACGCAACCGCTGCTCCATATTAATGGCATTGCCAATCTGCTGAAAAGCACCTACCTGAACTTTGTACAGATCATTTTCATATAGAAGGAACGCCGGATAGCCCTGATCATTCAACTGGTACAGCATACGGTCTGCATTTTCCCTGTTGCGGTACGCGCCGGTCTGCACCCGGTAATAAACCGGTGCCTCTATTGTTTCTTCTGAAAGCGTTCCAAGAATCGCTCCGGCTATAGCTTCGGCAATCTCATTTTGCTTTTCATCGTATAATTTATTGTCTGCATCCGAATTCAGAAAGCCGGTTTCGATCAGAAGTGCCGGCATTCGTGTGCGCCGAAGCACCACAAGTCCCGGCCGCTCCTTTACTCCTATTTCCCGAAATCCAAGTTCTCCAAGCGCACCAACGATATTCTGCGCCATCTCATATTTTATTCCGCTTTTATCATATACAAGTACTTCCACGCCCTGATATTGATTATCTTCCGGGCTGCTGTTCCGGTGAAACGAAATAAAATAATCAGCGCCGGACTGATTTGCAATGCGCGCCTTCTCAAATGGAGTCTGATAAACATCTTCGGTTCTAGTATATACCACATCCACACCGTTGTCTTCAAGGATTTTGCCGACAGCAAGCGTCAGAGCAAGATTATCATCCTTTTCTTTTCTTTCCTTATATATAGCTCCCGGATCCGTACCCCCGTGCCCGGCATCCAATACGATCTTATATGCCACTTCTGCTCTCCTGACTGCTTTTTAATTAGTATATGCAAACGGCATAAAAAATTTTCCCTGCATGTAAGATCCGGGAGAAGCCATAAATATGTCCATCAATAGTATGTAAACTGTCCTGTCTCACGATTATAATGATATACATAATATGTCAAAAAATCTTCCTCCGGAGTCGTATCACGTACTGTATCTGCCAGCACCCGTTTCAGATCCTCAGGATCCGCTGTATTTTCGCTGTGGATCATCACCTCATGCACACTTGTAAATACCATATAAAATCCACCATCCAGCAAATCACTCAGGCGCTGCGCCACACCCGGCAGGAACACCGCAACAGCTCCATTGGTACGCGTTGCAGTACTCAGGCAATTCCCGATCGCGCTCTTCTTTAATGGCCCGTCAAATAACAGATTCATAAAATTTTCGCCTTCATAATCCATATTGCAGATTAGTTTTTCCCAGCAATAAATCCTCGGCGGTGAAATAAAATATGTATTCAATAACGCATCATTAAACGTCATCTGTTCATCCTTATCCCACTTCTCGAAAATATGCCGCTTAATCTTTACACTGGTACTGCATCCATCCAAGTCTCCCATTCGGGCATAAAGAACCAGAGCAATGTCACCAATCGTACGGAAAATTGCATCGTTTAACTCTTCTCTGTTTTTCCCGACATTCAGAAGACGAATAAACAGATCATCTTTGATTTTTTCATAGTCTTCCAGATTTTTGCTCTTCTCAAAGCATTCCGATCTGACAATAGCATCCAGCCGATGCATGATCTCCTGCACGATCCGCTCCATCGTTGCTCCGTTCTGATTCCAGTCATAAAGATCCCTTACATAAAGCGCACATACTTCATATACGCCTTCTCGCTGCCGATTCTTCAAAAGCAGGCGATCTCCATCTGTAGGCGGATATTCCTCCGCCGTCTTGTAACAGATCATTTCCTCCTGATATCCTGTTGCCTCAAGCAGTCTCTCGCGAAGGTTGTTTACAAATGTTTCATAATTCTTTTCCATATAGATTTCCTCATCTTTCTGAATATTCGGACGACATGCCCATGAAATATAGATTTGAATAAAAAGAGGAAGCAGACGCTCCCTCTAAGAGTTGCTATGCATTGAGCATACAGCATATTTGACTTTCTGTAAACAAAATTCGCTCGACATATTCCGCGCTCAGCAGAGGTTTCACGCAAAAGCTCGACAGGCCACTCCCCGAAAGTGTTGTTTTTACAGTTTTCCTTCCTGTTCAAGAAATGCAAGAAAACCTTCGCATCCTCTGACAATGTCAGAATAAGTCGTGGTGAAATCACCGGTATACCACGGATCCGCAATATCTCCGTGACTCTCGGCATAATCCAGCAGAAGGCTGATCTTTTCCTCCTGATCACTGCCGAGAATTCGAAGCATATTTCTGCGGTTCCGCTCTTCCATACCAATCAGGTAATCATATTTGTCATAATCGTTCCTCTGAAGCTGCACCGCACGTTTTCCCTCGCATGAAATTCCATGTTTCGCAAGTTCTCTCTTCGCCGGCGGATACACCGGATTACCGATTCCATTCCAGATTTCCTCCGTACTCGTCGCCGCAGAAGTGACGTAAAATTTGTCGGCCATGCCGCGACGGGCAAGCATGTCCTTAAAAATAAATTCCGCCATGGGTGAACGGCAGATATTGCCGTAGCAGATGAAAAGTACTTTTATCATTGTTGCATAACCTCGCATTTCTTAGTTTTTCTTGGTTTTTCGGGCTTTGTAAGCCTTTGTAAATTTTGGTTTTCTGACATAACCTGGTTTATTTTCGCATAATATCGTCAGCAAATGGTGTAAAATTAGGTGTATGTTTTTCTATAATTTTCCGAAAATATTCCTCTACATCTGCAGTCATAGATATCTTTCTCGTTCCACTGGTTGTATTTGTTTCTTGAACATAATATCCGATTTTTGATTTTTTCTGCAATTGATGATCGATGTTGATCGTATGCTCTGATAATAAAATATTATCAGAACATCATTGGTAAAAATTAAAATCCTATACGAGACCTAATATCATTTAACCACTCGCCTTTATACTTAAAAAATCTCGGACCTGCAATCGAATATTTCTTTCCAGATATGAGTTTTGCAGCAGCCGTCAACGACATTTCTTTCCCTTGATACTCCACTTTTCTGTCCCCAACAACCTTGCACGTAATACTTGGATCATCATAATATTCAATTTCTTCTCCAACAGAAATCTGACATTTCGTAAAAGAAAAATTCTCCGCTTTTTCATGGCTCTCGGTGTCAATTTCCTGTGCCAACTGTTCCTCCTGTGCTTCTACATCACTTGGAGCAACTAATTTCAAGTTGTCTTTACAATCATGTATTTCTGCCATTGCCTCCAAAATTGCGTATGCTTCTTCTGGCTTCATTGCGTAGAATTCACGCACTCTTTTCTGGCCATTAAATTCATCAACAGAACGTAAATCAGGATTCAACTTATCAATAATCGCATGTAACTTCAAATCTGACAATCTTGAATTCACTTCGTATGTCGCATATACTCGAAATGCGAAGGGAATACACTCGCTACGATTCAATTGCTTCAATCGTTTATCTATATCATCTGCATATCCTATTTTCACATAATCTGGAAAAGAAGGATTTGTGAGAATGTATATTACACCTTTTTTGTCATTCATATCCGCTTTCTCCATTTATAATTCAACTCTTTGTTTGCCTTTTTCAAAATGCCATTTTACCCTTTCCACTGTCTCCAAAGTGTCAAATTGACACTTTGGGTCAAGCATTTGACACTTTGGCAATCAGCTTGCTTAATACCCAATCCTAAAATAATCCAAATATGCTTTATACTTGTCCTGTGCGGTCAGGCAGGTATCTGTCAGATAGCCTTTTTCGTTGTCCCATTCCTTCAATCCACGGTAATAGAACATCTTCAGATTGTCCTCAATGATGAACGGAACAATATTGTATTTCAAGCACTCCTTAAACATGATCAATCTGCCCACACGGCCGTTGCCATCCTGGAACGGATGGATCCGCTCAAACTTCACATGGAAGTCCAGAATATCTTCAAAAGTCTTTTCTTCCTTAGCGCTATATTCCGTCAGCAAGGCCTTCATTTTATCGGCAACTTCTTCTGGAAGGGCTGTATCCCTGCCGCCGACTTCATTCGGAAGTTTCTTATAATCTCCAACAGCAAACCATTCTTTTCTGGAATCACTGGTGCCGTTCTTCAAAACCAAGTGAAGTTCTTTGATGAACTTCTCCGTCAGAGCTGCTTTTGCATGATCAATAATCATGTCAATGCA
>CAKROE010000009.1 GCA_934371915.1 uncultured Blautia sp. | reverse complement strand
TAGACAATGCAGGAAAAGTGACAGTAGAGAATGCAGCAGCCAAGGCCGAGGGAAGCAAGCTGACAGTCACAGACCAGAGAACGAAACATGAGACCACGATCAGCAAGGTAGATATCGGAGGAACCCAGATTGCTGGAGCAGTGCTCCAGATCAAGCAGGGAGATAAGGTAGTCGGAGAGTGGACAACCGAGGCCGGAAAAGATGCGACATTCAAACTTGAAGCCGGAGAATATGTATTCCACGAAGAGACAGCACCGGCAGGCTACGATGCAGTTGGAGACTTTACATTTAAAGTAGACAATGCAGGAAAAGTGACAGTAGAGAATGCAGCAGCCAAGGCCGAGGGAAGCAAGCTGACAGTCACAGACCAGTTGACCGAACGCGACATCGAAATCAGCAAGGTCGACCTTACCAACAACACTGAACTTAAAGGAGCATCCCTCCAGATTACCAAAGACAATGATGACACATTTGAGCCAATTAAGTGGATCAGTGGAGAGACGAAAGAAGACCAGAATGAAGACGGAAGTGCAAAACCGCACAAAGTAAAACTTACAGCCGGAACATACACTCTTTCTGAGACAGCAGCACCGGACGGATACAAGATCGCTGAGAGCATCAAGTTCACGATTGACAAAGAAGGAAAAGTAACAAGCGAAACAAAAGATGCAGTTACAGGCAACAAAGTTACCATGAAGGATGAGAAGAAAGATACATCCGCATCCATTTCAGTAACTAAGAACCTGAAGACAGTTGCAGGCGAGAACATTTATGCAGTTGATCAGACATTCTACGTAGCACTTTATGAAGATGAGAACTGCACGAAACTTGCATCTGAAATCAAAGCACTTACATTCAAAAACTCCACTTCCGAAACAGTTACATTTGAAGGTGTGGAGCCGAACAAGACTTATTATGTAGGTGAATGTACAAAAGACGGCGTGCGCTATCTGAGCGGCGTTGTTGCAGGAACAAAATATGCAGCACAGTTTACAGATGGAAACAGTGTTACAGTAGAAACTCCAAACGGAAGTAAAGCAGTTTACTTTGATAACCGCTTTATGAAATTCCCGGATGGATTCTACAAAGAAGGTGTTCTGAGTATTACCAAACTGTTTAAAGACAAAACCGGTAAGGCAAAGAACAGCGACGAGACATTCTATGCAGGTATTTTTGATGATGAAGAATGTACAAAACTTTCAGAGAATGTGGCTCAGAATATTATTCCACTGAATCTGAATGGCAGCTCCAGTGTGACAGCACAGATTAAAGTATCCATTGCACAGGGAACATCCAAGACTTTCTATGTGACAGAGGTTGATAAGGATGGAAAACCGATCAATGAAGAAACTTTCAAATATGATGTATCAGTGGAGAACGGAGAAGTTACATTCGATGAGAATAATACTTCTGCAGAAGTAACCATCACCAATCAGGAACAGGATGAAGACAAAGATAAGGATAAAGACAAGGACAAAGATAAAACAACCACAACCTCATCTAACGCAACATCCACAAAAGCAGTAAAAACAGGTGATAACACACCGATTGGAATTTTCGTAATTCTTCTTATTGCTGCAATCGTAGTGATTGGTGGAGGAATTTACCTCAAACGTCGCAAGAAATAATAAGAAACAATAAGTAACTACAAAGTCCGTCAGGATGGGAAACCATTCTGGCGGATTTTTATCCCTCTTGACATCTTCCGTAAAAATGTCCGCAATAAAGGTATCAAGAACAAATTGGACGCATGGCTTGTGTTCCTGAGTATGGACGAACCAGAGCGGATTATTGAGCTGATCACGAGCTACCCGGAGTTCAAAGCCATGTATGAACATGTGTACAGTATGTGCCGGAATGTGGAGGATGCGATGGGAATATTTTCAGAAGAATTAAAAATACTCGACCGGAATACAGTGAGGTACATGGTCGATGAGATGCAGGATACGATAAACGAACAGAAGGATGTCATTAAAACATTAAAAATACAGACCGAAGCTGATAAAGGAATGATAGATGACCTGAAAACACAGGCAGAGTCCGATAAAAACACGATAGAAGAATTAAAAAGAAAAATAGCAGAATTGCAAAAATGAACACAATATGACAAAAAACGAGTAGAAAAATCTATTTTCATCATTTAACTTTTCTATTATAATGAACAGTAACAGCATAGAGATAAGATAAATTTCTTATTCTCATTTAAATTATAGCGATAGAAAGGATTAGGTGAAGGATGAAAAGATTTGAAAAATGCAAACGTATTTTAGCATTTCTTCTCGTTACTCTGATGATTATTTCACAGAGCAGTGTCATAACTCTGGCAGAAGAACTGTCACTGGACACCCGGAATGCGCAGAATCAGGAGGCGACAGCAGTAGCTGAGACGCCTGAGGAAAGCGAACAGGAGCCATCTGTTCCAGATCCAGACAATAATGATAAGCAAGAACCGGAAGAGGTGCAGCCATCAGTACCGGAAGAAAGTCCTGAAACGACAGAAACACCGGAGCCGGAGAAGGATCAGGAATCCTCATGCGAGGAAGAAGCAACGATTCCAGAGTCGACCGCTATATCGGCAGACACTGTTGCGGAAGCACCGTCTGACGTTTCTTCGCAGGAAACAAAGACTGAATCCAAAGAAGAAATAGCTGTTCAGGATGACAATACAAGATATACGACGAATCTGAATGCGCTGCTACGGAAGCTTCTGTCAGCGGAGCAGGTATTACGCAGGTGAACGGTGTTTATCAGGTGCGACCTGAAACAGACTACACATTTAAAGTTCAATTTGCAGAGACAGAAGATCTGCAGTTTCATAATGACGGAGATGGAGAGGGAAAACTTTATTATACGTTGCCGGACGGCTTGACTATTCCGGGAAGTATTACAGAGACTGCTTTTAATATTGGAACACTTTCGGGAAATACATTCAGTTATCAGGAAGGATCCAATCGGATCGTTGTCAGACTTAATAAAAATGATCCTAATTATGAGGAATTCAAAAAGTCAGCTACTGCACATTTTGGACTGGAGTTTAATGTACGCTTTAATGCAGATGCAGAGGAAATTGTTTTTGGAAATGCAAAGACCATTAAGATATATGTGGATATAAACCGTACACTTTCACTGAAAAAAGATGCAAGTTACGATGCCTCCAGACGAACGATTTCTTATACGATCACCGTTTCATCTGCCGGTGTCAATAATAATGTAGTTCTTACGGATAATCTGAGCGGAAACTGGCTCGAAATGTACAGTCTCGATGATGTAGTAATTACATCGAATAAAAACAGAGATTTTTCCAATGTTACAAAGACGATTAACGGAAGAGAACTGACTGTTACTATTCCATCCATGGACCATGGAGAAAACATTTATATCAAATACACAGTTCAGGTGGTAAATGCAGACCAGATGCATCCGACGACAAAAGATGATGCTGTGAATGCGACAACGAATACGGTTACCGGAAACTGGAGCGGCAATAATACTGTATCGGTAAATAAACCGGAAGTTTATAATCCTTCAATCAGTAAAAGGGCATTACTTAATAATTCAAATCATGAGATTACATACACAATTACTTTGAACGAGGACTTTAAGTATGATATTTCCGGAAGGACAATCACAGATACGGTCGTTTCCGGTTCTCGAAGATTTGGTAAATATTCCGGCGGGGGAATCACTGTTCAGATATATGACAGCACCAATACTCTGCTTGGGTCTACACCGGTTCCGTGGTCGGCAATTACAGCGGAAGACAGCAAAGATTATACATGGGCTTACACGATTCCGGCTGAACATCAGGGAAACTACAAATATGTAATCACTTATACTGTTCAGGGAGATAACCGCGAAATTACAGGTGCGAACTTCAATAATGATGTAATTTATGATATCGGTGGAAAAGCATCAAGCTCCGTCAGACTTATTCCACTGGATGGTGTCCTTAATATAAATAAACAGGGAACCGTTGTCACAGATGCTGCAGGAAAGCGCCAGATTCAGTGGACAGTATCTTTCCCTGTACCGGCAAATAAAGAATACACAAACTGCACATTGAAAGATACACTTCCATATCAGCAGATTGATAATGAATTATACAGCGATTCTTATATAGAAGGATCCGAACAGATTTCCGGTCTGCTTGATGGCGAAAACTATGAGATTGATTCATCTACTACAAGTGATGGCAAAAATAAACTGACAGTTAAATTCTATTATATGGAGAACGGACAGAAAAAGATGGATCTGAAAAAATCAGATCAGGCAAGGACTATCCGGTTTACTTATCTGACCGAACCAAATCAAAAATGGCTTGCAAACTCGAATGTGTTGACAAATAAATCACATACAAACAGTGCGACGATATCTGCCAGAGGACAGAATTTAACCGCAAATGCAACAGTAGAATTGTATGAGAATAACCCGGATATTACCAAATCAGCGGAAGTGATTGAGAATGATGAAAATGGTAATGCAAAAGTAATTCAGTATAATGTCACGGTTTTGGGCATCGAGGGGGATTCTATTGAAATCACTGATGAATTTAACAAAGAGCATTTGATATATGATGCTGCACAGGGATTACAGGTAAGCTACAGTGATGATGGCAAAACATTTACACAGGATCAGTCAGCAAAGGCAGGTGCGACATCCAGTGATACGGGAATGGTATTTACAATTCAAAATGTTCACCCGGAAGACGGATTAAACCATGCAGTCTACAGGCTGACCTATTGTCTGAAAGTGAATGGTGCTGCCGGTGTGGATTCTATTGAGACGTCTGAAGAAGGTGGAAAAGTAACAAATACTGCATTCTTCAGAGGAAAATCTACGTCTGTGAAGACTACAGTTATAAACAGTGAGGGAATCATAAATAAAGAGCTGCTTAACGAGGATTCACTTTCGGCAGAGGGATATGTTGCGGAATATCAGCTTGTCATTAATCCGGGAATGAAAACATACGGAACTTCAGAAATGCTTACAGTCAAAGACATCATGACCAATATGAACGCAGTAAATCCGGATGAGGTAGAGATTCATACGGAATCCGCGGCAGGTACGGATGTGGATATTGACAAGGTTAAGGCTGTTTTCAGCGAAGATGGTATTAACTTTACTGTTCCAAATGCAACAAAGGCAGTGATCACATATAAAGCAAAGTGGACAGGACGGGGTGAGATTGAACACATAAATGAAGCAACTGTATATGGTTATTCCCAGAGTGTGGCTCGAAGCGTTAATATTTCTTCACAGGGAAGCGGTGGTTTTGACAACTACAAGATTACAATTTATAAAGTAGAAAAAGATAATAATACAAAAACTCTGGCAGGTGCTACATTTAAACTTCAGCGTTTTGTTGATGGAAAGCCGCAGGATGTGTTGGATAAAAACAATAACATTGTGACGATTACAACAGATACTGCCGGAAAAGCTATTCTTGAGGGACATGACCATAAAAAAGGATGGGTCCTTCGAAAAGAATACAAATATCAGTTGGTTGAGATTGAGGCACCGGCAGGATATGAATTGAATCCTGCTCCGACGATTTTTGCTTTTTCTGATGCATTCGCAGGAGATAATGTTATTTGCTGCGAAAATGGCGGTCAGATCATTATAACGAATGAACTGGCTGAGCATGAAATCGAGATCAGCAAGGTAGACGCGGCAGACGGAGTGACCGAACTTGCCGGAGCAAAACTGCAGATCACGGATGAAGCCGGAAATATTGTCAAAGATAAAGCCGGAAATGAACTTTCCTGGACAACCGGAGAGTCCGCGGAAGATCAGAAGAAAGATGGAAGTGCAAAACCGCACAAGGTGAAACTTGTAGCAGGAACATATATTCTGAAAGAGGTGAGTGCTCCATTTGGCTATTTGATGGCAGATCCGATTACCTTTACAGTAGGACTTGATGGGACATTGTCCAGTAAAGCTGAAGGTGCTGTATCAAATGGTGAAAACAAGGCAGTTGTAATCATGAAAGATGTGGCGAAAGAAAAATCGGTATCTTCCTCCATTTCTGTAACAAAGAGATTAAAAACGGTTGCAGGAGAAGATATTCTTGCGGCAGATCAGACTTTCTATGTTGCGCTTTATGCAGACCAGGAATGTACACAGAGAGTATCCGATGTGAAAGCGCTCACGTTCAAAATGGACTCTGTATCGACAGTGACATTTACAGATCTTGCAGTAGATACAACTTATTATATTGGTGAGTGTACAGCGGATGGTGTAAATTATCTGAGAGGACAGACAGCAGACGGAACGACATATACTGCAATGTTCAGCAACGGAAACAGCGTCGAAACAGGTTCGAATGGTGGAAACAAAGCTGTCGAGTTTGAAAACAGATTTGTAAAATTCCCGGATGGTTTCTATAAAGAAGCACATCTGAATCTTACAAAACAGCTGAAAAACAGTGATGGTAAGGATAAGAACAGTGATGAAACTTTTTATGCGGGAATTTTCGCAGATAAAGATTATACAAAACTTTCTGACCAGGTTTCTCAGAATATTGTTCCACTGAATCTGAATGGAAATTCCTCGGCGGGTGCACAGATAAAAGTTGCCATAGCAGACGGTGGTTCAACGACATTATATGTGACAGAAGTTGATGCAGATGGAAAGCCGGTGGAGAATGCAGACAACTTCGAATATGATTTGAGTGTGGACACGGAAAGCATTACATTTACTGAAAGCAATAAGGCGGCCAGTGTTACACTTGTAAATCAGGAGCGTGCGGAGGATGAAGATGAGGAGACAGAAGAGGAAGAAATAAAAGAAAAAACCACGAAGAATACTCCGACTCCAACTTCATCAGTTACTCCAACGAAATCAACCCAGACAACAAACGCCGTAAAAACCGGTGATAACACACCGATTGGAATTTTCGTAGTTCTTCTTATCGCTGCGATTGCAGTGATCGGTGGAGGAATCTACCTCAAACGTCGTAAAAAATAACGAATAATCAAAACTCCGTCAGCACAGGTATGTAACTACCTGTTCTGGCGGAGTTTTACATTTCCTATCGAGGAGGCACCGGTGGCGCGTCCACTGATTTATACTTTAGGCTGATATCTCATATTAGATACATTATACACAGTGATGAATGCCTGTGGGTCTTCATGATTGATATAATTCATCAGCTTCTGATATTCTGTTTTGTCTACGATCGTAATGATCTCATTTCGTTTCTGCATATTGTAAGCGCCGTATGCTTCGTAAACGGTGGCTCCGCTGTGCAGATCATGGATAATGAAATTCCGCAGTTCTTCTTCTTTTTTTGTAATAATGCAGACACGCCGCTTGATGTTGTGGTCAAAAATAAAGTGATCCAGCACAATTCCATTAAAATATGTACCAAGAATACTCAGTACGACGGTCTTTTTGTCATAAACAAGTGCAGCGGACAGTGCAACGCACATACCGGAGAGTGACATTGCTTTGCCGAGTTCCATATGCAGATATTTATTCATAATCTTTGCTACGATATCAAGTCCGCCTGACGAAGCATTTCTGTTAAAAAGAATACTCAGACCAATGCTGACAACAAGGACATAGCACAGCACGTCCAGTTCCTGACTGTCGGTCATGGAAGTAAAATTCGGAAAAACTTTTTCAAAAATTCCGAGAAAGACAGGAAGCATGATACTTGTGTAAACGGTCTTTACTCCAAATTCTTTTCCGCAAGTGATAAAGCCAATGATCAGAAGAACAACATTCAGGATCATGGTGATTGCCGACAGCGGAAGTGGGACAAAATTAGAAAGAACAATTCCAAGACCGGAAATACTGCTGACAGAAGCATGGCTCGGTACGAGGAAAAAATAAACGGCAGCAGCAATGATTGCCACAGCACCGGTCAAAATGAGCACTTCTAAAAGCAATTTTGCAAAATTCAATTCTTTTTTCATCGAAAAAATCTCCAGATTCAGTTTTAATTTGATATATTTCTGCGATTATCTGTCCGAAAATTATACTTCAGGGACGGGCAGATTCACAATGACCGGCTCATGTTCAAGTGCCGGAATGATCTTTTCTGTAAAATTCTTTGTAGTAAATTTCAGACTGGATGTATTGATGCATGGGTGGCAGCCGAAATACGGATCCTTCAGAACATCTTCATCGATCAGAAGCTGAACTTTCTTTTCGTGATCGTTCATCAGGCCAAGGACGCTGACAGATCCCGGGGTGATATCGAGATATTTTTCCATATATTCCGGTTTGGCGAAAGATAAACGTGCAGAACCGATCTGAGCGGAAAGATCCTTTGTCTTAAAGGGTTTGTCGCCCGGCATCAGGAGCAGATAAAAGTTTGTTTCCTGACGGTTGCACAGAAAAAGGTTCTTGCAGATAGCGGTATCATCACCGAGTGTGCGGTCAATTTCCTCACAAGCTTCCATGGTCATGGCTGCCTCGTGGTCAACACGCTGGTAAGTAACGTTGAGTTTATCTAAAAAGTCATAGACACGGATCTCCTTGTCCAGACGGTCATTTACATTTTCCGGTCTTCCATTCTGTAATTCCATTTCGTGGTTCTCCTTTTGCATTTTATATCCTAAGAAAAAGTGTAAACCTTTAACTGCCAGATAAAGGATTTACACTCTTTGTTGATGCTACGAATTAATCTTGTAAACTTGCTTCAATATCAGAAATTTCCTGCTTTAGTACTTCTTTTAATTTATCGTAGTCTTCTTTTTCTAGTAATTCAAGTTTCTGGTTTAGTTCAGTTAAACGTTTGCGTAGTTCATATTTAAACTGAATATCAGTTGGCATATAAATATCCTCCATGTCGTTCACCGTCCTTTATGAATACTATTTTATGTAATCATTGTAACGGTATTTAAGTGATGTGTAAACCCTTTATATGATTGTCAAAGTACTAAATAGTGAATAAGGTCGGGATTTAAATGTGGTTTTTTGAATATTTTTTCAAAAAAGGTCTTTACAAACCACAAGAAACCATATATAATGCAAATGAAAACAAAGAGAAACAACATAAATCAAGGAAACAAACAACATAAAACCACAACACAACAAAACTGCCCATTTATGGACGAAATCGGAGGGATTTTATTATGAGGATCTTAGAGTCAAAATTTGTACAGGGTTTTATCAAGATGGCGAATGACGGTTATCTGCAGGGATGGCATGAGAGAAACGGTGGAAACTTAAGCTATCGTCTGAAGGCAGAGGAAGTCGAAATGATCCGGCCGCGTCTGAACGCACCGGGAGAATGGACACCGATCGGAACCGAAGTACCGGGACTGGCGGGCGAATTTTTCCTTGTGACAGGAAGCGGTAAATATTTCAGAAATATCATTGTTGACCCGGAAGTATGTCTTGCAATTATTGAACTGGATGAAACCGGCTGCAATTACCGTATTCGTTGGGGGCTGGTCGAGGGCGGAAGACCGACAAGTGAGCTGCCGACACATCTGATGAATCATGAAGTAAAGAAAAAACTTACCAATGGAAAGCATCGTGTTATTTACCATGCACATACCACAAATACAATTGCACTGACATTTGTGCTCCCGCTGGATGACAAAGTGTTTACCAGAGAACTCTGGGAATCCGCAACCGAGTGTCCGGTCGTATTTCCGGACGGTGTCGGAGTTGTTGGCTGGATGGTTCCGGGCGGAAGAGAAATTGCTGTAAAGACAGCGGAACTTATGAAAAAATATGATGTTGTAATCTGGGCACACCATGGAATGTTTTGTTCCGGAGAGGATTTTGACCTGACATTCGGACTGCTCCACACTGTTGAGAAATCAGCAGAGATCCTTGTAAAGATCCTCTCTATGACACCGCACAAACTGCAGACGATCCAGCCGGATAATTTCCGTGCACTGGCAAAAGATTTCAAGGTAAGTCTGCCGGAAGAATTCCTGTATGAAAAAGAATAACAAACTAAAAGGAGAAGTCTTTTCGGACTTCTCCTTAATTTCAGCTAAACCTTATCTTATACGCTGTACCTGATAGTCTTTATAATATGAAGAATTAGAGCTTACCCGGAGGCGATATTTTCTTGAACCAATCTTAAAATATGTATTGATATAATACGTATAAATATTACCGTTATCGTAAGCATTTACGTATGGATAAATCATTCCAAGACCGGCAACATAAATAATATAGTTTCCCTTTCCCTTGTGCAGAATACTGGTTTTCAGGTCTGTCTCTCCTGCGGCAGATGAAAGTGCTCCATGATAGTAAGCTTCATTTGTTAACGACTTTTCATATCTGCGCGTATTCTTGTTGTAAACATATATCGGAAAATCGGTCATTTTTCTGCCATTATTGGTGCATCCTATAAAAGCTGGTTTTTTCGATGCATAATTCCAGACTTCCAGAGCAAATACGCTGCTTCCGGCACTCAGGAAAGAATTTCCTGTCTGTCGAAGTGAAATACGCCCTCCGATTGTATAAACCGATACGGCACTGCTGAATTTTCCTTTCTGCCGACCATTAACGGCACGTACCTTATACCAGAGTTCTCCTTTTTTGCTGTCCTGCCAGGAAAGTCCTTTGACTATTTTTACTTTCTTATATTTCTTACCATTGGTTGAGCGGTAGATTTCATATTTTTTGGCTCTGGATGCTCTTTTCCATGTAAGTTTTGTTTTTCCTTTTGTGTAGACTGCCTTTATTCCTGTCACTTTTCCGACGGAAGCGGCCTGAACCGTCACATTCGTTGAGGGGACAATTGTGACTGCCAACAGAAGTGCCATAACAAGACTTACTATTGTTTTCTTTAATTGTTTCATCGCTGTAACCTCCTTCTGAATATTGGTAAAATAAGTATAACAAAGTTTCTGCTGTCACTCAAAAGTATTGCCATATCTGTCATAGACAAAGGTGGTAATTTTTTGTGTATTTGCAGAAAATCCTTTATACTGTAAGTAGGAAATATAGGCATGAGCCGGAAGGGGATGAAAAAGATGAATTTTCAGGAATGTCTGAACAACTATATCATACAGATTCGATGCAATGGAAAAGAGCTGGCGCGTAACAGTGAAATATCCGAAACGGTTATCAGCCGATACCGCAAAGGGGAGCGTACACCTTACGCTGACAGTGAATATTTAAAGAAATTATCCGACGGAATCATAAAGACTGCCGCAGAAAAAGGTATCCGGGATTTTCAGGGGGATAAGGTATTTCAGACACTGCGTGAAAGTCTGGAGGATGACCGGGACGAGCCAGCATTTAACAGTCAGAAACTGGATATTTTGCTGAGAGAACTGGATATCAATATATCCAGAATTGCGGCATTTTTGCATTATGATCCGTCCTACCTGTCAAAGATAAGGACCGGCAGACGCAATCCGGCACATCAGCAGCAATTCATCGAAAAAGTCTGTGAATATGTGATAGTTAATTATAAAGATGAACAGGATCGGAAAAAGGTGGCGTATCTTATTCAATGCAATGAGGATGAACTTGCAGACAGTTCTTCATACAGGAGGAAACTGCGGGAGTGGCTCAATTCCTCGATGCCTGACGGGGTTGATTATGTATCCGCTTTTCTGCGTAAAGTGGATTCTTTTAATCTGGACGATTATATAAGAGCCATTCACTTTGACAGCTTTAAAGTGCCGAAAGTTCCGTTTCAGCTTCCGGTTTCAAGACATTATTACGGGCTGAAAGAAATGCGCGAGGGGGAACTGGATTTTCTGAAGCATACCGTGCTTTCAAAATCGATGAAGCCCTTGTACATATGTTGTGACATGCCGGTAGAAGATATGGCTGCAGACGAGGAGTTTGCAAAAAAATACATGTTCGGTCTTGCGATGGTTCTCAAAAAGGGGCTGCATATCCACATCATTCACGATGTGGAACGTCCGATGAAAGATATGATGCTCGGTCTGGAAAACTGGGTGCCGCTTTATATGACCGGGCAGATTTCACCGTATTATCTGAAAGGTGTGCAGAATCGTGTCTACTCTCATTTACATTATTGTTCGGGTCAGGTGGCGATGACCGGCGACTGCATCAGCGGGCATCATGATCTGGCGCATTATTATCTGACCAGCCGCAAAGAGGAAGTATCGATCAGTCAGAAAAACATGGATTTTCTTTTGAAAAAGGCACATCCACTGATGGATATTTACCGGGAAGAGCGGAAGAGGGAATTGCATGTGGCTCTGCTTGAAAATGCCGAAAAAGAAGGCCGGCGGAGGCGTGTGCTGGCGGTTCCGGACCTGGGAGTCCTGCCGGAAAAACTGCTGGAAGAAATTCTGGAACGCAATCATGTTGTGCTGAATGAAAAAAACGTGATTCTGGAATGCTATAAAAGATCCGCAACATGCCTGGAGACAACTTTGAAGCACAGTGTAGTGGAGGATGAAGTATCAGTGCTTTCTGAAGCGGAGTATGAAAAATATCCACCGGTGCTTCCGCTTGCAGAGTGCTTTCTGGAAAAAGATATCCGTCTGACTTATGAGGAATATCAGGCATGCATAAGTGCGGCAGAGAATTATGCAAAAGCAAATAAAAACTATCAGTTCAATCTGACAAAGATAAAAGGTTTTCACAATATCCAGATCACGTATTTTGAAGGAAAATGGTGCATGATATCGAAAAACCGGGCTCCGGCGATCCATTTTGTGATTCATCATCCAAAACTTCGGTATGCACTGGAAAATATGGTATTGCCGATTTGTGATGACGAGATTGAATAAGGCATGATTTATAATGAGGAATGAAAAAGGAGGAAAGAAATAATGAAAAAGAACTGGAAAAAAACACTGGCAGCAGTTGGCATGGGGATGGTGCTGATGGGCACTTCTCGGACTCCTGTGACAGCTTTTGCGGCGGTTGATACGCAGAATCTGCTGACTTTTGTCAATGATACAATGGATGACGGTTCGCAGATCTACTATTTTGAAGAGGTTGCGGTGACACTTCCGGCGGACTGGCAGGGCAAGGTTGCGGTGCAGACGCAGGATACCAGCGTTACTTTTTATCATAAGGCGAGCAAAGAAAAATGGCAGGAAAATTATGGGACAGTTGGCGGGAAACTTTTTTCCTTATCTTATTCCGTAAACAGTGATTTCACAGAGCTGCCGTCTTATTATTATGTAGGATTCGGCGAGGAGTCTGTGATGAATTATTTCCTGACATTCCCGACAGATGTGCAGGGCTACATGGATGACAGCAGCATCAGCGAGGAATATCAGCAGCTTTTCTCGGAAATTGATTATGTAAAAGATCATGTATGTATGCGTCATGCGGAGCCGACAGATGAAGTAAGTTCTTTCGATGAAACGAAAGCCGGATACGATGGTATATGGACAAAGGTAGAAAATTTGTTTGAACTGTATCTTCCGGCAGATTGGGATGCCTGCCAGCCGGACGAAGAAGACATTGCAGGTGGTGTGAAATATATTTCTGCATCCGATGACAAAGCCTATATCTGCATGGCAATGGCAACGGAGCCTGACGATGAAGAATCAAGAAAAGAAATCGAGCAGGAGCTTGCTGACAACGACCTGACGATGATGGATGTGCTGAAAGAACAGATCGACGAACAGGGGTTCAAGCTGGAAAAAGAAGCAGAAATCAATGGGATTCCATGCATATTCTGCTCGACAGACAGCCTTTACGGAATCGTGTTTATCGACCAGAAAAATGCAACACAGATTGATACCGTGATCTTTGCAGGTGAAAACAGAGGGAACGATCAGGTTGTCGAGACTGTCCTGCGTTCCGTAAGGTGGCTGCCGGAAGAATAGTTGTGATGTTGTTTTCTTTATTGGCATAATATTTTAAGACATAATTATAAAGGGAGAAGTTTGAAAATATCTTCAGACTTCTCCTTTTTGGTACAGATCAGTTCTGTCTTTTCACAATGTCATCTATTTATTTTCTTTATAAAATCTTAATGCTGATTCCGATAATTTTATACAATCTTTGAGGAGTTATATATATAATAAGACTGGAATAAGAAGATTAAAATCTGCATGTGCAAAATTTGAAAAAGGAGCCATACATTTATGCAGGAGAATTTTCACAGAAAAAAACATCTGACGTCATTTCAGATGATCATATTAGGATTTGCAGGAGTGATTCTTTTGGGAACACTTCTTCTGATGCTTCCGGTCTCATCTGCAGATGGAATCGTAACTCCATTTGACGAAGCACTTTTTACTTCAACTTCTGCAGTTTGTGTGACGGGGCTTGTTGTACAGGACACAGGCAGCTACTGGTCCGGATTTGGTCAGATAGTTATTCTTATACTTATACAGACCGGTGGGCTGGGAGTAGTGACAGTTGCTGTCGCTGCATTTATGCTTTCCGGAAGAAGAATATCTCTTATGCAGCGCAGTACTATGCAGAGCGCAATATCGGCACCGCAGGTAGGCGGAATTGTCCGGTTGACAAAATTCATACTGAGAGGAACTTTTTTGATTGAGACGATTGGAGCAATTTTACTTCTCCCGGTATTTTGCCATGATTTTGGGCGAAGGGGAATCTGGATGTCCGTATTTCATTCAGTATCTGCATTTTGCAATGCCGGGTTTGACATACTGGGAACAGAAGGGCACAGGTTTGTATCTCTTTCAGGATATGGCGATAATATATGGCTGAATATGGTAATCATGCTTTTGATTATAATCGGAGGTATCGGATTTCTTACCTGGGAAGACTTTTATAAAAATAAATTAAATTTCAGACGTTATCGTATGCAGAGCAAGGTGATTCTGATAACAACTGTTCTTCTTATTATATTGCCGGCGATTTTATTTTTTGCCAATGATTTTGGAGAGTTTCTGTTTAAAAAACGTCTGCTATATTCAATATTTCAGTCAGTTACAACGAGAACAGCCGGGTTTAATACTGCAGATCTCCCGTTGATGACAGAAGCAGGAAAGGCGGTTATGATATTGCTGATGCTGATCGGAGGATCACCAAGTTCCACCGCGGGAGGTATGAAGACAACGACTTTTGCAGTACTGATCCTGAATGCATTTGCTACATTCAGAAGCCGTGAAGATGCAGGTGCTTTTGGAAGAAGATTTGATGTTCAGGTGATAAAAAATGCGGCAACAATTGCTATGCTGTACCTGATGCTGTTCTTTGGAGGCGGAATCATAATCAGTGCTTATGAAGGATTACCTGTGCTAACCTGTTTTTATGAGGCAGCTTCAGCTATAGGAACGGTAGGACTGACTCTGGGTGTTACGCCCGATCTACATATAATATCACGACTGATATTGATTGTACTTATGTATCTGGGGCGCGTGGGTGGACTGACACTGATCTATGCAGTATTTTCAGGAAAAAATAATAATAATGCAAGAATGCCAATGGAAAAAATCACGGTGGGTTAAAGGAGCTTTTTTATGAAGAATATTTTAATTATCGGACTTGGAAGATTTGGAAAACACATTGCAATGCAGCTTAATCAGATGGGACATGAGATTATGGCGGTAGATCTGAATGAGGAAAGAGTAGAGAAAGTTCTTCCTTTTGTAACCAATGCTCAGATTGGAGACAGCACAGATGCTGAATTTCTGAAATCTCTGGGAATCGGAAATTATGATATCTGTTTTGTAACGATTGGAGGCAGTTTTCAGAATTCGCTTGAGACGACTTCTTTACTAAAGGAGCTGGGAGCCAGACTGGTAATTTCCAGAGCGGAACGGGATGTCCATGAAAAATTCCTTTTGCGAAATGGTGCAGATAAGGTGGTTTATCCTGAAAAACAGGTGGCAAAATGGGCATCCATTCGTTATGCGGATGATCATATCCTTGATTATATGGAAGTCGATGCATCTCATGCAATCTTCGAAGTAGAAATACCGTATGAGTGGATTGGAAAAACCATAGGTGAACTTGACATAAGAAAGAAACATAATATAAATATTCTGGCAGTCAAAAATGAAGGCGGCGAAATCAGTGTGGCAATATCAGCTGATACAGTTTTGAACGATGGAAGTACACTTCTGGTACTAGGTGATTATAAAACAATTCAAAAATGCTTTCATATCTGAAGATAGTGGGTGATGATAATGGAAAAGGGAACTCTGATATTGATTGTATGTGTAATATTTGGAATGGGACTTTTTATAGTGTCAAAACTGGGACGCTTTATTAAGGAAAGCCGAAAAGAAATTTCTGATGAACGTTCAAATCTGCAGTTATTAAAAAAAGTCGAGATGAGTTCAAAAGGAAGAAAAAAGAATGCAGACATGCATATCATTCTGGGTACAGTTATGCCGGAAACTGGTCAGAAGCAGAAGTTTAAGCTCCATATTGAAACACCATCAGTAAAAGATTATATTCTGACAGTTTCAATATTTATTGGCTGTACACTGATTGGACTGATATTTCAGAAACTGTATTTCACAGATGCGAATATAGTTACCATATATATCCTTGGAGTATTGCTCACCTCAATTTTAACAGATGGATATCTTTGCAGTCTGGCCGGTTCGTTTTTAAGTGTTGTTCTTTTTTGCTTTTTTCTTACAGAACCAAGAATGTCATTTCAGACATATGCAGTTGGTTATCCTGTGACATTTCTGATCATGCTTATCTCATCCGTACTGACAGGAACACTTGCGGCAAAACTAAAAGAGCATGCAAGGTTATCGGCACAGCAGGCTTTTTGCACACAGATTTTATTTGATACAAACCGTCTACTCCAACAGGTAAAAGACAGAAGAGATATCCTGTGTGTTACCTGTAAACAACTGGTGCGTCTGTTAAACTGTAATATTGTTGCGTATATTGAAGAAAACGGAGAACTGTCCGGTGGCAGTCTGTTTTTTCATAACGACGAAAGAGGAAGACAGGGAGAACTTCTGACATCAGAAGAACAGTATGTAGCCAGGTGGGCATATGAGAATGGGCAGAATGCAGGTGCAACAACGAATCATTTCAGCAGTGCCAGATGTTTATACTTTGTTATTAAAAGTGGAGACAATGTATATGGTGTAATTGGAATCCCATTGCAGAAGAAAAAACTGGATTCTTATGAGAGCAGCATTTTGATTTCTGTTCTTAATGAATGTGCACTTACGATGGAAAATTCACATAATGCAATAGAAAAAGAAAAAAATGCAGTATTTGCTAAAAATGAACAGCTTCGTGCGGATCTTTTGCGTGCGATTTCACATGATCTTCGAACACCTCTTTGTTCGATATCCGGAAATGCTGATATGCTGTTAAACAATGGAAGCTGTCTGGATGAGGCAACAAAACGTCAAATTTATTCAGATATTTATGATGATGCAGACTGGCTGATTGATGTTGTGGAAAATCTGCTTTCTATCACGAGGCTGAATGATGGAAGATTAAAGATTAAATTTACAGATCAGCTTCTGGACGAAGTCATTACAGAATCATTGCGCCACATCAGCCGAAAACATGAGGATTATCAGATTGACGTAGAATGTGAAGAATTTATTCTCGTACATATGGATGTGCGGCTTATAATCCAGGTTCTTGTAAATCTGATTGATAATGCAATAAAATATACACTGCCGGGCTCAAAGATATGCATCAGAGGAATAAAGAAGGACGGTAAAGCACAGATCAGTGTAGCTGATAACGGACCAGGTATTTCAGACGAAGTAAAACCGCATATATTTGAAATGTTCTATACAGGCAATAATACAATCGCTGACAGTCACCGAAGTCTTGGCCTTGGCCTTGCCCTTTGTCGGTCAATTATTGAAGCACACGGGGGAACTCTGGTGCTGACAGATAATATTCCGAGAGGATGTATTTTTACGTTTACTCTACCATTAAGTGAGGTGATATTAAATGAATAAAAATTCGATTCTGGTTGTTGAAGATGATCGTCCGATACGAAACCTGATCATAACAGCATTAAAGACACATGAGTATAAATATCTGGAAGCGGAGAATGGTACCTCTGCCATTCTGGAGGCCTCCTCACATAATCCGGATATTGTTTTGCTTGACCTGGGCTTGCCTGATATAGAGGGAGTGGAAGTGATCAAAAAAATCAGAATGTGGTCAAATATGCCGATTATTGTTATAAGTGCAAGAAACGAAGACACGGATAAGATAGAAGCGCTGGATGCAGGCGCAGATGATTATATCACGAAACCATTTTCAGTCGAGGAACTTCTTGCACGGATACGCGTCACGCAGAGACGACTTTCACTGATCCAGACAGGCGAGATGCAGGAAGAATCGACTTTTACCAATGGTGAACTGAAAATTGATTATACTGCCGGTTGTACTTATCTGAGAGGTGAAGAACTGCATCTAACCCCTATTGAATATAAACTTTTGTGTCTTTTGTCGCGTAATGTAGGTAAGGTACTGACGCATACATATATCACGCAGCAGATCTGGAGAAGAAGCTCAGAGAATGATGTAGCTTCTCTTCGTGTGTTTATGGCGACTTTGAGAAAGAAGCTGGAAACAGAAAAAAGTGATGTTTCATATATACAGACTCATGTTGGAATAGGCTATCGGATGCTGCGGATAGAATAAAAAATAATTACTTTAATATGTCATCAAACTTCTTATGGAAAAATTGTCAAGGAACTATTGAAAAAATGACGATAGTGTCCGTTACAGGAGTAGCCTGTTGATATAATTGTAATTCTATGATCATCGGGGTATAATTATCATAACATAACGAAAGCAGGTGAGTTCCATATGACAAAGGTAAACGGTAAAATGAAATATCAGAGAATATTTGTAATTGTGCTGGATTCGGTCGGCATGGGATATATGCCGGACGCAGCGAAGTTTGGAGATGAGGGGGCAGATACGCTCGGTCATCTTGGCAAATATCTGCATGAGGATAAGCTGACGAATCTGCGAAGCTTAGGGCTGGCAAACCTGAAAGCAATGGAAGGCATTCATCCTGTTGAGAAACCGCTGGGTTGCTATAAGCGAATGAAAGAGCAGAGCAATGGCAAGGATACGATGACCGGACACTGGGAAATGATGGGTATCCATACGACAAAACCGTTTAAGACATTTACGGAAACCGGTTTTCCGCAGGAACTGATCGACGAGCTTGAGAAGCAGTGTGGCAAAAAGATCATCGGAAATAAGAGTGCAAGCGGAACAGAGATTATCAAGGAACTTGGCATGCAGGAGATGCAGGAAAACGCGATGATCGTTTATACTTCTGCAGATTCTGTATTGCAGATCTGCGGAAACGAAAAGACATTTGATCTGGCAAATCTGTATCGCTGCTGTGAGATCGCGAGAAAGCTGACACTCAAAGAGGAATGGCGAGTAGGCCGTGTAATTGCAAGGCCATATGTCGGTGATTCACCTGAGAATTTCAAGCGAACCAGCAACCGCCATGATTATGCATTAAAACCGACAAATAAAACAGCAATGGATGCGTTGAAAGAAAACGGTTATGATGTGCTGGCAGTCGGTAAGATTCATGATATTTTTGATGGAGAAGGAATCACAGATTCCGTACATTCCGTAAGCTCTGTCAATGGAATGGATCAGACGATTGATTATGCAAAGACTGATTTTACAGGACTTTGTTTTACAAATCTTGTAGATTTTGATGCGCTCTGGGGACACCGCAGAAACCCGGAAGGATATGCGGCAGAGCTTGAGCGTTTTGATGTGAAATTAGGTGAGTTTCTGAAAGTTCTCAGGGCTGATGATCTTTTGATGATCACTGCAGATCATGGAAATGACCCGACTTATACAGGAACCGACCACACAAGAGAATATGTACCGCTTCTTCTGTATTCGCCGAAACTGACAATAAGAGGAAGTCTGCCGGAGTCTGATTCCTTTGCTGACATCGGCGCAACGATCGCAGCAAATTTCGGAGTCGCGATGCCGGAAAAAACGATCGGCACACCGATGAAAGAAATTTTAGATTGAAAATAAATACAGGCACAGATCACATAAAACAGTGGTTTGTGCCTGCTGCTTTACAGCGGCAGTATGAGAGCAATCGTGCTGCCGTTTTTATCGCTTTTCAGGACTTTTACTTCTCCTCCATGCTGTCTGGCAATTTCATTTACGAGCGCGAGCCCCAGTCCGGCACCGCCCATGGCGCGGCTTCGTGACTTGTCTACACGGAAAAAAGGGGCAAAGATTTTTTCCTGATATTCCGGAGAAATACCGATCCCGGTGTCAGATACTTCAACGAGGGCGCAGTCTGTCGGAACAGGAGGAACAGCAGTGTTCAGGAGAGATTTTTTCTGCCGGATGTTTACCGTTACTTTTCCACCGGGATGGTTGTATTTAATTGCATTTTCCACAAGATTATACACAGCACGGTAGAGAAGAAGATAACTTCCGGTGATGGTACAGTCTCCATCCTCCTGAAGCAGCTTGATTTGTTTTTGCTCAGCAATTGAAGTCAGGTCGCAGAGAACTTCATCTGTAAGCTCTGCCAGCGAGATTGTTTCAGAACGTTCAATCGTCTGTATCCCGGTCATATCGAGAAGTATTTCTGCCAGATGGGAGAGTCGTCCGGTCTGTTCCTGAATCATGGAAAAAAGCTTCTGATGTTCATCAGCGGAGGGCTCTTTCTTGCGGGAAAAAACTTCCAGATTTGTCTGCATGACCGCAAGGGGTGTGCGAAGCTCATGCGCGGCACTGGCAGAAAATTGTTTTTGTGCGGTAAAGGCATCATTCAGACGGGAAAGCATTTCATTAAAGGAAAGTGTCAGATTCGAGATCTCATCGTTGCTGTCCGGTACTTCAAGTGGTTCGGAGAGGTTTTGTGCCTGGATTTTTTCAATTTTTGTGCTGAGATTGTGCAATGGTTTTAATGCCCGGCGACTGACAAAATATGTGCAGGCACTGCTCAGCAGAATGATGAGTACTGTAGTGATAAGGCTTCGGATCTGAAAAAGCTGTTTGGTCGTTGTTACCTGTTCTGAGAGATCAGGAAACAAGATAGTTGGATCTATGTTAAAAGTAATTGGTGAAGAATCGGTTTTATTAATTTGTACGATATAATTTTGCAGGTGGTCCATACCGGTAACTGCGGACTGACTGATAAAAAAGTACATCAGTATGCAGGTGATTGTTACAAGCAGAGCGGTGATCAGTGTCAGACGCCATTGCAGGGAGAGTTTTCTGGAAAAATTTTTCATGATATTTCCTCCATCAGAATATATCCCTGTCCGATTTTATTCTGAATCGGATCAAAGCCCAGTGCAGAACGAAGTTTTTTGCGCAGAGAAGAAATGTGGACGCGGATTGAATTACTGAAACTGTTAACACTTCCGTCCCAGAGATGTTCGATCATTTCCTCGGGGCTGATGATACGACCCTGATGGAGCAGGAAATATTCCAGAAGTGCACTTTCTTTTCGGGTAAGGGAAAGAGTCGCATCATCTACACTGGCTTTCCGTGTGCGTGTATCAAAAATGATGCGGCCACATTTCAGACAGATGTCTTCCTGAATAAATTTTCTACGGGTGAGACTGCGGATTCTGGCTTCCAGTTCTTCAAAGTGAAAAGGTTTGGTGAGGTAATCATTGGCGCCAAGATCCAGTCCCTCTACTTTGTCCTGAATCTGTCCACGCGCGGAAAGAATCAGAACCGGTGTGGTGCTGTCAGATGTACGGAATTGCTGCAGAATGTCAAGACCGTCTGTTCCCGGAAGATTCAGGTCCAGAAGAATCAGATCGTAACTTTCTGTCATACATAATTCCAGTCCTTCGTTTCCATCAAAACAGGTATCTGTTTCGTATCCATTCATGCGAAGACCCTCTGCAATGGAGCAGCAGAGCTGTTCTTCATCTTCTATAATTAATATATGCATGTAAGTTCTCCTTTTTAAGTGGTAGTACCTGAGAATTGTTTTGTATCAGGTATTTCGATAATTCTGTCTGATACTATCATATCATGTTGGACATAAAATTCCTGTAAAAAAATCACATATTTCAATGAAATCGGCATTTTGATTAAAAAAATTCATTTTCGTGTTTTCTTAACACCAATTTTATGTACAGTATGGTATAGTTTTGTCTATAGTAATCGCAGTGAGCACAGCTCACGCTGTAAAATGCAAACGAAATCAATTGAAGGGAGATATATATCATGAAATTCAGAATGAAAAAAATAACAGCACTTATGGCAGCTGCAGTATTAGGAGCATCCACCTTTGGAGGAGTATCCGTAATGGCAGCAGAAAGTACAGAAGCAATGGCGGTTCCGGCAGACCAGGCCGGAATGGTAGTTGATGATGATGCAGTTGCTGCAGAGGGGGATGCAATCCCGTCTGATTTTATACAGGGTACTTTCAAACCATCTGAGACAACTGTGCAGGCACAGGATTCTTATGAGTATCCATTCCTTGGACTTAACATGAAACTTCCAGAGGAACTGCTTAAACAGATAAAAGCGCAGACTATTGCGATGATCTCAAATGAAGGATGGAATGACACTGCAGATGCAATTAAATATGCATATATAAGCTGGAGCGAAATGACCGAGGAGCAGAAAGAGGCAGAGGTTGACAAGCTTGGAACAGCGTATGATGACTGGTGCAATAGTCTTGCAAAAATTGGAGTGATTGGAATCTATGACGAAGATTCTGAGAAAGAACTGGATGAGATCACAGGCTGTACAGAACACAAAGAAATCGGAAGCAGCAGTGATGGAAAGTATAAATATTATCTGAGCACTAATAAAGATGCAGATGAATCCCTGAAAAAAGAAGTGGAAGAAATTGATGTGACACTCACAGAGATGACACCATTCCAGCAGCTTTCCGCATTTGATCAGCCACAGGATACCAGCAATGCAGGTGATTCTACAACTGTGGGTAAATTTGAGACAAAGGGTGTTGACGGAAAAGACTATACAGAAAAAGTATTTAGCGATTATGACCTGACTCTGGTCAATATTTTTACTACCTGGTGTTCTCCATGCGTCAATGAGATTCCGGAACTGGAAAAACTCTATGAGGAGATGAAAGACAAGGGAGTAGGAGTTGTTGGTGTGGTTCTTGATACAGTAGGAGATGACGGAAAACAGGATGATGCTACCGTGAAAAAAGCTGGTGTTCTTCAGGAAAAGACAAAAGCTTCTTATCCTTTCCTGATTCCGGATTCAACAATGATGAATGGACGTCTGAATGGCATCTCTGCTTTCCCGGAAACCTTCTTTGTTGACAAAGATGGAAATATTGTAGGAGAAACATATTCCGGAAGCCATAGCCTGGATGAGTGGAAGAAAATCGTAGAAAAAGAGCTTGCGAATGTTTCAAAATAAAAGAGTATAGTTGTGATAACCAGCAATGCCGGTTTCCGGCAGAAAGATAAAAGATAACTATGATAAAAAAAATAACAGAAACAAAATGGGCAGGAGTTGTTTTGGCAATTCTTGGAATCCTTCTGATGATCTTTGGAATCTACAGAGGCGAGATGTCCGTAGTTTTTACAAAAGCAATTAATATCTGCATGGAGTGTATTGGAATTGGATAATAAAAAAATGAAAATAAACGAATGGCCGCGACATGGAATCCAGGCATTGTGGGCACTGCTGACTAACAGTCATCTGTCTGGTTTTGTGACCGGCAAGATCTATACCGGAAAGCTGAAAAATGTCTGTGTTCCGGGGCTGAACTGTTATTCCTGTCCCGGTGCGACAGGCGCCTGTCCGATTGGTTCTCTTCAGGCGGTAATTGGAAGTTGGAATTTCAAAATGGCATATTATGTGGTCGGATTTCTGATTTTTGTGGGAGCATTGCTGGGCAGATTGGTCTGCGGATTCCTGTGTCCGTTTGGACTGATTCAGGATCTGCTCAATAAGATTCCGTTTCCAAAGAAAATCAGGACATTTCGCGGAGACAAACTGCTTCGCAAACTGAAATATATAATTTTTCTTGTGTTCGTAATTCTATTGCCGATGTTTGTGGTAGATATCATGGGACAGGGTGCCCCGTATTTCTGCAAACTGATCTGCCCGGCAGGAACATTGGAAGGTGGTCTTCCGCTTGTATTGTTGAACAGGTCCATGCGGAGTGCAGTTGGATGGCTTTACATATGGAAAAATGTGATTCTGGTGATTACGATCATTTTGGCAATTCTTATTTACCGGCCGTTTTGTAAATATATCTGTCCACTGGGAGCATTTTATTCTATATTTAACAAAGTATCTGTTTTTCGTTATCGTGTAGACGAGGAGAAGTGCATTCACTGTGGAAAATGTGCAAAAGCCTGCCAGATGGAAGTCAACCCTGTGGAAAACCCGAACAGCGCAGAGTGCATCCGCTGCGGAAGATGTAAGAAGGTCTGCCCGACCCAGGCGATTCAGTGTGGGGTGAAGAGATAATATTAATGCCGTCAGATAGCCTGAAGCTAACTGGCGGTATTTTTATGTAATAGGAACATGTTTGCTGAAGCAGACTTGTCCGCTTTGTTATGACGAAATATTTCATAAGATTTGTATAGGTAAATATTGGCGTGTCTGGTATAATAAATTTACTTATATCAAAAAAGAAAGATGGAGGAGGGTATAGATAATGATTTGTGGAATGACATATTTTCAGATATGTTTGTATTTTCTGGTGTATTCTTTTGGAGGATGGGTCGTTGAAGTTATCTTCCATGCGGTTGCACTTGGAAAGGTGATAAACCGAGGGTTTCTGAATGGTCCGGTCTGCCCGGTGTATGGTTTCGGAGTGCTGTCCGTTTTTGCTCTGCTCAATACAATTCAGAGCGGCGGACATGTGATGAGTGAAGGAATGATCTTTGTTTTTGGATTTGTGCTGGCTACGTTGGTTGAGCTGATTGCCGGCTGGCTGCTTGATGTATGTTTTCATGCAAGATGGTGGGATTATTCAGATAAGCCGCTGAATTTTCATGGATATATCTGTCTGGAGTTTTCACTGATCTGGGGACTTGCAATCGTGATGGTCGTAAAAGTTTTCCAGAAGTATGTGGAAAGCCAGGCATCACATACACCTGCAACATGGGAATGGGTTGTTATAGCGATTCTGTATGCACTGTATTTTGCGGATTTTGTCGTGACGGTAGCGGTGATCCGGGGACTGAACAAGAAACTTACCAGGCTGGATAAAGTCAGTTCGGATCTGAGAATCATAAGTGATAAACTCAGCAACACACTGGCGACGACCACGATCGACACTGCTCAGAAAGTCGGTGAGGGTAAAGTGCAGGTTACACTTGCAAAAGCAGAGCTGCGTGATGCTACAATAGCGCAGAAAGATAAGTCAATCGAAATGCTTCGAATGAAAAAAGCAGAACTTCAGGCACAGTTTGATGAGCTGTCCAGTTCTATCACAAACCACACTGTATTTGGACAGGGACGAATCATCAAAGCTTTTCCTGAGATGAAACACAGAGATTACTTTGAACTGATCCAGGAACTGAAGAAGAAACTGAAATAAAGTTTGCTGTAAAGAACACCGCCAGGGAATGTCTGCACATGGGGCAGATATTTTTCCTGGCGATATTTGTCTGCGAATGACCCGAGCAGGAGTAAGATCCGGGAAAGTCAATGAAATTGCGGGTCGTAAATGACCCGGATAGAAGGAACTCCCGAGTAAGTCCACGAAATTGTGGGTCGTAAATGACCCGGATAGAAGGAACTCCCGAGTAAGTCCACGAAATTGCGAGTCGTAAATGACCCGGATAGAAGGAACTCCCGAGTAAGTCCACGAAATTGCCGGTCGTAAATGACTTAGACGTAAGCAAGTCCTGAGCAGGTCAACCAATTTCTGTAAATTTGGTTGGTCTATGATAAAGTAAGTAACTCACAGGTCATTGGAAGAAGTAAAATTCGATGACTTAAAAATGAGTAAGTTCAAATAGAATCAACAGGAGCACAAAAATCAGATGGTCCTAATTCCGGTAACTGTTAAGCAGGGAAAGCTGCCAGTGGCACGTTCTCTGTATTGTGAATTTTTATTTTAATATTTCTTGACAAATCCTCAGTTTCCTATATAATTATCAAAGATAATTAACTATGGTAATTAATTGCGATAACTATATGAAAGGGATATAATATGACTAATAAGAAGATTAAGGAAATGCTTGATGCATGTTATCAGGCGAAGCGGATCCGGGAAATGCTGCCGCCCCTGCCGCAGGGTGTGATGCCGTCTTATATTCAGTATCTGGACATGATTCAGAGGCTGGAAAAACAGGGGACTCAGGTAAAGATTTCTGATATCAGCGATATAATGAATCTCCCAAGGCCGGGAGTAACCAGAACGGTAAAAGAGATGGAGAAAAAAGGTTATCTTAGCAAGATTGCATCTTCGGATGATGGACGTGTCACTTACATATCTATCACAGAAGAAGGATGGAAGCTGTTTCATAAGTATGATGAGCATTATTTCGGCGAGCTGTCCGGGGACCTGAGTGACATTTCAGAAGAAGATGCAGACTGTATGATTCGCACGATTGAAAAATTTTATCAGATCATGTGCAAGAGGAGGAGTCATTATGACAAATGATAGAGCTGATTTTACACAGGGAAATATACTGAAAAAACTGGTCGCCTTTATGATGCCGATTCTCGGGGCGTTGATTCTGCAGGCGGCATACGGCGCAGTTGACTTGCTGGTTGTAGGAAGATTTGGTTCCACATCCGGACTTTCTGCGGTTTCCACCGGAAGCCAGGTACTGAATCTGGTGACATTTGTAGTAATTCAGTTCGCAATGGGTATCACCGTTTTGATCGCCCGCTATCTCGGTGAAAAAAGACCGGAAAAGATTGGGGCTGTCATTGGTGGTGGAGCAGTGGTATTTACCATGATGTCTGTTGCACTGTTTATTGAAATGGTTGGATTTGCCCGCCCTATTTCCGTTCTGATGCAGGCACCGGCGGAGGCCGTAGATCTGACTGCAAGTTATGTAAGAATCTGCGGTGCAGGTATTTTCTTTATTGTAGCGTACAATCTGTTGTCTGCAATCTTCCGTGGACTGGGAGACAGTAAATCACCACTTCTTTTTGTACTGGTGGCATGTATCGTAAATATTATAGGCGACCTGGTACTGGTAGCCGGTCTTCACATGGATGCAGCAGGAGCTGCAATTGCAACAGTTACCGCACAGGCGCTCAGCGTAGTATTTGCAGTAATGCTTTTGCTGAAAAAAGATCTTCCGTTTGCAATCACAAAGAAGGATTTTCGCCTGAACCCACAGTGCCGGAAATTCCTGAAGATCGGTCTTCCGCTTGCACTGCAGGAATTTCTGACACAGATTTCTTTCCTGGCACTCTGTGCATTTGTCAACCGACTTGGACTGGAAGCTTCGTCCGGTTACGGAGTTGCATGTAAAATTGTAAACTTTGCAATGCTCGTACCGAGTTCACTGATGCAGTCCATGGCATCTTTCGTTTCCCAGAATGTAGGGGCAGGCAAGAAAAAACGTGCGAAACAGTCTATGTTTACAGGAATCGGTGTGGGTCTGGCTGTTGGCTGTGTGGTATTTGTACTGGTTCTGTTTAAAGGTGATGTATTGTGCAGTATTTTTTCTACAGATGCAGCGGTTATTCAGAATGGATTTGCTTATCTGAAAGGTTTTGCACCGGAGACACTTGTAACAGCGATTCTTTTCAGTATGATCGGTTATTTCAATGGAAATAACAAGACTGTCTGGGTTATGACGCAGGGTCTGATCCAGACACTTCTGGTACGTCTGCCACTGGCATACTTTATGAGTATCCAGCCGAACGCAAGCCTGACAAAGATCGGTCTGGCTGCTCCGGTGGCAACGACTGTGGGAATCGTCCTGAACGTAGGATTCTTTATTTATCTGAACCGGGCTGAACAGCGGAAAGCAATCCTGTCTTAAGCAGACCTTTGTAGAATCCGCCATCTGAACTAAGGCTAATCGCATGACTTGACATAATTGTTGGAAAAATGTACAAAATATCATATAAAAATGTTGGAAAAACGTACAAAAACAGCTTTAAAATAATTGGAAAAGCGGTAAATTATATTGTATAAACAGAAAAATTGTGACATACTAAAGAAAAAGAGGTCAGGAGGATGAGTGTTTATGGAATTATACCGTGCGATTGAAGCTGATATAAAATCTCTTTTGGATTCTGACAGAAATGAAGCACTTCTGATTACGGGAGCAAGGCAGGTAGGAAAAACATTTATTATAAGAAAATGTGCAAAAGAATGCTTTGAAAATGTGATTGAAATCAATTTTATAGAAAAACCTGATGCTGTAAAATTGTTCGAAAATGCCAGAAGCAGCGAGGATATTTTGCTGCGTATATCTGCGTTTACTGATATACCGTTAATTCCTGGGAAAACACTTATTTTCTTTGATGAGGTACAGGAGTGCAAAGAAATCGTAACAGCGATAAAATTTCTTGTAGAGGACGGAAAGTATCGCTATATATTAAGCGGTTCTCTTCTGGGAGTAGAATTAAAAGATGTACGTTCAGTCCCGGTCGGTTATATGACTGTTCTGGAAATGTATCCGCTAAATTTCTTTGAGTTTTGCCGGGCGAACAAAGTGTCTCAGAGAATTTTTGATATGCTGGAAAGCTGCTGGAACGAAGAAACACCAATAGACCAGATGGTTCATGAGAAGTTGCTGGATTTGTTTCATCTGTATCTGATTGTGGGTGGTATGCCGGCTGTGGTCGAACGGTATTTACGGACCAAAAATCTGCAGGAAATATTTCAGATACAAAGAGGAATCCTGCAATTATATAAGAAAGATATTGCAAAGTATGATCCGCAGAATAAATTGTATCTTGAAGAAATTTTTAACCTCATTCCGAGTGAACTGAACAGTAAGAACAAAAGATTTATATTAAAAAATCTGAATGAAAATTTTCGCTTTTCCAGGTATGAACATAGTTTCATATGGCTGAAAGAAGCCGGGGTCGCGCTGCCAGTGTATTGTGTTCAGGAACCAGAGGTACCATTGCTTTTATCAAAATCAACTAGTTTGTTTAAACTTTTTTTGTCAGATGTAGGTTTACTTGCAGCGATGTATGCAGATGGTTTGCAAATAAAAATATTAAATAAAGAAAAGGACATCAACTTTGGTTCTGTATATGAGAATGCGATTGCGCAGGAACTGAAAATGCAGAGCTTTGAGCTGTACTATTTCAATAGCAAAAAACAGGGAGAACTGGATTTTGTAATTGAATATGAGGGAAATATATTACCGATTGAGGTAAAATCCGGAAAAAATTACGCAAGACATAATGCACTGGATAATGTCCTGTCAACATCTCGTTATCAAATAGAACGGGCTATAGTGTTCTGTAATGAAAATATTCATAAAAAAGATAAAATAATTTATATGCCAGTCTACATGGCAGGAATGTTAAAGAAAGAAACAAAAGAAGATTATATTTATTCACTGGATCTCGGAATTTTACAGTGAAATAGTATCCGTGCCGGAAAGACAGTTGGCTGCACTGCAATCATAATTCCGGATATTTTGACACCTTTAGAAAAAATAAGAAAATTGCAGATGGTGATTGTGCGAAGATAAATTGATAAATAAAAAAGAAACGGAGAAAAATGGCATTTTACAGCCGTCTTTCTCCGTTTTCTGACTCATGAAACAGATGGTGACAGAAATTTTTTCACATAATAGATAGCGGCTCCGATGGCCGGAGTATACTGACCATGGTTGCCGACAATGAGCTGATCTGCTGCCATCCGGAAAAGAGATTGTTCATTGATTTTTTCCAGCAGGTACTGCATATCAGCTTCCTGAAAATACGGTGCAAGATATCCGCTGATGATGACGGGACTGTCGATCACAAGATTCAGATTACAGATCGCGAAAGCAAGGTGGTTCAGATAATCCTGCCAGATTTTCTGAAGAGTCGGAGACTCTGCGGTATGTAAAACGCTGAAAAATTCTTTGACCGGCATTCCGGCAGCAGCTTTCAGGGCGTTTGCAGAACAATATGTTTCGAGACATCCGTGTTTTCCACAGTAACATTCCGGTCCGTCCGGATCAATACAGATGTGTTCAAAAAGTCCGCTGCGCATATGATTACCCTGATGTACTTCATGATTGGTGATGATAGCACCACCAAGATTTGGGTTCAGAAGGAAAACCAGTGCACTGTCGAACTGTGGGTGATTCCAGAGTTCCAGCTCAGCAGCGGCTTTTGAATCATGTTCCAGATGACACGGATATGGCAGTCTGGAAGAAAAATCAGAAATTTTCATCTGCACATTTCCCATAATGTCGCCATAAGTCACAGTGGTACTGTCCGGTGAAATGATTCCTTGTGTGGCAATGGAAATTCCTTCAATTTTTTCGGGAACATATTGGTGCTTTTTTATAAATTGTTCGACATGTCCGGAAAGTTCTGCATAATAAGCCGCGCTGTTTTCATAGGCAAGTGCGATCGTTTCTGTAGCGATCGCATCACCATACAGATTGACAGCAACAATATGAAACATATCTTTCATAATGCCCAGACCGATCGAAATACGGAAATCGTCAATGATCCGTATAATCTGCGCCTTTCGGCCGCCGGTTGATTCAAAATATCCTTCGCGGCTGATCAGCCCGTCCGCTTCCAGTTCATTCAGATTCTGGCTTACAGTGGAAAGCCCCATCTGCAGATCCTGAACGATCTGAAGTTTGGAGGTTTCTTTTTGCTTGTAAATATACTGGTAAACCTTATCTCGATTTATTCTTTTTAAAGTGATCGTGGTCATTCCCTTTTCTCGCATAACAAACTCCCTCTTACTTATGTATGAATCATACGCACAAGATTTAAATTTATTTTAATATAGATGCCGGAATAAAACAAGTTTGAGAAAATGCTTTGTGAAAAGCTGACAAAAACATGCTTTTAAAATTGTATTTTTTGTCAATAGACAATTTCCTTTCGCTAGTTATATACTATACTTACAACTTAGATATAAACGTAAGTATAAAACATAACTAAAGCGAACGAATAGAATCAGGAGGAAAAATCATGAAATTAACTGTTGAAGGAATCAAAGATCGTGAAGCATGGGAAAAAGCCGGAATCGCACTGCCGAAATATGACGTGGAAAAGGTATCACAGAAAGCAAAGGAAGCACCGGCATGGGTGCATTTTGGAATCGGAAATATCTTCCGTATTTTTATCGGCGGAATTGCGGACGGACTGCTGGAAGAGGGTGTGCTTGACAGAGGCATCACCTGTGTCGAAACATTTGACTATGATGTTATGGATAAAATTTATGAGCCATATGATAATCTTGGACTTAGCGTTATCCTGCACGGAGACGGAACGAGAGAATATAAAGTTCTTGGTTCACTTGCAGAAGCAATCAGGGCCCAGTCATCAGATGCGGTACAGTGGAATCGCCTGAAGGAAGTTTTTGCAAGCAGATCCCTGCAGATGGTATCATTTACAATTACAGAAAAAGGTTATGCACTTCACAAAGCTGATGGAAGCTGGTTCCCGTTTGTGGAAGCAGATATTAAGAACGGACCGGAAAAAGCCTGTGGAGCTATGGCAGTGCTGGTGGCAATGCTTCTTGAAAGATACGAAGCAGGAAAGTACCCAATTGCGCTGGTTTCCATGGATAACTGTTCACAGAATGGTGCAAAACTGCGTGAGTCTGTACTGACAATGGCAGAAGAATGGAAAAAACAGGGCTATGTAGATGACGGATTCATGGATTATGTAAGCAATGAAAAAGTTGTCGCTTTCCCATGGACGATGATTGATAAGATCACACCACGTCCGAGTGAGCAGATTGCGGCAGATCTGGAGAAGCTTGGTGTGGAAGATATGCAGCCGGTCATCACAGGAAAGAAAACGTATATTGCTCCTTTTGTAAATGCAGAGAAACCGCAGTATCTTGTCATCGAAGACAGCTTCCCGAACGGACGTCCTGCACTGGAAAAAGGCTTCGGTGTTTATATGGCAGACAGAAATACCGTCAATCTTTCTGAAAGGATGAAGGTAACGGTATGTCTGAATCCGGTGCATTCTGCAACAGGGCCGCTCGGTGTTATTCTTGGCTATGATTTGTTTGCACATATGCTCAACACCAATGAAGATATGATGAAGATGGCACGCATGGTTGCTTATGATGAGGGGCTTCCGGTGGTCGCAGATCCTGGAATCATTTCCCCACAGGCATTTGTAGATGAGCTTTTTAACGACCGTTTCCCGAATGAATATCTGGGAGATACAAACCTTCGCCTGGCAGTCGATGTTTCACAGATGGTGGGTATCCGTTTTGGAGAAACTGTAAAAGCATATGTTGCAAAATATGGTGATGCATCACGACTTACAGCAATCCCACTCGGAATTGCCGGATGGCTCAGATATATGCTGGGAGTAGATGATGAGGGACAGAATTATGAACTTGCGCCAGACCCGATGAACGAAGAACTTCAGGAACAGCTGGGTGATATTGTGATTGGAAAACCGGAGACATTTAAAGATCAGTTAAAACCGATTCTTTCTAATGAAAGACTTTTCTTCACTGATCTCTATAAAGCAGGAGCCGGAGAGATGATTGAAGAAATGTTCCGCGAAATGATTGCAGGACCGGGAGCGGTGAGAGCAACGATCCATAAATATGTTCACTGATAAGAACAGGATGGAGGAAAAAGAAAATGACAGAAGCAGTATTTGCAGCAGATTCTACAAGACTGTTGGTTGCGGCGGCAGCAGGAATCATATTGTTGTTGTTGCTGATTATTAAATTCAAAATTCATCCGGTATTGTCTTTGCTGATTTCGGCGCTGGTCATCGGACTTGGTGCGGGAATGCCTGTGCCGACACTGATGAGTACAGTAGAAAAAGGCGCCGGTGATACGCTGCAGGGAATTGTTCTGCTGATTGGACTGGGATCCTTGTTTGGTGGAATACTGGAAGTGTCGGGCGGCGCCCAGTGCGTTGCGCAGACACTGATAAAAAGATTCGGTGAGAAAAAAGCAGGTGTCGCTCTTGGTATTACCGGATTGGTTGTAGGAACAACGGTCTTTTTTGAGGCAGGTGTTGTAATTTTGATTCCGCTTGCTTTCGGGCTTGCAAAGAAAACAAAAAAGTCAACATTATATTATGTGATTCCGCTTCTGGCAGGACTTGCAACCGGATTTGCTTTTATTCCGCCGTCTGCGGGTTCCGTGCTGGTGGCCAATATGCTTGGTGTGAATCTTGGAATTATGATTGCGGTCGGTGTTCCGACCGGAATTCTGTCCCTGATTTTTGCCGGGATTTTATGGTCAAAATTTATCGGGACAAAGATCCATACGGAACTTCCTTCTTCTGTTTCTGAGACAGAAGAAACCGAGGATGCAAATCTGCCGGGATTTTCCACTGTGCTTATAATTATTTTTGTTCCGTTGGTTCTTATTCTCTGTAACACACTTGCAGAATATATTCCGTCACTGCAAAGTATTCGTCCGGTACTGGAGTTTGTCGGCACGCCTTTTGTGGCACTGATTATTGCAGTTCTTTGTGCAATGCATTTTCTGGGAAAAAAACAGGGATATGATGGGGAACAGTTAAAACAGGTCATGGATCGTTCTCTGCGCCCGACAGGTCAGATTCTTCTGGTAATAACCGGAGGAGGAATTATCCGCTGGGTACTTCAGGATTGTGGAATGGGAGATATCATCGGACCTGCACTTGAAAAAAGTGGTTTGCCGCTGATTCTTGTAGCTTTTCTGATTGCGGCGTTGGTTCGTGCTTCTGTCGGAGCTGCAGTAGTAGCAATGACAATGGCAGCAGGAATCATGGCTTCGATGCCTGCAGTTGCAGGACTTTCACCACTTTATCTTGCTGCCATGGTATGTGCGATCACCGGCGGGGCAACTGCATTCAGCCATGTGAATGATTCTGGTTTCTGGCTGGTAAGTTCCCTGCTCGAGATTGATGAAAGGACAACTTTGAAGTCATGGACAATGATGGAAACGATCATTGGTTTTACAGGACTTGCCTGTGCACTGATCATCAGTCTGTTTGCCTGAACAGTGTGAAAACAGATAAAAATAATATCCGGTGCAGTTGTTTATTTTGCAATAAACAGAACACCAAGCGTACCAGGACCGCAGTGGCTGGAAACAACACCGCCGGCCCTGGTTTCTAATATTTCATGGAAGATTCCGAGACTTTCCAGATAAGATCGGACGGCATCAACGGTGGTGCGGTCACAGCCGGAATGTGTGATAAATACGCGCTCAGGTTTTGCAGATTTTAAATCATCTTCCATGTCTTTTACATAAGACATAATGACAGAATTTATTTTGCCACGATATTTTTTGGATGCGTCCATGGCGCCGTTTTCGACGACGATCTTCGGGTGGAGTCTCAGAACTCCGCCTGCCATGGCAGAAACAGCGTTGCATCGGCCACCGCGGTACAGATAAGTAAGTGTATCGACGACAAAGCTTGCGCGGACATTGGGTTTTAAAGATTCTATTGTAGCTGCGATTTCGGCTGCCGGTTGGCCTTTTTCGGCCATAATTGCTGCCTCTATGACGAGAAGCCCGATCCCGGTAGAGAGATTTGCCGAATCAATGACTGTAACAAGATCAGATGCTTCTAATTCTTCAGCCGCAAGGCGCATGACATTTCCGGAAGTGGACATGCTGCCGGAAATAGAAAAACAGATGATTTCACGTTTTTCGTTTACATATGGGCGAAAAAGCTCAATGGCCTCAGCCAGAGACGGGGCTGATGTTTTTGGCGTTGTTTTGTGAGTATCAGACCAGTCATAGATCTGCTGTGGCGTAATGTTTCTGCCATCTTCATATTCGTCCTCGCCGAGAAGAATGTGGAGCGGCAGGATGTCGATATCATATTTTGCAATCAGCTCAGGAGAGAGGTCGCAGGTGCTGTCTGAAATAATCTTTACCATATGAGATATGTCCTTTCTGTATTTATTCTGTTGACAAGGTATAACAGTCTTTGCGTATTCACGCATATCTCTTTTGTATATCTGTAATCATATCACAAATTCACATGGAAATCCAAATTTGTGTGTCATAAAAGAACTCTATTGACTTAGACGTTTTGGGTTTTACTGAGCTGTATTCTCTTTCGGTTATAGACTAAATGAAGATACATGGCATCCTGGGCACGAAGGGGATCATGAGATGCGATAGCATCAGCAATTTCGCGGTGTGTTTCTATGGTTTCTTCGTGCAGAGCACCGCCGGTTGTTTTTACAAACAGAGGAATAGAACTGTTGATCACGGGAATCAGTCTGGGGACTACAACATTTTTACTGCTCAATGCTATGGCTGTATGAAACTCAATATCCTTATGTGTGTGGTCTTCATGTTTGTTTAATAATATTTCAACTTCATCGCAGAGTGTGGTGATTTTTTTTATGTCTTTTTCATCTGCGCGTGTGGCTGCCATTGCTGCAATGGATGGCTCAAGGAGAAAACGAACTTCCAGCAGATCAGTAATGAGCTTTTGTTTGTTGCCGATAAAAGTAAAGCCAAGGGGATCCTCAACCATTCCGGGAGAGGTTGCGATATAGGTACCAGACCCCTGACGGATAGTAACGATATTTCTGGAAGCCAGAAGTTTCATTGCTTCACGGATAGAACTTCTTCCTGCATTCAGACGTTCGGAAAGAATAGTTTCGTTAGGCAATTTATCTCCTGGCTGCAGGTTTTCTTCCAAAATAAGTGCGATGATATCTTCTGATATTTTCTGAGGAAGACTTTTTTCTTCAGATGATAAATTCATCATATGATTTACCTCATTTCTAATAGTTGTAATTCTTTCTTTCCATGATAGTGTCTTTCGAGTCGAAAGTCAAAAGGCTAAAATGCACAAAAATAAATACAAAAATTTATATAAAATTCCAGTATTGCATTTTTTAAAGAGTGAATATATTATAAATACATCAGACGAATTCAAACGAGAATACAGCAAATAACAGGAAATGACACAAAAAATGACCAAAATAGGTCGGATGAATTCGAAAGGAACATGTAATACGTCAGATGAATCAAGGAGGTAAAAGGAAAAATGGAAGAAACAACTTTTGTGGCGGATCCAATGCGGCTGATGATCGCAGCTGCAGTCGGAATTGTAATCCTGCTGGTACTGATCATCAAATTTAAACTTCATCCGGTTCTGTCAATGATGATTTCTGCAATCATCATCGGGGCAGGAGCAGGAATGCCGCTTACGATGATCTCGGACACGGTAGAAAAAGGTGTTGGAAAGACACTGCAGGGAATCGCCCTTCTGGTAGGACTTGGCTCCATGTTTGGCGGAATTCTGGAAGTAAGTGGCGGCGCCCAGAGAATAGCGGAGACGCTGATCGCTAAATTTGGTCAGAAAAAAGCCGGATGGGCACTTGGACTTACAGGACTTGTAATTGGTACAACGGTATTCTTTGAAGCCGGTGTTGTGGTACTGATTCCGCTGGTATTCAGCGTTGCAAAACAGACAAAAAAATCCACACTGTACTATGCAATCCCGCTGCTTTCCGGTTTGGCAAGTGGATATGCATTTGTTCCACCTTCCGCAGGATCAGTTCTTGTGGCAAACGCACTCGGTGTAAATCTGGGAACTATGATCATGGTAGGAGTTCCGACAGCACTGATCTGTATGATGGTTTCCGGAATCTTCTGGGGAGGCTTTATTGGTAATAAGATTCATACAGAGCTTCCGGTAAATGTGGAAGAAATCAAAGATGACGGAAAAGAACTCCCTCCTTTTGGACTGGTATTAGGAGTGATCCTGATTCCACTTGTCCTGATCCTTCTCAGCACATTGTCAAAATATATGCCGCTTCCGGCGGGCATTCAGGATGTTCTTGGATTTATTGGAAAACCATTCCTGGCTTTGACAATTGCTACTCTGGCATCCATGTACTTCCTTGGAATCAAACGTGGGTTTACCGGTGCGCAGTTAAAGAAAATTCTGGATCATTCACTCAGACCTGTAGGTATGATCCTCCTGGTAATTGCCAGTGGCGGAGTGATCCGCTGGATGCTTCAGGATTCCGGTCTTGGAAACATTATCGGACCTGTACTGGAGAAGAGTGGACTTCCGCTGATCCTGATTGCATTTCTGATCGCACTTCTGGTCAGAGCATCTGTAGGAAGTTCCATTGTAGCAATGACAATGGCATCAGGAATTATGGCAACCATGCCGGCAGTGATGGATACGAGCATGATCTACAGAGCAGCTATGTGCTGTGCAATCTGTGGCGGCGCAACAGCACTGAGTCATGTAAATGACGCAGGATTCTGGCTGGTAACTTCGTTCCTTGAGATCGATGAAAAGACAACCCTGAAATCCTGGACGATCATGGAAACACTGATCGGTGTGACGGCACTTATTGTAAGCTTTATTGTTTCAATCTTTGCATAGGAGGCAGAGCACGATGATAAAGATACCGGTTTATTTAAGAGATATGTATGATGCAAAGCATCTGGTACAGGCAGCAACAGGATGTAAAAAAGATGTAGATCTGATCTGTGGAAGATACATTGTAGATGGAAAATCGATGCTGGGTGTATTCAGTCTGCCGACATTTGATAATGTAGAACTTGGCGTAGATGAAGAGGACGAAGAGAAGATCCGAGAAACACTGGAAAGTTTAAATCTTATCAGAGAATAAAAGAAAATGGAGGAAAAAATCATGCAGTTAAAAAGTCAGGAAATGAGAAAACTTGCACCAGAGCTTGATCCGTTGCGTATTGGAACCGGATGGACAAAAGAAGATCTGGGAAAAGTACAGGTTATGGTTGAGAGTACTTATGGTGACAGCCATCCGGGAAGCGGACATCTGAATATTCTTGAAGCAGAAGTCCGCAAAGGAATCGCTGAAGAAGGTGGTTTTGGAGCACGTTATCACTGTACAGATATCTGCGATGGTGAAAGCCAGGGAACAGACGGTATCAACTACAGTCTTGCAAGCCGTGAGATGATCGCTAACATGATCGAGATTCACGCAAATGCAACTCCGTTTGATGCAGGTGTATATCTTTCAAGCTGTGACAAAGGCGTGCCGGGAAATCTGATGGGACTTGCAAGAGTAAATATCCCTTCCGTTTTTGTTCCTGGTGGAACTATGAATGCCGGTCCGGAAATGCTGACTCTGGAACAGCTCGGAATGTACAGCGCAAAATTTGAGCGTGGCGAGATTAATGAAGAAAAGCTTGACTGGGCAAAATGTAATGCATGCCCAAGCTGCGGAGCATGTTCCTTTATCGGAACTGCATCTACTATGCAGATCATGGCAGAGGCACTTGGACTTGCACTTCCGGGTACAGCACTGATGCCGGCAACAAGCCCTGACCTTCTTGGCTTTGCAAGAGAAGCAGGAAGACAGGCAGTAAGAATTGCTCAGATGGAAAACATGCGTCCTTCTGACATCGTAACTATGGACAGCTTTGAGAATGCAATCCTTGTACATGCTGCAATTTCAGGAAGTACAAACTGCCTGCTTCATATTCCGGCAATCGCTCATGAATTTGGCATTGAGATCACCGGTGATACATTTGACAAGCTGCACAGAAATGCAAGATATCTTCTGGATGTACGTCCGGCAGGCCGCTGGCCGGCAGAGTGCTTCTATTATGCAGGTGGTGTACCGGCAATCATGGAAGAGATCAAAGAGCATCTTCACCTGGATGTCATGACTGTTACAGGAAAGACATTAGGAGAAAATCTGGAAGAACTGAAGAACAACGGATTCTATGAAAAATGCGATAAATGGCTTCAGGAGTTTAACAAACGTTATAATGTAAATGTTACTAAGGAAGATATCATCCGTCCGTATGACAAAGCCATCGGAACAGATGGAAGCATTGCAGTTCTTCGTGGAAACCTTGCTCCGGAAGGTGCTGTGATCAAACACACTGCATGCCCGAAGGAAATGTTCAAATCTGTTCTTCGTGCAAGACCATTTGACAGCGAAGAAGAATGCCTGGATGCAGTCCTGAAACATAAGGTGCAGAAGGGTGACGCAGTATTCATCCGTTACGAGGGACCAAAGGGAAGCGGAATGCCGGAAATGTTCTATACTTCTGAGGCAATCAGCAGCGATAAAGAACTTGGAAAGAGCATTGCCCTGATCACTGACGGACGTTTCTCCGGTGCTTCTACCGGCCCGGTTATCGGACACTGCAGCCCGGAAGCTGTTGACGGAGGCCCGATCGCACTTGTTGAAGAAGGCGACCTTATCGAAATCGATGTTATGGAAAGAAAACTGAACATCATCGGAATCGCAGGAGAGCGCAAATCTATGGAAGAAATCGATCAGATTCTTGCAGAAAGACGCAAAAACTGGAAACCACGTGAAGTGAAATACAAAAAAGGTGTACTGAGACTTTTCAGCCAGCATGCTGCAAGTCCGATGAAGGGCGCCTATCTGGAGTATTAATTATGAAGCATAAATTTATTACGATCGGCGAGATCATGCTTCGACTGACTCCGCCGGATTATGAAAAAATCAGAACAGCAACATCTTTTGAGGCAAGATATGGGGGAAGTGAGGCCAATGTGGCTCTCTCCCTTGCAAATCTTGGAGTAGATGCATCATTCTTTACAGTAGTTCCGGGAAACAGTCTTGGAAAAAGTGCTGTTCGTATGATGCGAAGCAACGATGTGAATTGTGACAGCGTAATTTATTCAACAGAGGAAGAGACACCTACACATCGCCTTGGAACCTATTATCTGGAGACTGGTTATGGAATCCGCCCGAGTAAAGTCGTTTATGACAGAAAACACAGTGCTTTTTCAGAGTATGATTTCAGCAAAACAGATGTAAAGAAACTTCTGGAAGGATACACCTGGCTTCATCTGAGCGGTATCACTCCTGCACTTGGCAAAAGCTGCAGCGAACTGATCCTGACCTGTCTGAAAACAGCAAAAGAAAACGGCATGACAGTCAGCTTTGACGGAAACTTCCGAAGCACCCTGTGGAGCTGGGAAGAAGCAAGAGATTTCTGTACACTCTGCCTTCCATATGTAGATGTCCTTTTTGGAATCGAGCCATATCATATCTGGAAAAATGAGGAAGATCACAGCGCCGGTGATGTAAAGGACGATATTCCATTCCAGCCGGATCGTGACCAGCAGGAAAAAGTCTTCAAAGCTTTTGTGGAGAGATATCCGAATATCAAATGCATTGCAAGACATGTGCGTTTTGCACACAGCTGCAGTGAGAACAGCCTTTCCGCTTACCTCTGGTTAAACGGAAAAATTTATGAGAGCAAGCGTCTGACATTCCATATTCTTGACCGTGTCGGTGGTGGAGATGCATTTGTAAGTGGTATCATCTATGCTTTGATGAACGAATATACACCGGATGATATTGTGAATTTTGGTGTGGCTGCAAGTGCAGTGAAACATACGATTCATGGAGACGGAAATATTACAGATGACGTTTCTCTGATCAGACATGTGATGGAAATGAATTTTGACATTAAAAGATAACATAGTTTTTTTGAGTGAAAGGAAATTCAAATGATGGATATAGCAGAGAAGTTTCAGAAAATCGGAGTTGTTCCGGTAGTAGTACTGGAAGATGCAAAGGATGCAGTTCCGCTTGCAAAAGCACTTGTTGAAGGTGGACTTCCATGTGCAGAAGTTACATTTCGTACTGAGGCAGCGGAAGAATCTATCCGTCTTATGGCAGAGCAGTTTCCGGATATGCTTGTAGGAGCAGGAACTGTTCTTACTAAGGAACAGGTAGATGCAGCTGCAGCAGCAGGTGCCAAGTTCATTGTAAGCCCTGGATTTGATCCGGAAATCGTAGACTACTGTCTGGAAAAAGAAATCCCTGTTTACCCGGGATGTGTTTCACCATCTGAGGTTGCGCAGGCAGTTAAAAGAGGACTTAAGGTCGTAAAATTCTTCCCGGCAGAACCGGCAGGCGGCCTTCCGATGATCAAAGCAATGGCAGCACCTTATGTAGGACTTAAGTTTATGCCGACAGGCGGAATCAATGTCAAAAATCTTGAAGAATATCTTTCCTGTGATAAGATCATCTGCTGTGGCGGAAGCTGGATGGTAAAAGGTGATCTTGTGAAGGCAGGAGAATTTGACAAGATTAAAGAACTGACCGCAGAGGCACGAAAACTGGTTGATTCAATCCGAAAATAATCGGAGTTCATACACATATTCATATTCAGAAAAAAGCTTTTGCATTGTAAAAACATCTGGCAGAAGCTTTTTTTATGTATTTTTCAAGGAGAAATGCTTCGACCAGGGCAGGGGGTCTGGAATTGAGGGATAGTTTTTGTATTTTAGAAAGTTTTCAGTTGTTCCATCAAAATCAACATGTTACAATAAAAATGTAAATATCTGTAACTATTCAGCATGTAGTATCCCGCGAGGGGACTGAACAGTTACAAATATCTTTTGATCTGTGATTTGTTTCCAGCGAGGAGGCAGAATGGAAAAAGTATCACGGGACAAAAGAGAAAACAATATAAACTACCAGCCGGAAATGCATGTCAGAGATGTGAACAGTCGTGAGATTTTTAAAAACGATCTGTTGACTAGCCAGTTTTTAAGAAACTATACAAATATTCCATTATTATCCAATGTAATGCCGGAGGATATCGAGGATGTTTCCCAGAAGTATCAGGCATTTCTCGGGGTGGAGTATGAGGCTGACACGATTAAGAAGGTATATATTCGCAGTACAGATGGCACAATAGAAAAAGAAGTTTATGTATTGTCATTGATTGAGCATAAGAGTGAGATCGACTACGATGTGGCAATGCAACTGTTTCGGTATATGAGTGTGATCTGGCAGGATTATAAGGCAACTCAGAATAAGAAACATAAGGGTGTTAGTGCGAGTGTGGATTTTCGGTATCCACTGATCATTCCTATCGTATATTATGAAGGGAAAAAAGAATGGACAGCGGGACTGCATTTGAAAGACAGAATTGATTTTTCTGAGGAAATGATCGAGTATATACCAGATTTTACATACCAGGTAGTGAGTTTGAATGAATATACGAATGAGGAACTCAGCAGGAAACATGATGAAATGTCATTGGTAATGCTGATCAATAAAATACAGTCTTCGGAGGATATTAAGGAATTTCAAAAAGTCTCCGAAACAATGGTGGATTCTATCTATGTGAATGCACCAGACGAAATAAAGGAAATTTATAAAAAGATATTGTGGTCTTTACTAATGAAAATGAAAGTACCAGGTGAGAATGCCCGGGAGCTAATGGGTGGAATAGGAGGTCGTGGTATGGGATATTTGTTTGAGAATATGGAAGAAATAGACATAGGGGCTCAAAAAAGAAATACTGCGAGAGAGAAACAGCGTGCAGAGGCTGAAAGACAACGAGCGGATGAAGAGAAGCAACGAGCGGATGAAGAGAAGCAGCGCGCAGATGAGGAAAAACAGTTAAAGATTGAGGCAGAAGAGCGAGCAAATGCGCTTGAAGAGGAAGTTCAGCGTCTCAGGAAGCTGTTAAAGAGTCAGGAACAGAAGTAATATAAAAATACCATATCATTTAATAAAATTAAAAATGGAAACAAATCAAATCAAAAGATGTAAGTAAGAAAGTGTCGTTTTACTGTCTAAGGATGGTGAGACGGCATTTTTTACGTTATAGAGATTTTTGATCATTTCGTGGACTGGACGACAGTAAGTCCACACTGCTGTTTGTACAACAAAAAGAGGCCGTTGTGCACGACCTCTTTTCGCGAATGTGTGTATTTATCGGAGAATGAATGAAAGCAACAGGATTAACGCTGTACGCGTCCTGCACCATCGCTTTCGATCATGGAAAGGACTTCTGATTCGGTGATGTAGTTTAAATCACCAGGAATTGTGTGTTTGATCGCAGCAGCAGCAAGACCAAATTCAAGTGCTTTTCTGCTTCCCATATCAGCAAGGATGCCATGAAGGAAACCAGATGCGAAGGAATCTCCACCACCAACGCGGTCAACGATATGAAGCTTATAATCACGACCTTTATAGTAATCGTCTGCTGTGCAGACAGCACCGGACCAGCCATTGTCGGAGGCACTGATGCTGTTGCGGAGGGTTGTGATCAGGTGGGTGAAATGATAGCGATTTAATACATTGCGCATATGTTCTTCATCCACACAGATATTATATTCACCATCAATAAAATCAATACCATCTTCTGTATATCCCAGACATTTTGCAGCATCACGGGCATTTCCAAAGCAGATATCGACATATTCCATCATGTCAGAAAGCATTTTCTGCTTTCCTTCTATATCAGATGTCCATAATTTAGAACGATAATTCAGGTCAAAAGAAACCGTTACATGGTGTTCTCTGGCCTTTTTTAATGCAGTAAAAGTAAGCTCTTTTGCTTCTTCGCTTAATACCGGAGTGATGCCGGACACATGAAAAAGATCTGCATCTTTAAAGATTTCGTCGAAATCAAACTCATCAGGAGATGCTTTGGTAACTGAAGAATCTGCACGGTCATAAACAACACTGGAAGGACGAATGGAGGCACCGTTTTCAAGGAAATAGATTCCAAGACGTTTGCCGCCTCGGGCAATGTGCTCACAATCAACCTTTAAACTTCGAAGTGTGCTGATCGCAGCATCTCCAATGGCGTTTTCAGGTATTTTGGAAAGAAAAACGGAATGATGACCAAATTCTGCCAGAGATGCAGCAACATTGGCTTCTGCACCTCCATAGTTGATCTCAAAATCGCGTGCCTGTGCAAAACGCTGATAGCCAGGAGGAGAGAGCCTCAGCATGATTTCACCTAAAGTTACGACTTTAGCCATCTTTATACCTCCCTGACAGTATGGACAAGTTCAACAGCTTCTTTAGTAAGTGCTGTGATCTTATCAAAATCTCCGGATTTAATGAGGCTTCCTTTGACCATCCAGCTTCCACCGCATGCAAAGATTTTTTCATAGCGGAGATAATTGCAGAGTGTTGAAGCACTGATGCCACCTGTAGGCATAAACTGCATCATATTATATGGAGCAGCCAGCGCTTTGATCATCGGAAGTCCACCTGAAGGCTCTGCCGGGAAAAACTTCACAAGACGAAGCCCAAGTGAATAAGCCTGTGCAAGTTCGCTTGGAGTTACTACTCCAGGTGTTACAGGAACACCTTTTTCCATACAGTATCTGACAATTTCAGGATCAAGACCTGGAGTAACGATAAAACGTGCTCCGGCGGCAACTGCGCGGTCAACCTGTTCTTTTGTAAGAACAGTGCCGGCACCAACGATCATCTCAGGGTACTGGGATGTCATAATTCGGATGGATTCTTCGGCTGCATCTGTACGAAATGTTACTTCAGCACAGGCAAGTCCGCCATCGCAGAGAGCTTTGGCAAGAGGTGCAGCATCTTTGACATCATCTAACACAACAACAGGAACGACGCCGAATTTACCAAGTTTTTCTAATGTTGTACTCATAATATAAAATCTCCTCTAAGCCAGTGTTTTCATTACTTCATATGCGCCATTTTCACGGATCTGAGTTAAGTAATTGCATACAGCTGCTTCAAACCCGGAAATCTGTGTCAGATCTTCACCCCAGAAGGAAGTGTTGGTGCATACTGCATGAACAAGATCAGCTGCGGAATCATCTTTATGTGCAAGGTAGAATTCAAGAACTGCTTTGTCATCTTTTACAGTGTATTCATTAGCTGCTCTTTTTGCGGTGAGTCCGTCTTCACTCAGAGCATATCCGTTATAGAATGCAATGTAGAAGGCAAAAGAAGCTGTGATGCATGCAGGAAGTGTACCTTTGCGTTCAACATATTTTTTGAGTGAAGGCATAACACGTGCTTTCCATTTGGAAGTTGAATTCAGCGAAATGGAAAGAAGAGCGTGATCGATAAATGGGTTTTTGAAACGTTCTGTAACAGCTGCGGCAAAATCTTCGAGTTCTGCTTTTGGGAGATCCAGAGTAGGAATGATCTCGTCATAAATAGTTTTGTTCATAAATCCACAGATCACATCGTCGTTCATGCAGTCTCTTACAATATCCTGTCCTGCAAGGTAGGCACCCAGTACAAAGGAGGTATGTGCACCATTTAAGATACGAACTTTTCTCTGTTTGTATGGTTTATGGTTATCAGTGATCAGGATTGGAAGGTTCGCTTTGTCAACCGGGAATTCATCTTTGATTGACTGAGGTCCTTCAATTACCCAGAATCCGAAAATTTCACCTGTGTCGATCAGGTTGTCTTCGTAACCAAGTTCATTGCAGATTGCAGCAGCTTCATTTCTTGGGTATCCTGTTACAATACGGTCTACAAGTGTAGAGCAGAAGATATTTTCAGCTTTGATCCAGTTGATAAAGTCTTCGCCAAGGTTCCACTGTTCTGCATATTTTAATACACATTTTTCAAGTTCTTTTCCATTATCATCGATCAGCTCACAGGAAAGAATGATAAATCCTTTGCCGGCTTCCTGACCAAATTTCTGGAAACGACGATACATAAACTGAGTAAGTTTTCCAGGATAGCTGTTAGCCGGAACATCTGTAAACTGACAGGAAGAATCGTAAGTGATTCCGGCTTCTGTTGTATTACATGCGATAAAACGGAGGTCCGGGTTATCAGCACATGCAAGAACTGCTTCAAAATCCTTATATGGATTAAGACAACGGCTTACACAGGAGATAACACGTTTTTTATTTACTTTTTTGCCATCCTGGAATCCACGGAGAAATAAGGTATAAAGCCCTTCCTGTTCGTTGATCATATCAGCAAGACCGGGAGCAATTGGCTGACACAGAACAACCTTGGAATTGAATCCGGCTTTTTCGTTTAACTCATCTATAAAATAATCTACAAATGCACGGAGAAAGTTTCCCTCACCAAACTGAAGTACACGTTCCGGTGCTGATTCAAGAAGATATCCATCATAGCCCTGTTCTTTTAAAGTAGCATAAGATAATTTTTTCATTTCTGCATTTTCCTTTCATATATAAATAGTTCGGTTTATAAAGTAACTCCCTGTTTGAAAATTGCCATATCATGGAAACCGGCTTCCTCAGATTTGGATTTCTTTCCGGAAGCAATCTCAAGGACGAAATCTAGGAGATTTTCTGAAAGCTCATCGAGAGGGGTATCATTTACCATGACTCCACAGTTGAAATCAATCCAGTTCTGTTTCTTTTTGGCAAGCTGGTTGTTTGTTGAAATCTTAACTGTAGGTACAGGACTTGCAAAAGGTGTTCCACGTCCGGTGGTAAAAAGTACAATATGTGCACCGGATGCAGCAAGAGCAGTAGAGGCAACAAGATCATTGCCAGGTGCGCTCAGCAGGTTTAATCCTTTTTCTTTTACAGGTTCACCATAAGAAAGAACTCCCATAACCGGTGCACTTCCGGATTTCTGAGTACATCCGAGAGATTTATCTTCAAGACTGGAGATTCCGCCTTTTTTGTTTCCCGGAGAAGGGTTTTCATAAATAGTCTGATTATGACTCTTAAAATAGTTTTTGAAATCGTTGACAAGTGCTACTGTCTGGTTAAAAAGATCTTCTGTTTCACAGCGGTTCATGAGTGATTCTTCAGCACCGAACATTTCAGGAACTTCTGTAAGAATTGTAGATCCACCCATTGAGATCAGTTTGTCTGAGAATGCACCAACAGTAGGATTTGCTGTGATTCCGGATAAACCATCAGAACCGCCGCATTTCATACCAATCACCAGTTCAGATGCGCTGATCGGTTCGCGCTTAAATGAGGATGCATAGGAGATCAGCTCCTTGACTGTTTCAGTGCCATCACTGATTTCATCTTCACATTCCTGAGCAACGAGAAAACGTACACGCTCAGGATCATAGGCTCCAATGAATGTTTTTAATTCATCAATGTTGCTGTTTTCGCAGCCAAGTCCAAGTACCAGAACACCGCCTGCATTCGGATGATTAACTAAATCAGCAAGAATCTGACGTGTGTTATTCTGGTCGTCTCCCATCTGTGAACATCCGTAAGGATGTGGGAAGGCACAGACACCATCGATCTGATCTGTGATATATTTCTGAGAGGCTCGTTCGATAGCAGTTGCAATATTATTAACGCATCCTACTGTAGGAATGATCCAGACTTCATTACGTACACCAACACGACCATCTTTTCTGCGATATCCCTGGAAGAATTTTGGTTCCCTGTGAGGAAGCTCTGAAACATTCTTATTATATGTATAAGTAAGAAGATCTCCGAGTCCGGTTTTTAAATTATGAGTGTGGATCCATGAACCAACAGGAATATCTGCGGTTGCCCGTCCGATCGGATTTCCATA
>CAKROE010000008.1 GCA_934371915.1 uncultured Blautia sp. | reverse complement strand
CTCGAACTCCTGCAGAGGTTGTCGCACACCATATCTTTTCATTGCTGATATATAAGCATGTAGTGAAATGGAGCAACAATGGGCTGTGGTAGTTGAGAGTGTATCTGCTGAGTTATGTTTCACGTGAAACATTATAGTAAATCGACAGTATCCTATCGTGGGAGGGGTGGGTATGGAATCCTTGACGAAATTCCCCATAATTTCTACGCTAATTATCATATTTCTCACGTACGTTACTGATAGATAAATATACCATGAAATAAAGCAATAATGGGCTTTTTCAATTCAGTTATGTTTCACGTGAAACATTGCTGAAATACAGCAGTATCTATAACGGGACGGATGTAGGAACCTTGACCTAATTTCGTTACGAGCTTTGCGCTAGCTGCCGTCACCGAGCGCTCTGTCTGAGCGTAGCGAGTTTGCGCGAATGGCGGCTTATCAGCGCGCGAAGTGAGTAGAAATTTGGTCTTGTTCTTGCAGCCGTTCTGTTTATAGATGCTGCGTGAGTTTTTATTATATTTCGGCGTATGTAAGATTGTGTTATTTCAGCTTACATCCTTTATTTTCACGCAATTGAATAAGATATATAAGCATGTAGTGAAATGGAGCAACGGTGGGCTGAGTGTATATACTGAATTATGTAAACTGTTTTTGGTGTAATCTTCACCTCGCGTACATTTGTCTTTCTGTCTCTCCATTTCATCCTATTTGTCCACATCTTTCACCACTCTTTTTCCTGTTTTCCTTCTCCCCCATCCTTCCTGGTATATCTATCCGCGTGCTTTTTAGCTTTCATGCATATCAATTAATAATTATTCATTTCATATTCACCATTTTATACATCTATATGCGTCAAATCTACCACTCAAATTGCCATTTCCTACTTATGCTGATAATAAAAAACTGCCACCTGCGTCCGATCCCTCAACTGCAATTTATCCAGAATCGAACTCAGATAATTTCTGACCGTTCCCTCACTCAAATACAGTTCCGCCGCTATCTCCTTATTACTGTTTCCGCCCGCAATCAACCGGATAATTTCCTTTTCCCGCTCATTAATTCCATGGGCCGCATAATCAAATCCGTCCTCATTTCTTATCAGATCCGGTATTTTTGACACAATTTCCGCCCCAAAAACCGTCTGCCCGGAGCAGACCGCCCGGAGCGCGGGCAGAATACTCGCATAATCCTGCTTCAAAAGATATCCCTTTGCCCCTATGCGGAGCGCTTTCACAATATATTCATCATCCAGAAATGTTGTCAGGAGCAGTATATTCGCCTCCGGATACGCATATAAGATTTCCGTTGCCGCCTCCAGTCCATTCATATTCTTCATACGAATATCCATCAGAAGCACATCCGGTTTATGCTTGCCGTATAGTCGTACAGCATCCCTTCCATCCAGTCCCATTGCCACTACATCAACATCCTCATTCACTTCCAGAATCGTCTTTAATGCCCCTGTAACCAGACAATCATCATCTACAATTACTATTTTCATTTTAAATCCTCATTTATCTTTATAGATTCTTTTCCATACTCGTTTTAACTATCTGCCTTCATCAGTCAGTTTCTGCTGTTTTCTGCATTTCTTTCGGCACCACTGCAAAAATCCGAAATCCGTTTTTACTCTCAATCTGCAGTGTTCCATTTAATGCCTGTACACGCTCCTGCATGTTTTTCAACCCGATTCCGGCACTTTTATTCATATTTTCTGTACATCCATGCCCATTATCTTCCACACACAACTGATACAGTGCCGGATGCTCTCTCACAATTATTTTTGCATAGGTCGCACCACTGTATTTCATAATATTAGAAAGAGCTTCTTTTACAATACCGATAAAGCAATATTTCACATTACTGTTCATTTTATCGGACATATCATATTTTAATTCAACTTCGCAGTATTTAAAGTCCTGGATAATTCTCTTTAATTCTTCCTGTAGATTAACTGCTTCATCATGTAAATCATGCACACTTGAACGAATACTATTCATCGCAGAATTGAGAGAATCATCCAGTCCATCAAGCATCGGACTCAGGTTCTGATCTTTATTTACAGCCTTTATAGCCCCCGTAAGCAATATTGTTCGTGAAAGTACATGTCCCACATTATCATGGATTTCCCTTGCAATTCTGTTTCTTTCACGGAGTGTAGCCGCATATATTTCATAATTTTGCTTTTCTATCAAAGCTCTGTTTTTCTCTGCAAGAATAAGTGTTTTTTCTTCTCCTTCATCTATTGTTTTCCGAAATTCTCTGTCCAATTTATCGTACTTTTCTGTTTTTCTTTCCAAAAGTACTGCAAGCAGACATCCAAAGACAAAATTCAGCAACATTCCATTTTGTAAATATATATTTTCTGTCAGTATCACACCACCTGCGATCATACCTGCCAATGCCGCCACCCGTTTTTTTTCTTTAAGCAAAACATATCCCATCACCGGATAAAATACTACAAGTTCAGGGATAAGAAACGAAGTCCCGACAAACACCACGCAACCCAGAATCTTTGTTATCCTGCGTTCCAGAAAATATTCTCCACACAAAAGAACAATCGCGTAAAGCAGTGCAAATATAAACTTTCTGTCTGCACTTATCCAGAATAATGCAGTCATACCATACAACAGCAATACTCCCGTATCCTGAAAATATCCCATTTTTCTCCTCCTGTTGTTATAATAATATAACACATTCCATACCTCTCAAAGTGACAAATGTCATGTTTTTCTTGTGACATCTTACACTTGGTATTACAGACATCTTCTTTTATACTATAGTTATCAGGTACAAAAGCCTTCACTTTCTTCCGAACGGCATTTATCTTCCTGATATTACTATGTGAAAGCAATTATTTAACTGGAGGAATTTTTATGATCCATATAGAAAATCTGGTAAAAAGATATGGTGATCTGGTCGCTCTCAATCACCTGAGCCTGGATATTCATGAAGGTGAGATCTTCGGTCTGCTCGGTCCGAACGGATCCGGAAAAACGACTGCCATCAACTGCCTGCTTTCCCTTTTGAAATACGATAAAGGAATCATCGAGGTCTTCGGGCAGCCCATGGCGCCTGACAATTATCAGGCAAAACAGCAGATTGGAATCGTGCTGCAGAATGTCGCTGTGTTTGACGAGTTAACTGTATATGAAAACATAGATTATTTCTGTGGTCTGTATGTTTCTGATAAAAAGAAACGTAAAGAACTGGTTGATGATGCTGTCCGATTTGTCGGACTTGAAGATTATTGTAAAATGTATCCGAAGAAATTATCCGGTGGTCTTCTCCGCAGGCTGAATATTGCCTGCGGAATTGCCCATAAACCGCGTCTCATCATCATGGATGAACCGACCGTGGCAGTCGACCCGCAAAGCCGCAACAAAATCCTTGAAGGCATCCAGAAGCTGAATGCGCAGGGTTCGACGATCATTTACACTTCACATTATATGGAAGAAGTTGAACAGATCTGCACGCGAATCGCAATCATGAATCACGGACGTGTCATTGCCTCCGGAACATCTGAAGAATTAAAGAAAATGATCAAGACCGGTGAAACCATCACCGTAGAAGCAATCCTTCTGGAGGAAAAACACCTGCAGGATATCCGCAGTCTTCCTCATGTATTTGATCTGCACTATGAAAATCAGATTCTCATACTCCGCTGTACCGGCGCCCAGCATAACCTGATCCGACTTCTGAATTATCTGCAAAGTCAGGATATCACTTTTGGAAGAGTATTCTCCGAGCTTCCGACACTGAACGATGTTTTTCTGGAAATCACCGGAAAACAGCTTCGCGATTAATAGTTTTTCAGGCATATAAGTGCGTTACACACAATGTATATTTATTCATTATTTTGTATAATTAATGATTACAGAAAGGATTTTTTATGCTGCATTTGATAAAATATAACATTCTGGTAAAACTCCGGAATTTTAACATGACTTTCTGGCCGCTTGTTTTTCCTCTGATACTCGGCACTTTTTTCTTTTTTGCTTTCGGAAATCTCAATGATGCCGATTTTGAAACCGTACAGGTGGCTCTGGTAAAAGAATCAACCGACAATCCATTATTTGCTTTTTACCTCGAGCAGGTGCAAAAAAGTGACTCAGATCTGATCTGCCTGCACGAAATGACGGAACAAAAGGCTCTTGCCGCCCTGAAAAACAAAGAAATCTCCGGAATTTATTATACCGGCATGACACCATCCCTGACGGTCAACGCACACGGAATCCCGGAAAGCATCCTGCAGTCTATTCTGGAAAGTTATGACAACAGTCTGCACACCATACGGACGATTTTGAAAAATCATCCATCCGGGCTTCTGAACGGACTTACACAGATGATGGACACCCGCAATCTGGTTCGGGAGGTTTCTCTGGGAGGAAAAACAATTGACGGTAATTCGCAGTTTTTTTACGCTCTGATTGCAATGGCATGTCTCTATGGATGTTTTATCGGCTTTGGCTCCGCAATCACATTACAGGCCAATTTAACGGCTCTGGCGGCAAGACGCTGTGTCACTCCTACCCACAAACTGAAATTGATCTTATCCGAACAGGTTGCCTCTTTCCTGATCGGATATGCAGACGTCATTATCCTGCTTATTTATCTGCGAAACATTTTGAAACTTGACTTCCGGGGACAAATAGGAAAAATGCTTCTTATTTCTCTTTTCGGAAGCCTCATCGGTGTCTCCATGGGTCTGTTTGTCGGCAGTCTCAGCAAAATGAGCGAAGGAATCAAAGTAGCTGTTATCCTCGCCATTTCCATGGTCTGCAGTTTTCTCTCAGGCCTGATGAACAGTTCAATGAAAGATACCGTAGAAAAACATTTCCCGATCATCAACCGCATCAATCCTGCTGCACTGATCTCGGATGCATTTTACTGCATTAATGTATACGATGATCCGACACGCTACTACCGAAATGTACTGACACTGGCAGTCATGAGTGCTGCGCTTGTTTTTGCCTCATTTTTACTGATCCGGAGGAATCGATATGACAGTATTTAAGTGTTATATGAAAATATTAAAAAAGAATATTGGTCTGGTCAGCATCTATCTGGTAATTTTCTTTTCGATTGCCATGGTACTTCAGGCGTCCGCCAAAAAAGATCATCTGGAAGATTTTGAAAAGACACGGATTGATCTTGCCATCGCAGATCAGGATGACAGCACACTTTCTCACGCACTCATGGAATATCTTAAAACCATCCATAATGTATATGAGATTTCCGCAGAACCTACAGTGATGCAGGAGGAACTTTTTTACAGAAATGCAGAATATATCGTACAGATTCCGAAAAATTTCTATGAAACCTGTATTACAAATGGAAATCCGCTTTCTGTCACAAAAGTACCCGGATCCTATTCTTCTTTTTATGTCGACCAACAGATAAATGCATGGCTGAATTCCATCCGCACTTATACTGCTGCCGGATTTTCACAGAAAGAAGCCGCCGTTGCTGCGCTTGAACAGTCTGCCTCGGAAGTTACCATGTATCAGGACGATGAAACCACAATCGAGACACCGGGATATACATATTATTTCCGGTATATTCCGTATCTGTTTCTGGCTGTATTATGCTATTCTATGGGATACATTCTCCTGGCCTTCCGAAAAGAGGATATCCAGAAACGTATGCAGGCATCTGCCGTCTCCACCCACAGGCAGAATCTTGAAGGGCTTCTTGCAATGTTTACCATTGGATTCGCCCTCTGGCTGATTGCAGTCGCCGGTGCCGGTATTATGTATGGGAAAGAACTCCTGACTTCCAAAGTTCTGGGGTATTACCTGTTAAATACCTTCCTGATGCTGACAATTGCACTTTCACTGGCATATCTGATCGGTCTTTTTATAAAAAACAGCAACATGCTCAATGGAATCACCAACATCGTTTCCCTTGGTATATGTTTCCTCTCAGGTGTATTTGTGCCAATGAATATCATGAATAAAAAAGTCCTCAGGGTTGCACAGTTTCTTCCGGTTTACTGGTATGAAAATATCAATGAGACCCTTTCCCGATATCATGTTGTTTCAGGCAAGGTTGCCGTTGATATCTGGAAATCCATGGGAATCGAGGTCATGTTTACCCTTGCTTTACTCGCACTGATCCTTGCCGTTTCCAAATATAAACGTCAGGGATAATACACCCTCTAAAAAAGCCCACAGCATCTGCTGTGGGCTTTATCTATACTCTTGTCTTATAACATTTTACGGTATTAATTTCAAAAGAAGATTCCAACCTGCTCCAGGAACTGTTCCGGAACTTCTACATGTGGGAAATGCTTCGTTTCTTTAAGTGTCGCAACCTCTACAGACGGATTGACATTCTGGTAAGCTTCTACGATTGCTTCACCGTTATTTTCCGCTTCACCTTCTACGATATAAAGGCTATTGTCAATCTCTTTGAGGCCTCGGGTAATATCAATGTTCATATATTTTGACGCTTTATTTGCATAGACATTTTTTGCGTAGCATCCACCTCTGTGAGCCGCTTCATAATATGCATCCTGAAGTTCCCGATCCGGATGGAACGGATCAAATGCATAGTTCTCGATAAAGTCATCATTGACTGCACTTCTTGATACAACCATATGATAAACCAGTGTTCCGAATACCGGAATCTCCAGACATTTTCGCAAAAGCTTTTCTTTCTTACCAGGCATCTGCTTCAGGCTGGCAAGGCTGACCGGATTCACCATCATAATCTTATTAAACAATGTCTTTTCGTTATGGCATGCCATAACTACAAAGGAAGCGGAATATCCATTTACAATAACATCCGTTTTTTCTCCGATTACATTTTTAATAAAATCACATATTGCCTGAACATAAACAAAATTTGTATAAGTCATTCCCGGCTTCTCAGAACGTCCGCATCCCGGAAGATCCAGATTATATACGGTGTGCTCCAGCGCAAGTTCATCCTCGATTCTGGTCCATTCATATCCTGAACCACCCGGAAGCATATCATGAATCAGAAGAATCGGGCTTCCTTTACCTTTTTTTGTATAATAAATATCGCCAAAACGCCAATGATAATAGTTTCTGACATCTGTATCCAGCATTTCCTTAAGACAGGCGGATGCTGCAATTACTTTATTTATAATATGAATCGTGGCAGTTGTTGTTGTAGCCAGTGCTACAAGAGTAAGCAGTCGTTTACTGTGCTTGTTCATGTTCTACCTCCCTTTTTTATCACCTGAGTAGCTTTATTATACGCTAAAAAAAATGTTTTTACAATCTATAACAAAGAAAGAAGTTTTTGTACATCTTCCATTCTGGTAGCCCAGCTGGTTGCAAATCTGACCACGGTATGCGAATCGTCAGCTTTTTCCCAGAAACCGAACTGCACGTCCTTTTTCAGTTCTTCCATTCTGCTGTTTTCAAGTACGACAAACTGCTGATTTGTAGGTGAATCAATAAAAAACTGATATCCTTTTTTCTTTAAGCCTTCTTTCAGGACTGCTGCCGTCTCAATGGCATTTTTGCCAATTGCCAGATAGAGGTCATCTGTAAAAAGTGCATCAAACTGCACACCAAGGAGTCTGCCTTTTGCAAGAAGTGCGCCATGCTGTTTTACACGTGTGAGAAAATGTTTTGGCATACAGTTTCCGGTAAAGACAACCGCTTCACCACAAAGCAGTCCGGCTTTTGTTCCGCCGATATAAAATACGTCGCAAAGCCTGGCAATATCATGCAGTGTCACATCTGTCTCTTTGCTGACAAGGCCATAAATCAGTCTTGCTCCGTCGAGAAAAAGCGGCAGCTTATATTTTCTGCACACGGAAGAAAGCTCTTCCAGCTCCTTTTTGCTGTATAAAGTTCCATATTCTGTCGGATGTGAAATATAGACCATTCCCGGAAATACCATATGCTCATGGTTATCATCTCCATAGAATGTTTCTACCAGTTCTTTAAGGTCTGATGCACAGATCTTACCGTTTTTTTCCGGAAGCTCCAGTACTTTATGTCCGGTAAATTCGATTGCACCTGCTTCATGTGTACTGACATGTCCTGTGTGAGCCGCTACAACGCCCTCATACGGTGCCAGCATGGTGTCAATGACAATCTGGTTGGTCTGTGTGCCGCCTGTCAGCAAACAGACTTCTGCGTCCTCACAGCCACATGCTTTCTTTATTTTCTTCTTAGCTGTTTCGCAGTAATGATCTGTTCCATAACCGGAAAGCTGTTCCATATTGGTGTCAATCAGGTGTTGAAGGATTTTTTCATGTACACCCTCTGAATAATCATTTACAAAATATAACATCTTATTTTCCTCACTTGTAGTAAAATCAGGTTCATTTTATCAAAAAAATCCCCCGCGGGCAACTCGCGGGGGAAGTATTCACTGATTTATCATATCCTGATAAGCACTGTTCAATTCCTTTACGTTCATCTTATTTACCAGATAAACCTTATCTCCTACAACTGCTGCATAGAAGTTTGTATCGTACTCATAATATTCTGCAGTGGTTTCGTTTCCGTCTGTATCTTTGAAGATGAATGTATATGCTGCATCACCATCCGGAGTATATTCCCCGGTGAAACGCTCCTGTGCAGTCATATTGATGAGTTTGTTGTAGAAAGTCGTAAATGCCGATTCATCGAGCTCTTCTCCGTCCAGCTCATATGAAGTCGTGGTTGTTTCCGTTGAATCCTCAGCCTTAGCTGTCTCTCTTACAACACTCACCGTGTGATCTCCGTCATCACTCTTTACTTCCAGTGAATCCAGATCATTTATGGATACATAATTTACGGTCAGGCTGTAAAAATCAGATATCGTACTGTCAAGGATATCTGTCAGAGAATCTTTGGTGATCGTGTAGACTTCTTTGCTGTCATCTACTTTTACATAACGGTCATCACCGGTCTCATCTCCCACATAGATGGTAAGTGTCTTCTCCACCGTCTGCGTCTCCTGCTCATCCTCGGAAGAATCCGCCTCCGAAGAATCTTCTTCTGATGCATCAGCACTTTCTGCAGTATCAGAATCTTCATTTGTATTTTCTTCTGAAGAATCTGTGCCCTCTTCGCTGTCAGTATCTTCTTCATCGCTTTCCACTGCTTCTTCCTCAGTGTATTTCACTGTAACTACAGCATACGGATCGTCAACTCCATATTTTGCATCATCCGTGCAGTTGTAATCTACGAATTTGTCATACGCAAGAGAACCAATTGCCGATGTAACCGTTCCGGCTTTTGTTGTATCTGCCTTTTCTGTATCTTTTCCATCAGAGACATTCCAGAACAGATTATCTGCATCCTGAGTAAGTTCATATCCGTCTTCTTTGTCAACTTTTACATCTGTGATTGTTGCAGAAGTAACAGACGGGAATGTACCGCTCTCGGCAAAGTCATATAATCCTCCCATAAACGGTTCCATTGATGTGCTCGATACCAGATAGACATTCTTATCATCGTCCGCTTTCTTCACGTAATACTGATTATTTGAAGATTCCATGCCGACCTGAAGTGTTGTATCTCCATCTGCTGTTGTCAGTGTGATCGTATTCTGCGGATCATCCAGATCATACTGACTCAAGTCCTCAACATCCGAAATCTCCTGATCTGCAGTAAGGGAAGCAACTCCCTTAACTGCATTATCCACGGTATCCTGATTTACCGGAAAATCTGCATCTGATTTTTCTGTCCATGTATCATCTTTTTTATCAAATTCTACATCTGCATCATCTGCTTTAAAAGAAACTGCTGTCACATCATCTGCTTTAAGGCTTATGAGATCAACACTCTTATCCTCTTTCTCAGCCTCTTTTGCTTCCTGTGAAGAAACATAAGAATTCACACCGGCATAAGCTCCGCACACCACACCAAGTACTACAACAGCAGAAACAAGTTTGACTGTTTTTTTCTTCATTATGCTTTTCTCCTTTTCAGCCATACCATAAATCCAATGACAAGGAAAATAACCGGGATGATTCCCATTACGCAGATTTTCCAGAAGCTTACATCATAAGCAGTCAGTGTCAGATAGGAAATCTGCAGGTTCTTAGACGGAACGGAAATCGTCTCTGTTTCATCAGAGCTGCACATCCAGTTCAGGGAACTCATGATCATCTGCTCGTTTCCTCCGGATACCATCTGGTTGATCTGGCTGTCCATGAGATTGGAACTTGTGTAATAAACAATCTGAGTTTCTTTATCATCATCCAGAGTTTCGGTAATACTTACACCAAGATCAAACGGACCATCAATATCATCGTCGCTCTTGTCAATCGTGCCGCTGTTGACATCAACCTTGGAATATGCACTGTCGGAAGTAGTCAGAAGACTGTTGACCGTGACAGTATCACGCAGATTGTCTGTCTGTTTGATTCCCTGTGCATATGGCATCAAAACATAATATCCTTTGGATGCAAAATCAGAGATAGCATCTGTGCTGTTGACCGTCGGTATCAGATAATAAGGCATCTGTGCATAATGCTGTGAATCGCCCTCGATCACGATACCATCTGTTCTTTCCACACCATAATTTGCAAGAACGGCATCAAAATTTTCCATAGATTCTTCTGTATAATCAGAGAAAATCATAGCCTTTCCGCCATTTTCCAGATAATCAATAATTGCATCTTTTTCAGATTCGGAAATATCAGAAGCAGGTGCATTGATAAGCAGGCATGCCGCATCATCCGGAACTTTTTCTTCTGTGATCAGGTTCAGGGACTTAATGTCAATATTTGCCTTCTGGATATCCTCCTGAAGTGAGGAATCCAGTTCTTTTTCACCATGTCCGTCCAGTGTATAAAGCACCGGAAGATTTTCTGATGTCACATAGGAAATTGCACTGTCAATCTGGCCTTCTCCGTCAAATCCTGTCGTTGTAGACTGATAAGTATTGTAATCTATAGAAGATTCATAAATACTGCTGTAATTTACCACTTTGCTTCTGTCACCACATACAACGATCAGGCTGTTTGCAGCAACATCGTCACTTGTATATTCGGATGTAAATTTCGGGTTTACTACCGGATCTTTCTGTTCTACTTTAATATGATCTGACTCTTCCTCATACTTTTCCAGAAGTTTTTTGATGGTTTCATCTTCGGAACCACTCTGAACCACCTGATAGATTGTGACATCTTTATCCAGTTTTTTCAGAAATTTCTTTGTATCATCACTGATGCTGTACAGCTTTTCGCTGCTGACATCAACTTCCGTATATTTTGTTGGAAGTGAGCCAACGATCATATTGACTACAAGTACGATCACAACAAAAATGGCACTGATGACTACGCTGTAGGAGCCATTTTTGAGATATTTTTTGTTCATAGAATCCTTGATTTTCTGCTTCAGAGGTTTCTTTTCTTTCTTTGGAGCTTCGTTTACCGGATTCTCCTGATTTTCTGTCTTCTTTGCTTTAAATTTGTCTGTAAATTTCATTGTCTCCCACCTCCTTAATTCCAGCGTCTCTTGGCAATCGACTGTACGGTCAGGAATAAGCATACTGCGATTACAGACACGAAATACAGAATTCCTTTGACATCAAAAATTGCATTTGCAAAGTTGTCAAAATGACTGCTCAGGTTAAAAATGTCCAGTACTTTCTGGATTCCGCCTGAGAAAAAGCTGGAATTCACGACATAAACGATCACAAGTGCAATTTCTCCGACCACGCAGACAACTGCAGAGATCAGAAAGTTTTTGATCATAGTGTAGATTATGATTGCTGCCGCAAGAATCAAAAGACCGAATGTGATACATGTGGAAAGTGCTCCTTCGGAGAAGAAAGAGGAAATTCCGTTCATCATATAAAAAGCAAACAGAATGACAAAGGTCAGCACTGCCGCAATGACCTGGCTTTCTGTCAGGGATGAAATAAACACACCGATTGCAAGGTTTGCACAGCCCAGAAGGAAAAATCCGAGAATTGCCGTATAAGCTGCACCCAGCGATACGGTGCCGAATTTTGTCATAAGTAATGGATAAAAGCACATGATCAACATCGGAATTGCAAAGATTGTAACCAGGGCAAAATATTTACCGAGAACGATTTTTTCTACAGATACCGGTGCGGTAAGGAGCAGCTGATCTGTCTTCTGTTTACGTTCTTCTGCAAGAACTCTCATAGTAAGGATCGGTACACTGATCAGAAATACAAAAGTCAGTGCACTTAGTGTGTATTCAAAACGTGGGTATGCCGCTCCGAGCTGATATGCGGAAAAATAAATACCAGTCAGAAGCAGAATAAAAAATATGAATAAATATCCGATCATGGATGTAAGATAACTTCTCAGTTCTCTTTTATATACTGCGATCATTTATCTTCCCCCTCCTTTTTGTCTGTTTCTCCATTCTGTGCTTCCAGAATTTTTTCAGCTTCCCCGGCACTGTTTACTTCTATTTTTTTCTCTGAAGTCTTTGATTTTTTATCATCTTCAGTCAGTTCAAGGAAGATTTCCTCCAGAGATACTTTCTTAGACTGCATTTCCAGAATCGGACAGTGTGCATCTGCCATCTTGAAGAAGACTTCTTCACGGACATCTCTGTCCTCATTCATGGAAACAGTTACATTCCATGCATATTCTTCTTTTGCAGAAGCTACAGTGACATTCTTCACACCCTCGATCTGTCCGAGCGCTGTGCGGATCTTGTCTTTCTCACCTTTTACGATCAGATTCAGGGTATTAGATCCTTCTGCAAGTTTTCCGAGGTTCTCCGGTGTATCACTCGCAACAAGTTTTCCATGCGAAATGATCAGTACATAATCGCAGACGGCACTTACCTCTGAAAGAATATGGGAACTTAAAATTACAGTATGTTTTTTCTTAAGACTCTTTATCAGATCACGAATTTCAATGATCTGTTTCGGGTCAAGACCAACGGTAGGTTCGTCCAGAATGATCACTTCAGGATAACCTAAAATTGCCTGTGCAAGACCGACTCTTTGTCTGTAGCCTTTGGACAGGTTTTTGATCAGACGATTTTTCATATCTGTGATTTTTACCATTTCCATGACTTCTGCAACCATGGATTTCTTTTTATCTTTTGGGATTTTTTTGAGATCAGCGACGAAATTCATATATTCCAGCACTGTCATATCGAAATAAAGAGGCGGCATTTCCGGCAGATAGCCGATACATTTTTTTGCCTGCTCCGGTTCGTCCAGTATATCATGACCGTCGATGGTTACCGTTCCCTCCGTAGATGCTATATAACCGGTAATCATGTTCATCGTCGTAGATTTACCAGCTCCGTTTGGCCCCAGAAAGCCGTAGATTTTGCCCTTCTCTATTTTAAAAGAAAGGTGGTCAACTGCTGTATGGTCTCCATAACGTTTGACCAGATTGTTTACTTCAATCACAATTCTCTCCTCCTTTTTCATTGACATAATTGTTTTATTATTTCTGTCTCTATACAAAAAGAAAGACACCTCCAGGTGAAACAGAGATAGGGGGTACCTGGAAGCATCTTCCATTTAAGAGCCAGATCTTATGTCTGCTCTTGGAATATTCTATGAGAAAGTTGTGATAAAAATAGGATAAATCTGTGATGATTTTGTGAAAATAAATATTGCTGATTTTACCCTACGCAAGTGGCTCTTTTAACGGTATTCCTGCCTTGCGCGGATAGCGTCCCGGTGTTGTTTTTATCTTCTCGATCACGACGAGAGAACGCTGGATCTCGGAATCAGGAAGGTTAAAATAAACCACATCCTGGATTTTACCACCGAGGATTTTTACTGCCTTTTCTGCCTGCTGCAGTTCTTCCTGCACCGTGCCGGATTTATAGGAAATGAAATGACCGCCGACCTTTACATAAGGAAGACAATACTCTGACAGCGTTGCCAGATTGGAAACGGCTCTGGATACGCACAGATCATACTGTTCACGATACACCTTGTTTTTTGCAAATTCTTCCGCACGACCATGGATTGCCGTGATGTCTTCAAGCTTTAAGAGTGCAAATGTTTCCTCAAGAAAATTTACACGTTTTTTCAGTGAATCCAGAAGACATGCTTCCAGATGCGGAAATGCGATCTTGAGCGGAACACCCGGGAAACCGGCTCCTGTACCGATATCCATAATCCTGTTTATTTTGTTCATATCTACGGCCTTCACACATGCAAGGCTGTCCAGAAAGTGCTTTACCAGCACTTCCTGAAATTCTGTGATTCCGGTCAGATTCATGACTTTGTTTTTTTCAACCAGATATTCATAAAATGTAATAAACTGCTGTTTCTGCACCTCATTCAAGGTAATGCCAAGTTCCTCACATCCCTGTTCGAGTACCTTCAGATCATAAACCAATATTTTTTTCCTCCTCTTTCTCAGGAATTTCTTCTGTACTGTTCAAGATATACCAGAAGTACAGAAATATCTGCCGGTGATACACCGGAAATACGGGATGCCTGTCCAATAGAAATCGGACGGTATGCTTCCAGTTTCTGTCTCGCTTCGATACGCAGACTTCCGACTTTTTCGCAATCAAGATCTTCCGGAATTTTCTTTGCTTCCAGTTTCTTAAACTGTTCTACCTGTTTGAGCTGGCGTTTGATATAGCCTTCATATTTCAGGTTGATCTCCACCTGCTGCTTCACATCCCATGGAAGCTCCGGTCTTTCCGGATCGATCGGTGCCAGATCTTCATAATTGAGTTCCGGTCTGCGGATCAGCTCGGCGATCGTTGTACCGGATTTCAGAAGTGTGCTGCCCTTTTCTTCCAGAAGTTTCTGCACCTGTGGTGTTCCGCCGATTGTTGTATGTTCAGTTCTGTCAATTTCTTTCTGGATGGCTTCTTCTTTTCGAAGAACTGCCTGATAAGTTTCCTCGTCGATCAACCCTGCCTGATAACCTTTCTTACGAAGACGAAGATCTGCATTATCCTGTCTCAGAAGCAGACGATATTCCGCACGGCTGGTCATCATTCGGTACGGCTCATGATTTTCTTTTGTTACAAGATCATCAATCAGTACGCCGATATAAGCCTCGGAACGATCCAGTACAAGCTGCTCCTGACCTTTGATTTCCATTGCTGCATTGATTCCGGCAATCAGACCCTGTGCAGCAGCTTCCTCATATCCTGAACTTCCGTTAAACTGTCCGCCGCTGAACAGACCTTTGATCTTCTTAAACTCCAGTGTCGGATAAAGCTGACGCGGATTGATGCAGTCATATTCGATTGCATAGGCATTTTTTACGATTTTTGCATGCTCAAGGCCCGGAACAGAATGATACATAGCATCCTGAACATCCTCCGGAAGAGAACTGGACATTCCGCCTATATACATTTCATTCGTATAAAGCCCTTCCGGTTCGATAAATACCTGGTGGCGGTTTTTATCCGCAAAACGAACGACTTTATCCTCGATGGACGGGCAGTATCTCGGTCCGGTTCCCTCGATCATTCCGGAATATAACGGGGAACGGTCCAGATTGTTACGGATGATCTCATGTGTTTTTTCATTTGTATATGTCAGCCAGCATGATTTCTGCGGAATCTGTACCGACTCCGGATCCGTAGAAAAGGAAAACGGCACAACTCTTTCATCACCAAACTGTTCTTCCATCTTGGAATAGTCGATGGTATTTCCGGCAATTCGCGCCGGTGTTCCTGTCTTGAAACGGAACATTTCGATTCCGAGAGATTTCAGGGAATCGGTCAGATAATTGGCTGCCTGCAGACCATTCGGCCCAGTATAATTGCTGACATCTCCGTAGATACATCTTGCTTTCAGATATGTTCCTGTACAGAGTACAACTGCCTGACAGTGATAAATAGCTCCGGAATACAGTTTTACACCGGTGATCTTTCCGTCTTCAACGAGAAGTTCTGTAACTTCTCCCTGTTTGATCGTCAGATTTTCCTGATTTTCCAGAGTTTTTCGCATCTCTGTACTGTATGCCTGTTTATCTGCCTGCGCTCTTAAGGAATGCACGGCAGGACCTTTAGACTTGTTCAACATTTTTGACTGAATAAATGTCTTGTCAATATTTTTGCCCATTTCTCCACCGAGGGCATCCAGCTCTTTTACCAGATGTCCCTTGGAACTTCCGCCTACGTTTGGGTTACATGGCATCAGTGCAATACTGTCTACGCTTACTGTAAACATCACAGTATCAAGTCCCAGACGTGCGCCTGCAAGTGCGGCTTCGCATCCGGCATGACCGGCACCGACAACCACAATATCACAGGTTTTTTCCAGTGTTTTATTCTCCATTATTATCTTCCCTTCTTACTATATCTACATATAATGATACTTACAGATTATTATTTTCCTACACAGAATTTACTGAATATTTCATTTACAAGATCTTCACCCACAGATTCCCCTACGATGCGTCCGAGACTTTCGTATGCACTCATCAGATCTATGGAGAAAAAGTCTTCTGCCATTCCCGTGTTGATGCTTTCTTTTACCAGCCTCAGACTTTCTTTCGCCTCTTCAAGTGCTGCTTTATGACGGGCATTTGTGATATATACCTCATCATTAAAAGAAAGTTCTCCATGGAAAAACATGCGCCTGATCTCATCTTCAAGCTGTCTGAGTCCTGTTTCTTCCACAACAGATACCGGAATGACCGGGCTTCCTGTTTTTTCTTTTAATTCTTCAATGCTCACTGCGGCTTCCAGATCAGTCTTGTTATAGATGACGATGCTCTTTCGCCCGAAAAGAAGTTCCATGATTTCTCTGTCATTCTCATCCAGCGGAAGTGAAGAATCCACCACATAAAGAATCAGATCCGCATCTTCTGCCATCTGTTTTGCCTTTCCGACACCGATCTTTTCTACAATATCTTCCGTCTCACGGATACCTGCGGTATCGATCATCCGAAGTGTAATACCGTTCAGTGATATATATTCTTCAAGAATATCTCTTGTCGTTCCCGCGATTTCTGTAACAATTGCACGGTCTTCCCCTACCAGAAAGTTAAGCAGAGAAGATTTTCCTGCATTCGGTTTTCCGAGGATGACCGTCTTGATTCCTTCCTGAATCATTCTTCCGTCGTCGGCAGTTTTCAACAGATCACTTATATTTTCACTCTCTTTTTCCACAATTTCAAGTAGTTCCTGTGGATACCCGGTAAGGTCAAAATGCTCCGGATCGTCAAGTGCTGTCTCAATATAAGCAATCTGATGCAGCAGCCTTGCACGGATCTCACGGATTGCTTTCTGAACAGAACCCTTTAATTGCTCGACAGAGCTTTTCAGTGCCATTGAGTTTTTGGCCTGAATAACATCCATGACTGCCTCTGCCTGTGAAAGATCCAGCCTTCCGTTTAAGAATGCTCTTTTTGTAAATTCTCCCGGTTCTGCGATGATGGCACCGTTTTTCAGTACCGTCTCGAGAACCCTCTTCATGGCATATACGCCGCCATGACAATCTATTTCAACAGTGTCCTCACCTGTATATGTGTGAGGTCCTTTCATGATCATAACTAATACTTCATCTACAACTTCTTCTCCATCATAGATAAAACCATAATGTATCGTATGGCTTCCTACTTCACGGATATCTTTTTTGCCGTTTTTGGAACGGTAAATGTTCGCAATCACATCCATTGCTTTTTCTCCGCTGATGCGGACGATGCCGATACCTGAAGCACTCATCGCTGTAGAAATTGCTGCAATTGTAGCGTCCATATTTCCTCCTGAAAAAGAAAGATGTTATTCAGGGTAAAAAGCACACGTCAAGCACGTGTTATTCACGCTTTCACCTAGAATAACATCTTTTAAAAATCACATATTAGTATCTTTTTAATTTTACAACTACGTGACGGTAAGGTTCTTCACCCTCACTGACTGTCTCAACAAATTTGTTTCCCTGAAGTGCTGAGTGGATGATTCTTCTTTCATAAGGATTCATCGGCTCAAGTACTACCGGTTTTCTTGTCTTTTTGACTTTGTAGGCAATTCCTCTTGCCAGATTTTCAAGTGTTTCTTTACGGCGTCTTCTGTAATCTTCGGTATCCAGTTTTACGCGGATGTAATCGGATTTTCCTTTGTTTACTACAAGGCTTGTCAGATACTGGAGGGAATCCAGTGTCTGTCCTCTCTTACCGATGAGGATGCCCATATCTTCACCTTCGAAATCAACTTCCAGACAGCCGTCTGTTGTGTTGTATTTGGAAGTGATCGTTACTTCTCCGAGATCCATGGAAGCAAATACATCTTTCAGGAATACAAGTGCTCTCTCCTCGATGTCTTTGATTTCTTCCGGATCTGTAATGATCTCTATTGCCTTTGCAGCTCTGACCGGTTTTTCTTTTGCAGGTTTTTCCTTCTGTTCTCTGACTGGTTTCTCTCTGGAAACTTTTTCTTTGAACTGTTTTTCCTTAGCCGGTTTTGGCTGTCTTTCTTCTTTTGCCTTTTCTGTACCGGATTCTTTTTTGGTTTCCGGTGTTTTGGAAACAGACTTCACTGCTGGTTTCTGTACTTCTTTCGCAGTTTCTTCTTTAAAAGCATCGATTTTAACAGAATCCACGATTTTTTCGATTTCTTTTTCTTCAGAACTTTCTTCTACTTTGCGAGCTTTGATGATCGCCGGTTTGCTTCCGATTCCGAAAAATCCGGAGCTGCCTTCACTCACTACCTGAATATCAAGCTGATCGCTGGATACACCCAGTTCAATACATGCTTTGGTAATTGCCTCATTTTTGGTTTTTGCTGAGAACTGCATATATTCGCTCATGATAAAACCCCGCCTTCCTTTCCTGTTTCTTACTTATTTCTTCTTATTCCGTGCTTCAAAATCTCTGACCATGTTTGCTTTGGATGTGATGCTTCCTGCTTTTGCATGTGATGCATTTTCGTAAGCTTCTTCAACCTTCTTTGCACGGCTGTTTTCGTCAGTACCGCTCATGCCTTTATCGATCTTGTTGATGTTTCTGACGCTCTGATGAGCCTGATTGGTAATCTTCTGAGGCGGAAGTCCCTCTTTTGCTCTCTTGGCTTCCATCTTTCTCATATTTTCATTTACCAGATCATCAATGTTCATCTTATCCAGATGACGATTGATCAGAAGCTGCTGGATACTTCTTACGATTGCACTGGCAATCCAGTAAATACCAAGACCTACCGGGAATGTGAAACAGAAGAATGCGGACATCAGCGGCATAACTGTGTTCATCGTCTTCATGGAGCTTGCCATGGCGTTGTTGTCATTGTTTCCGTTCTGCGTTGCTGCCTGTGGCATAAGCTTTAAGTTGAGCATCTGAGTTACCCATGATAAAAGCGGAATTGCAAGCGCTGCAATGATAAGGATCAGAGATCCTGTCTTTATATAGCTCAGTGGCTGATCCGCAATATTCAGTACACCAAACGTCTGCATCTTCTGAATTTCAGAAGCAGTTTTGCCGATCTGATCAGAAAATCCGGAGAACTGGCTGATATTCTGTAAGGATTCCCACTGGGACGGAGACAGAGCATACAGGAAATCTACGATAGAATCTGCATTTTCCGTAACCTGTCTTACTCGTGTCATCTTGTTATCTGTGATAAAGTTGTTGATGATATCTGTAAATCCGTCTACTGCAAGGATTTTTGTGCAGACACCGTTAAATACATTGTATACACTTCCAACATAAGCCGGAATGTTCTGGATTACCTGATACAGGGCAAACAGGATCGGCATCTGGATTGCCAGCTGAACACAGCTTCCTGTCGCAGATACGCCATACTTGTCGTAAACTGCCTTCTGTTCTTCCTGCATCTTCATCATGGAATCCTGATCTTTTTTACCCTGGTATTTCTTCTGGATCTTCTGGATCTCAGGCTGCATGATCGCACTCAGCTTGGAGAATTTCTGCTGTTTGATCTGCAGAGGAGTCATACAAAGGTAAATCAGGATACTGAAAATAATAATACAAAGACCGATGTTCTGAATTCCAACTGCATCCAGAACCTTGTAGATTGCATTCATGATCCATCCCATCACGACTGCGATCTGACCAATGATCGGGGTACCACTCTTAGTAGCCAAAATCATACTTTCCAATTTTCTAGTTCCTCCTGGATTGTCTTATGAAGTATACCGTCCAAGCGGACAGCTTCTGCTCCATTTAAACTTATGGTACGGGATCATATCCTCCATGAGAAAAAGGATTACAACGTAATATTCTCCATACTGCAAGTAACCCTCCCTTAAACGCACCATATTTTTCGATTGCTTCCAAACCATATTGAGAACAGGTGGGAATATAAGGACACTTTGTTCTCTTCATCGGTGATATATATTTCTGATAGAGACGTATCAATTTAATAAGAAGTTTCTTCATTTACATCATCTCCTGCGATTCCATGCTTCCTCGCCAGATCCATAAATGCTTTCTCTATCTCATGATAGTTGGTACCATTTGCGGAGTTTCTGGCTATCACTACAATATCAAGATTCTTTTTAAATAAAGATTCATTTAAACGATAGCTTTCCCTTACCAGTCTGGTGATTCTGTGGCGGACCACACTATTCCCTACTTTTTTACTTACTGATATTCCCAGACGATTCTTCATGTGCTGATTTGGCAGCACGTACATCACCAGATACCGATTTGCTTTCGATGTTCCACGCTTGTAAACCTGTTGAAAATCTCTGTTTTTCTTTAAGGACTCTGAGTATTTCATCGAATCCCCTTTCTTTTATTATAGAAGAAAAGACCACATAACTGCGGTCTTATATCTTAGGCTGATAACTGTTTTCTTCCTTTTAATCTTCTGGCAGCTAATACTTTACGGCCACCCTTTGTGCTCATACGAGCTCTGAATCCATGAACTTTAGCTCTGGATCTTTTCTTTGGCTGAAATGTCATTTTCATAGGTAAAGCACCTCCTTTATCTATTATACCTTATTCGTAATATTTTCATAGAACATCATTTCAATTATATTCATAACACCCCTGTTCGTCAAGCAAAAATCTTAAAAAATTCTACAAAATAAGGCTTTTTTTCAATTCTCAAAAGTACCCACATGCCAATGTGGAAAGTTATGGTTAACGTAAAGTTATCCACCATCTTGTGGATAACTTGTGGATAACTCCATTTTTTCCACTAAATCTATCCCCAAAAGACGACTTAATTTTACACATAACCCCCAAAAAAGCCTTTATTTTACAATATTTTTTATGTGGACACAGTTATACACAATCCCCATAGGCTTTTTTCCACAGCGTTCAGACTTATGTAAACCTCTGGAGATTTATCCACCATTTCCATATTATACACATGTGGACAACGTGGAAAACTTCTCTGTTTTTCTTTGATTTTCCCCACTCAAACCCTGAAATAATCATTGCTAAACAAAAGAATTTATTATAATATATAAACGGATATTTATGTCTTTTGACCTATAATATAAACTTTCAAAGAAACCGGGAGATAGAAACATGGATAAAGTTATTGAAAACTGGGATAAAATTCTGCAGACAGTCAAAGCAGATTATGATGTGGGCGACGTTGCCTTTAATACTTGGTTAAAACCGCTGAAAGTCTATGATGTACGGGATCATGTGATCACGATTCTGGTACCATCCGAGCAGGTTGTTTTAATAAACCTTCTTAATAAAAAGTATAAACTTCTTCTTCAGGTTACGATCTGCGAAATAACCGGAATGGAAGAGTGTGAAGTCAAATTTATATCTCCTGATGAGGCCCCTAAAAAAGAAGTTTCTTCTTATGATAATGCATCCACATCTCCGGCAATGTCTGACATTGACCGCCGCTGCGAAGAAGCTCATCTGAATCCCAAATATATTTTTGATACCTTTATCGTCGGTAACAACAATAAATTTGCTCAGGCGGCAGCTCTTGCTGTTGCGGAATCTCCGGGAGATACCTACAATCCGCTTTTTATTTACGGAGGAGCCGGACTCGGCAAAACCCACCTTATGCATTCCATTGCTCACTACATTATTGAGCACGATGAAAACAGCAAAGTGCTGTATGTTACCAGTGAGGAATTTACAAATGAACTGATTGAGACGATCCGTAACGGAAATAACTCCGCTATGTCCAAATTCCGCGAAAAATACAGAAATATCGATGTACTTCTTGTCGATGATATCCAGTTTATTATAGGAAAGGAATCTACACAGGAAGAATTTTTCCATACTTTCAACAGCCTTCACAGTGCAAAAAAGCAGATCATCATTTCCTCTGATAAACCGCCGAAAGATATGGAAATCCTCGAGGAACGTTTCCGTTCCAGATTCGAATGGGGTCTGATTGCAGACATCACACTGCCTGATTATGAGACCCGAATGGCCATTCTTCACAAAAAAGAAGAAATGGAAGGCTATAACATCAGCGAAGAAGTCATCAAATATATTGCTACGAATATTAAATCCAACATCCGTGAGCTGGAAGGCGCATTTAATAAAGTAATGGCAAGTTCGAAGCTCGAAAAGAAAGAAGTTACCCTTGAACTGGCAGAACAGGCACTGAAAGATATCATTTCTCCTAATGAACAGAAAGTAATCACACCGGATTACATCATTTCCGTTGTTGCCGAACACTATCATGTGACTGTTGCCGACCTCTGCGGAAACAAAAGAAGCTCCAAGATCGTTATGCCGCGCCAGATTGCAATGTATCTGTGCCGCGATATTATTGATACTTCACTTAAAACGATCGGCAAAAATCTCGGTGACCGTGATCATACCACAGTTATGCACGGGATAGAGAAAATTGAAAACGAATTAAAGGTAAATGATAACCTCAGAAACTCAATCGATACACTTAAGAAAAAAATTAATCCACAGGGTTAAATGACTTTTCCACATACATTTTCAAAGTTTGAAAGTACTTTTACACGAAGTTATACAGTGAAGAAATCCCCGTTTTTCAAGGTTTGAAAGACTTTTTCACATATTCACACCCCCCTAAGGCGGCTACGGCGGATTTCTTTATATATTTTTATTTATAAAGCAGATTCCGACACAGAAAGGAGTTATACACACATGAAAATCATCTGTTCCAAAAGTAATCTTTTAAAAAGCGTAAATATATCTTTGAAAGCTGTTCCTTCTAAGACTACAATGCCGATTCTCGAATGTATCCTTATGGATGCAACAACAAATCAGATTAAATTTACAACCAATGATATGGAACTCGGTATTGAAACAATTGTAGACGGACATATTGAAGAAAAAGGTATGGTTGCTCTTGATGCAAAAATCTTTTATGAAATCATCCGCAGACTTCCGGATAATGATGTAACCATCACAACTGACAGTAATTATGTTGCAACGATCACCTGTGAAAAAGCGAAATTTACCATTCCAGGAAAGGCTGGTGAGGATTTTGCTTATCTTCCTGTTATTGAAAAAGATGAATCCCTTACTTTATCTCAGTTTACTTTGAAAGAGATGATCCGTCAGACGATCTTTTCTATTGCAGTGAATGAAAATAACCGTCTGATGACCGGAGAATTGTTCGAAATCAAAGATAACTGTCTGAAAATTATTTCTCTTGACGGTCACCGTATTTCTATCCGAAAGATGCCTCTTAAGAGAGAATATTCCGACCGTAAGATTGTCGTTCCTGGAAAGACACTCGGTGAAATCAGCAAGATTCTGTCCGGTGAGATCGATGACCAGGTAAATATTTATTTTACAAAAAACCACATTTTATTCGAGTTTGACCAGACCATCGTCGTATCCAGACTGATCGAAGGTGAATATTTCCGTATCGATCAGATGCTTTCCAGTGATTACGATACAAAAGTCAGTGTCAACAAAAAAGAATTTCTTGACTGTATCGACCGTGCAACCCTGCTTGTAAGAGAAGGTGACAAAAAGCCGATCGTTATCGAGATCACAGATGGCAGCATGGAACTCAAGATTGATTCTGCTATGGGATCCATGAATGAAGAAATTGATATTGAGAAATCCGGTAAAGACATTGTGATCGGATTCAACCCAAAATTCCTGATCGATGCTTTGAAAGTTATCGACGATGAAGTGATCAACATGTATCTGATGAATCCGAAAGCACCATGTTTTATCAGAGATGATGAAGAAAATTACACATATCTGATCCTGCCGGTCAACATCAGCCAGAATCAGAGCAGATAATGCAGGTGTTTAGGTGTTAATCAGTCAGGATAATAAGAGGTGAATGGATTTGGAAATCAAAATTAGAGATGAATTTATCAAACTTGGTCAGGCTTTGAAACTTGCAGGAGTCGTGGAAGATGGTGTGGAAGCCAAGTATGCGATTCAGGATGGTCTGGTTAAGGTAAACGGAGAAGTGGATGAGCGCAGGGGCCGCAAAGTTTATGTAGGCGATGTGATCACATATGAAAATCAGGAAATCAAAGTGATAAAATAATATGTATATCGAATCGTTGGAGCTTAAAAATTACAGAAATTATCAGAATCTGCAGCTTGATTTCGATAAAGGAACCAATATTTTTTACGGAGATAATGCACAGGGAAAGACAAATATCCTGGAGTCAGTGTATCTGTGTGGGACAACGAAATCGCACAGAGGAAGCAAGGACAAAGAGATCATCCGTTTCGGGGAAGAGGAATCTCACATTCGGATGATGATCCGGAAAGATGAACTTTCCTACAAAATTGATATGCATCTCCGTAAAAATAAGGCGAAAGGCGTGGCAATCAATGGACTGCCGATCAAAAAAGCCAGAGAATTATTCGGTATTGTAAACCTTGTATTTTTTTCACCGGAAGACCTGAACATTATAAAAAACGGTCCCGGTGAGAGAAGAAGGTTTATGGACTTGGAATTATGTCAACTTGATCAGATTTATCTGACAGATCTTGCCGGGTACAATCATATTGTGAACCAGAGAAACCGTCTTCTGAAGGATCTTTATATGAATCCTTCTCTGAAGGAAACGCTTGATATCTGGGATATGCAGATGCTGCAGTATGGCACAAAGATCATCAATAAGCGTAAAGATTTTGTCCGTGATCTGAATCAGGTAATACAGGATATTCACCATAATCTGACCGGAGGAATCGAACATCTGGAAGTTGTTTATGAGCCGAGTACGGAAGCAGAAGATTTTGAAAATGTTTTGAAGAAAAACAGGGAACGGGATATCCGAATGAAGATGACATCCGCGGGACCGCATCGAGATGATCTGAGTTTTGTGGTAAATGGGATCGATATACGAAAATACGGATCCCAGGGACAGCAGCGTACGGCAGCTCTGTCTTTGAAACTTTCAGAAATCTATCTCGTAAAAGAAAAAATCAAAGATACTCCGATACTTTTGCTGGATGATGTACTTTCAGAGTTGGACAGCAACAGGCAGACTTACCTTCTGGATTGTATTCATGATATTCAGACACTGATCACCTGTACCGGACTGGATGATTTTGTAAGTAACCAGTTTCATATCAACAAGGTTTTCAGGGTCATAAAGGGAGAAGTTTATAATCCGGTAAGCAGCTAAAGTATTTTGACAAGCAAGTATGCTTATGATACACTGGTTTTAACTATTGGAAAGTTGGTGAATACATTGGATAAAGAGGAATTTCGGATCAAACTTGAAGAAATAAATCGCCTTGTAGAAAAGAAAAATTATAAGGATGCCATGGAAGTTGTAGACAGTATTGACTGGCGTCGCGTGAAGAATGTCCGTACTTTATGTGTTGTAGGTGAGATTTACGCAGCAAATAAAAGATACGAGGACAGTAAGGAGATCTTTCTTCTTGCTTATCACAGAGCTCCTATTGGCAAAAATATTTTGTACCGCTTGATCGAAGTATCCCTCAGAATGAAGGATATTCAGGAAGCAGAAGAATTTTATGAAGAATTTCTGGAAATTGCCCCTAATGACAGTACCCGGTATATTCTGAATTATAAAATAAGCAAAGAAAAACAGGTTCCGCTTGATCAGCAGATCAGGATTCTGGAAGAATACAAAGAAAAAGAATTTACAGAAAGATGGTCCTATGAACTGGCAAAGCTGTATTATCAGAATGGTGATACAGAGAAATGTCTGGATCTCTGTAATGAGATGGTTCTCTGGTTCAGCGAAGGCAAATATGTCATGAAGGCACTGGATCTTAAGAACCGTATGGGTATGCTGACCGGAGCAGAAAAGGAAAAATACGACAAGCAGTTTATTCCGAATCTTACAACGGTAGAAGAAGCAGCTGAATTAAATGCAGACAAAGAAGGACAGGAAGCATCTGAAACTGAAAAAGCAGAAGATGAGGGGCCGGTCATCGAAAGTGTCCGCATTGATGAACGTGATGTAAATGGAGCAGAAAGCCTTCAGGAAAAAATTTCCAAAGGCATCCGTGATATTTTCAGCGGTAAGAGAAAAGAAGAAAGCGAAGAGCTGACCGAGGAAGAATCTGAGTCTCCGACAGAAGAAGTGCAGGAAGAAATGATCAAAGATATTTCTGCTGAGGAAGAGCCGACCAATGTTCCGGAGCTTGAGCCGGAAGATGCGGTGATTCATGCACCGAAAAATCCGGGACAGTCTGTATTCAGTGATATAGAAGAACGAATCGAAGAATTTACAGAAGAAGAAATCAGGAATGATTCGGAGGAAGAGGCACCGGAAGAAGCAACGGAGTTTAAGATGCCGGAGCTTGAAATTCCGGAATCCATGAAGAATTTCGATGTGGATGTACCGAGCCAAACAGAAATTCCACAGGCACCGAATATATGCCTTCCGGGAATGGACAAAGAAGATTCCGATAAAGAATTTGATTTTAATCTTGAAGATACAATTCTTGCGGCTGCAAGTGAACAGGGAATTGAAATTCCGAAAGAACCGATTCAGCCGAAAAAACCGGTCAAAGCACTGGAACCGGAAGAAGATCCGGATGACTTTATGACAGAAGAAGATCTTCAGAGTGCAGAAGATGAGTTTCTGAACGGTCCTGCCGGAAGAATTGCAGATGAGGATGATCTTGCAGAGACAGTTGAAATTCCGGTAAAAGAAGTAAAACATTCCAAGAAGGAAAAAACAGCGAAACCTCTTACACAGGAAGAAGAGCTGGAAAAGTTTATTGATTCCATTCAGCCGGAAACTAACGCAGAGGACATCATTCCGCGTGACAAAAAAATGACTGAGGATGAAGAGAAGCTGTTTACTTATTTTGCAAAAGTTCCGGGACTGAGAGAACAGATTGTTGAAGCTTTGTATGATGTACAGATCAATGCATCCGATAAGACCTCAAAAACCGGTAACGTGATCGTTATGGGCGGCCGTGAAACAGGAAAAACACGTCTGATTTCCGGATTGATTCCGGCAATCTGTAAAGAACTCAATCTGGAAGCATCCAAGGTTGCCTATGTATTTGCAGACCAGATCAATGGCAAAAACATTGCAGAGATCGTGAAGAAGATGTCAGGTGGTTTCCTTGTCATCGAAAATGCAAATCAGCTCACAAAAGAAACAGTTGAGCAGTTAAATAAAGCAATGGAATTCCGCACAGACGGACTGATCGTGATCATCGAAGATGAAAAAATCGGTATGCGTAAGCTGATTGCGAGATTCCCGAAATTTACATCTAAGTTTACATCTATGATCAATATTCCGGTATTCACCAATGATGAGCTTGTAAACTTTGCAAAAGTTTATACAAGAGAAAACGGATATACGATCGACCAGATGGGGATGCTTGCACTGTACAACCTGATCAGTACAAGCCAGAAAGAGGATCAGCCAATGAACATCGGTGCGGTCAAAGATATGATCGACAATGCAATCATGAAATCAAAAGGCGGTATCCGTAAACTGATATCCAAGAAAAAAGTAAATCAGGACGGATATAAAGTACTTTACGAAAAAGATTTTAATTAAAACAAACATGTATCAGGAGGAAATTATGACCAGACCTTATCTCGGAAATCCCAAATATACCATTGAAGTTCTTCAAAAGTATGGATTTGTTTTCCAGAAAAGGTTTGGTCAGAATTTTCTGATCGATACACATGTTCTGGACAGAATCATACAGGCTTCTGAAATCACAAAAGATGATTTTGTACTGGAAATAGGACCGGGAATCGGAACAATGACCCAGTATCTTGCAGAATCAGCAAGAGAAGTAACTGCAGTAGAGATTGACGATGCACTGATTCCGATTCTGAAAGATACTTTGAAAGAATGGGATAATGTCAATGTGATCCACGGAGATATTTTAAAGACCGATATTCGTAAGATCGCAGATGAAAAAAATCAGGGACGTCCGATAAAAGTTGTGGCAAACCTGCCGTATTACATTACGACACCGATCATTATGGGATTGTTTGAAAGTCATGTTCCGGTAGATTCGATCACGGTAATGGTTCAGAAAGAAGTCGCAGATCGCATGCAGACCGGACCGGGATCCAAAGATTACGGAGCTTTATCGCTGGCAGTCCAGTATTATGCAAAACCGGAGATCGTAGCAAATGTTCCGCCGAACTGTTTTATGCCGAGGCCAAAAGTCGGAAGTGCAGTAATCAGGCTGACACGACATCAGAATCCACCTGTTACGGCAAAGGATGAAAAGCTGATGTTTCGTATTATCCGCGCTTCTTTTAACCAGAGGAGAAAGACACTTGCAAACGGCCTTAAGAATTCGCAGGAACTGAATTATACAAAAGAGCAGGTAGAAGCGGCAATCACTGAGTGTGGACTTCCGTTAAATATTCGCGGAGAGGCACTGACACTGGAGCAGTTTGCAAAACTGTCCGATATTTTTTTCGACATGAAATAAAAGAATAAACGAGAGATAAATAAAAATAACTATAAAAGGCATCCGGTGGCTGGTCGGATGCCTTTTATAGTTATTTTATTTAATTTAAAAGGAAGGAGAGTTGATTACCTTTCAGTAATCAACATATGAAAAAGAAAATTTATAAAAATAATGTTGGCTGTATTATTTTTATGGTTTTAGTATATTCGGAAATTATGATGGAATCGTGTTTAAGTTATGAAAAAACGGTGAACGATTGTCGAAGCTTTTATGAATGAGCGTGGAAAAAAAGTGAAAAAGAATTTTACAGTAATGAGAAAAAGTGTGCTATAATGCAGAGCGTACCCAAAAAGGACAGTTGATTCAGGAGGTAATTAAAAATGAAAATAAACAAATTAAGCGCATTTATTCTTGCAGGAGCTCTTACATGTACGGCACCGGCAATGGTGTATGCAGATACAACATCTGATGCAGTAGACCAGGCGGTATCCGTATTGGAGAACAGTGGAGTAGATGATCTTCTTTCTGATCCGGATAAAGTAGTCGACATTATCGTTGCTGCAAAAGATGCAATCGGCCAGGTTGAGGTATCCGATGAAGAAATCAGCAATGCTATTGATGTGGCAGCAAGCGGACTTGGTATTTCACTCACTGATTCTGAGAAATCTACACTGGTTCAGTTATACAACAAATTCAAAAATATGAATCTTGATGAAAATGAGCTGAGAACCCAGATTACAAAGGTATATGATAAGCTCGAAAGTCTTGGAATTACGAAAGATGATGTCAAGGGCGTTATCGGAAAACTCATCGACATTGCAAAAAGCCTGCTTAACTAAGTAATAGCAAACATTATATAAAATAAACAAATGAAAAAATCTATGTGAAACAAGAATATGTGGTAAATTTATAAAAAAAAATGGAATGAATCTTAAAAATTGTGCAAATACACGAAAGATTCACTGCTTATTCATAGTATGTTCATAATTGATTGCTATGATAAGAACAGTTCGAAAGAGCTACACAAAACAGACGTTGTAATGTTCTTCATTACACATAAATTTTTTCATAATAATCGCCCCGGTAAACCACTGCCGGGGCACTCCTCGTTTATAAAGCCCTATTTTGGGGCTTTTTTTATTTTTAGTGTTATAATATAATAAAACAAAAAAGTAAAGGAGAACGGAATATCATGGCTGAATCAATGAAAGATTATGAAAAAGAACTGGAAGAATCTATGAAAAAAATAGAAGAAGGCGATATTCTTACAGGAACGGTAATCAGTGTAGATGAAAAAGAAGTAATCCTTGATCTGAAATATTATGCAGAAGGTGTGATTCCGGTAGAAGACTACAGCAGAGAGCCGGGATTTAATATCAAAGAAGAAGTACATGAAGGAGATGAAGTATCTGCGACAGTTGTACGCAAAGATGACGGTCATGGAAATATCCTTCTTTCCAGAGTGGAAGCTTCTGACATTCTTGCATGGGATAAACTGGAAGAATTAAAAAAATCCGGAGAAGTTCTTGATGTAGTAGTTAAGGGAATTACAAATGCAGGAGTAATTGCCTATGTAGAAGGTGTGCGTGGATTTATTCCGGCATCCAAGCTTGCACTTGGTTATGTAGAGGATACAGAAGAATACCTGAACAAACCGATTCAGGTTCAGGTCATTGATGTAGATAAGGACAGCAAAAAATTAATTCTTTCCGCAAAAGAAATTCTCAGAGAAAAAGCGGAAGAAGAAAGAAAAAATAAAGTTTCAAACCTTGAGATCGGACTGGTAACAGAAGGAACTGTAGAAAGCCTTCAGCCGTATGGTGCTTTTGTTGATCTTGGAAACGGACTTTCCGGACTGGTTCATATTTCCCAGATTTGTGAAAAACGAATCAAAAAACCATCCGAAGTGCTGGCAGTCGGCGACAAGGTAAAAGTTAAAGTAACTGCAATCAAAGACGGCAAGTTAAGTCTCAGCATCAAAGAAGCATCTGACATGATGGCAAAGGAAATCGAAGAAGAGGTCTATGAAGTACCGGATGCCGGACAGCAGGCAACAACTTCACTTGGCTCTCTTTTTGCAAATATTAAATTAGATTAAGAAAAAGACATTCAGAGGATTTTATTTTTATGAAAAAACAGGAAAAAATTTTTGTTATCGGACATAAGAATCCGGACACAGATTCTATCTGCTCAGCAATAGCTTACTGTGATATCAAAAACAGAACCACACAGGACAGCAAGTATATTGCGAAGCGTGCAGGACAGATCAATGAAGAAACAGAATACGTACTGAACCGTTTTGGTGTGCAGCCACCGGGATATTTAAGCAATATCGGTACACAGGTAAAGGATATGGATATTCGATTAAGTCCTGAGGCAAACAAGAGCATGTCACTGAAAAATGCATGGGATCTGATGCAGGAAAACAGCATCGTTTCTCTCCCAATCAGAGAAAAAGACGGTACTCTGGAAGGTCTGATCACAATCGGTGATATTGCCAAAACTTACATGGATACGACCGACAGTTATCTTCTTTCCCGTGCGCGGACGCAGTATCAGAGAATTGCCGAGACTATCGGAGGAAAAGTGGTCGAAGGTAACGGACACGGCTATTTTATTCAGGGAAAGATCATGGTAGCAACTGCCAACCCGGATAAAATGAAAGAATATGTCGAAGAAAATGACATGATCATCATGGGAAACCGTGAAGAAGACCATCTGCAGGCAATTGAACAGAATGTAAGCTGTATCATCGTCGGACTTGGAATTGAAGTGACCGAAAAGGTCCTGAAGCTGGCACATGAGAAAGATATCATCATCATTTCATCACCATATGATACCTTTACAATCTCGCGCCTTATTAACCAGAGTATTCCGGTGAAATATATTATGAAAACCGAAAGTCTCGTAACATTTAATACCGAAGATTTTACAGATGATATTCAGGATGTGATGATCAAACACCGTCATCGTGCATTCCCTGTCATTGACAAAAAAGGAAAATGTATCGGTACGATCTCACGTCGTAATTTCCTTGACATGCACAGGAAAAAAGTGGTTCTCGTAGACCATAATGAAAAAGACCAGGCTGTAGATAATATAGATAAGGCTGAGATTATGGAAATCATCGATCACCACAAACTTGGAACACTGCAGACGATGCAGCCGATCAGTTTCCGCAACCAGCCGGTTGGCTGTACCGGCACGATCATGTACCAGATGTATGGCGAACAGAAGCTTGAGATTCCACCAAAAATCGCGGGACTTCTCTGCGCAGCAATTATTTCCGATACCCTGATGTTTCGTTCTCCGACCTGCACACTGCAGGATAAGATGGCGGCAGGAGCACTTGCACTGATCGCAGATATTTCCATCGAGGAATTTGCGAGAGAGATGTTTAAGGCAGGAAGCAACCTGAAAGATAAATCTCCTGAGGAAATTTTTTATCAGGATTACAAGAAATTTATCGCAGAGGGAGATGTCTGCTTCGGTGTGGGACAGATCAGTTCCATGGATGCAGATGAACTTAAAGAAATCAAAGAAAGACTGCTTCCGTTTATGGTCAGCGAATGTGGCAGACACGGAGTATCCAGAGTTTACTTTATGCTCACGAATATTATGGAACAGTCCACGGAACTTCTTTTCTATGGTGAGGGAAGTGAAGAGATGGCGGTAAATGCATTCAAAATGCAGCCGGAAAACGGCACGATTTATCTGAAAGGTGTGGTATCACGTAAGAAACAGCTGATCCCGCCACTGATGGAGGCCGCACAGATGAGCGGCGGCGATTACGTATAAACAGACGGAGGACAAAAAATGGCAAAGCAGACATGGAAACCGGGTAATATGCTGTATCCGCTTCCGGCCGTTATGGTGAGCACTACAGACGGTAAAGGTGAAGATGATATTATAACGGTTGCATGGACAGGAACCATATGTACCAATCCTCCGATGGTTTATATTTCAGTAAGACCGGAGCGTTATTCTTATCACATGATAAAAGAGACCGGAGAGTTTGTCATTAATCTTACGACTGAAAAACTTGCCAAGGCAACTGATTTCTGCGGTGTACGTTCAGGAAGAGATGTAGACAAATTCAAAGAGACAGGACTGACCCGCGAAAAGGCTGATATCGTGAGTGCACCGATGATTCAGGAGTCACCTGTATCCATCGAATGCAAAGTAAAAGAAATCAAAGAGCTTGGTTCCCATCATATGTTTCTGGCAGATGTAGTAGCTGTTCATGCAGACGAACACTATATGGACGAAAATAATCGTTTTGATCTGAATCTTGCAAAACCACTTGTGTATTCTCATGGAGAATATATGGGAATCGGAAAACAGCTGGGAACGTTTGGATACAGTGTTAAAAAGAAGAAAAAAACGTCGAAAAAAGCACCCCAAAAAGGCCGCAAAGCCTGATTTTAAAAGGGATTGCAGAATTACAGTGTTTATGATAAAATATACGTTAAGCAATTTATAAAACGGGAGAAAACACTTTATGAATAATATAACATTGATTGGAATGCCGGGAGTTGGAAAAAGTACGATTGGTGTTGTGCTGGCAAAGGTGTTGGGGTATCAGTTCCTCGATTCAGATCTTCTCATCCAGAAACAGGAGAATCGGCGTCTGTGGCAGATTATCGAAGAAGAAGGATATGAGGGATTTCAGAATGTAGAGAACCGTGTAAATGCTTCAATAGAAGCAGAAAATACTGTAATTGCAACAGGTGGAAGTGTCGTCTACTGTGAAGAAGCTATGAAGCATCTGAAGTCTGTTGGAACAGTTGTTTATTTGAAATTATCTTTGAATTCTCTGGCAAAGCGCCTTGGAAATCTGAAGGGGCGTGGTGTTTTGCTGCGAGAAGGGCAGACGCTTGAGAGTCTGTATGAAGAAAGAACTCCGCTGTATGAAAAATATGCAGATATTGTGGTAGATCAGGAGGGGAAAGATCTGGAAGCAAGTCTGGAGATTCTTTTGGAAACACTAAAAGAGAAAGCAAAGTAACTATTGTACAAGCAGGGGAGCAGAAGTGTACAGAAGAAATTTTTATTTACAAATGGCAAATATATGCTATAATACGAAATTGAGCTTTCGGGACGGGTGTCTGAAAGTGAGATAGAAATTTATTTCTGGCATTCGCTTCGGCTTACGGAGTGAAAATAATTATAGAGGTGTTTTATGGAACAGTATGTAATCAAAGGCGGCAACCCGTTAGTGGGCGAAGTTGAAATAGGTGGCGCCAAAAATGCTGCACTTGCAATTCTTTCTGCAGCAATTATGACGGATGAAACAATCCTTATCGAAAATCTGCCGGACGTAAGAGACATAAATGTTTTGTTAGAAGCAATTGCCGGGATAGGGGCTAAGGTTGACAGAATCGACAGATCTACAGTCAAGATCAACGGATCTACAATTGCAGATATCAGTGTTGATTATGAATATATCAAAAAAATTCGTGCATCTTATTATCTGTTAGGTGCATTACTTGGTAAATATAAACATGCGGAAGTACCGCTCCCTGGCGGATGCAATATCGGAAGTCGTCCGATTGATCAGCATCTCAAAGGATTCCGTGCACTCGGTGCATCTGTAAAGATTCTTCATGGTGCGATCGTTGCAGAAACCGAAAATCTTCATGGAAGTCATATTTTCCTTGATGTTGTGTCTGTTGGAGCTACGATCAATATTATGATGGCAGCCGCAATGGCATCAGGACGTACGATTATCGAGAATGCAGCACGTGAGCCGCATGTCGTTGATGTCGCCAACTTCCTGAACAGTATGGGCGCCAACATTAAGGGTGCAGGTACTGATGTAATCCGTATCAAAGGTGTTGAGAAGCTTCACCGTACCGAATATTCTATTATTCCGGATCAGATCGAAGCAGGAACCTTTATGTTCGCAGCCGCTGCAACAGGCGGTGATGTAACCGTTAAGAATGTTATCCCGAAACATCTGGAAGCAACCACAGCAAAGCTTGAAGAAATCGGATGTGAGGTTGAGGAATTTGATGATGCAGTACGTGTTCGTGCAGGTAAGAGACTTCACCGCACACATGTAAAGACTCTTCCTTATCCGGGATATCCTACTGATATGCAGCCACAGATTGCCGTAACACTTGCACTGGCAGAAGGTACAAGTATTGTTACAGAGAGCATCTTTGAAAACCGTTTCAAATACGCGGACGAGCTTTCCAGAATGGGAGCCAACATCAAGGTTGAAGGTAATTCCGCAATCATTGACGGCGTAAAGAAACTGACAGGAGCAAGAGTCAGCGCACCGGATCTTCGTGCCGGAGCAGCGCTTGTTATTGCCGGTCTTGCAGCAGATGGTATTACGGTTGTAGACGATATTGTATATATCCAGAGAGGGTATGAGAATTTTGAGGAGAAACTGAGAAGCCTCGGTGCTGAGATCGAGAAGGTTTCCAGCGAGAAAGAAATCCAGAAATTCCGTCTTCGTGTTGGATGATAAAAATTGTCAAAAATTTAGCAGAGTTACTACTTGACATTTATGTAAAATAAGTATATTGTAAGTTCTGCAATAACTTCATAAAGCGGCCTTTTATTCAGAGTGGTGGAGATACAAAGGATCTGAGAAGCCACGGCAACCCCTTTTTATGAGGAAGGTGCCAACCTGAGCGAGTCATCGAACAATAAGAGGATTGAAATCGAATTCAAGACAGTCCTATTGTTGGGGCTGTCTTTATTGTTATAAAGGATTCAAAGGTGAAATGTCGGGCATGCTTGCATGGCAAGACATTTCAACTTGGAAGACTCAAATCATGAGGAAGCAGCGATTTTTGAAAAAAATCTGCGGATTCCGAATGATTGCAGAATTACGAGAATTGCGAAGCAATGGAGTAATTCGTAGAACATAAATTGACTGATTATTTACAGAAAGAGGTTTAACAATGGAAAAAGAGAAAATTTTATTTACTTCTGAATCAGTAACAGAAGGTCATCCGGACAAAATGTGCGATGCCATTTCTGATGCTATTCTTGATGCAATTATGAAAGAAGATCCAATGGGCCGTGTTGCATGTGAGACAGCAACTACAACAGGTCTTGTACTTGTAATGGGTGAGATTACCACAAGTGCTTACGTTGATATTCAGAAAATCGTAAGAGATACCGTAAGAGAAATCGGTTATACCCGTGGCAAATATGGATTTGATGCAGATACATGTGCAGTTATCACTGCAATTGATGAGCAGTCTGCAGATATCGCAATGGGTGTAGACAAAGCTCTCGAAGCTAAAATGGGCGAAGATGAGATAGACGCGATCGGTGCCGGAGACCAGGGTATGATGTTCGGATATGCTTCTAATGAGACAGAGGAGTATATGCCATATGCAATCAACATGGCTCACAAACTTGCACGTCAGCTGACAAAAGTTCGTAAAGACGGAACACTGCCATACTTAAGACCAGACGGAAAGACTCAGGTAACTGTAGAATACAGCGAAGAGGGTAAACCGATTCGTATTGATGCTGTTGTATGCTCTACACAGCATGATCCGGAAGTTACGCAGGAACAGATTCATGAAGATATTAAGAAATATGTTTTTGATGAAATTATTCCGGCAGACATGGTAGATGATGAGACAAAATACTTTATCAACCCGACAGGACGTTTCGTAATCGGCGGACCTCACGGTGACAGTGGACTGACAGGACGTAAGATCATCGTTGATACTTATGGTGGAGCAGGACGTCACGGTGGCGGTGCTTTCTCCGGTAAGGACTGCACAAAGGTTGACCGTTCCGCAGCATATGCAGCTCGTTATGTTGCAAAAAATATTGTAGCAGCAGGGCTTGCTGACAAATGTGAAATCCAACTTTCTTACGCAATCGGAGTTGCAAAACCGACTTCCATCAATGTAAATACATTTGGAACAGGTAAAGTTTCTGATGGAAAACTTGTTGAGATCATCCGTGAAAACTTTGATCTTCGTCCGGCTGGAATCATTCGTATGCTTGACCTGAGAAGACCGATTTACAAACAGACTGCAGCTTATGGACACTTCGGACGTACAGATGTAGATCTTCCATGGGAAAAACTGGACAAAGCAGAAAACCTCAAAAAATATCTCTAAGAGACAGAACAGGGATAAAGAAAACACTCTTTTCACTGATTTAATAGAAAATTTAGAGATAAGAATATAGCAATATGATATAATGAACGCATATATCGAACAAATGGTTCGTAATATGCGTTCATTTTTTTATTGCATATCGAGGAGGCGCCGGTGGCGCGTCCGCTGATTTTATCAAGAGGTGAATAGATACCATGAAATTAAAAAACAGAATTATCGTCGGCTTTCTGATGATCATACTGATGCCGATGCTTTTGCTGGCGGCTACGCTGTTTGGAATCAGTGAGGCACAGCACCGCAATTCATCGGGCAGTGATACGGTGCAGGAAAGTGCATATGATATTACGATTGCAGATACAGGAACCAGTCAGACCAGTATACAGATCATGACGAAGGACCTTTTTTTTACCGCGCTTGTGATATTGATTTTTACAAGTGTTTCCATCGGTCTCTGGATATACAGAAGTGTGGCAGCTCCGCTGGTTAAATTACGAAAAGCGACGCAAAATATAAAAGAAGGTAATCTGGACTTTGTGCTGGAAGTAGACGGGACGGATGAATTTGCAGAATTGTGCCGGGACTTCGAAGAGATGAGGCGGCGGCTGAAAGAATCAGCAGAAGAAAAAGTCCTTCTCGATAAAGAAAATAAAGAACTCATCAGTAACATTTCCCATGACCTGAAGACCCCGATCACAGCCGTAAAGGGGTATGTAGAGGGAATCATGGACGGGGTTGCAGATACACCGGAAAAGATGGACCGCTATGTTCGCACCATTTACAACAAAACAAATGAGATGGATCATCTGATCAATGAGCTTACTTTTTACTCAAAGATTGATACCAACCGTATCCCATATACATTCAGCAAATTAAATGTGGAGGATTATTTTTCAGACTGTGCGGAAGAAGTCGGACTGGAATTGGAGACGAGAGGCATTCAGCTTTATTATGCAAATTACGTCGAAAAGGATGTCCTTGTCATTGCTGACGGAGAGCAGATAAGGCGTGTGATCCATAATATCATCAGCAACGCGATCAAGTATATGGATAAGCCAAAAGGAGTGATCCAGATCCGGGTAAAAGATGTCGGAGATTTTATACAGGTTGAGATCGAAGATAACGGTAAAGGCATTGCATCCAAAGACCTGACTTATATTTTTGAGCGTTTTTACAGAACCGATGTTTCACGAAATTCTTCCAAAGGAGGAAGCGGGATCGGTCTTTCCATCGTTCGTAAGATCCTTGAAGACCATGGCGGCAAGGTATGGGCAACCAGCCGTGAGGGAATCGGAACGATTATGTACTTTGTTTTAAGAAAATACCAGGAGGTACCTATGAAATGAGCAAAATTCTGATCATTGAAGATGAAGAAGCAATTGCAGATCTGGAGAAAGATTATCTGGAACTGTCCGGATTTGAAGTAGAAATAGCGAACAGAGGAGATGTGGGCCTTGAAAAAGCACTCAAAGAAGAATATGATCTGATTATTCTTGATCTGATGCTTCCGGAGATAGACGGATTTGATATCTGCCGTCAGGTACGCCAGGAAAAAAATATTCCGATCATCATGGTCTCAGCAAAGAAAGATGATATTGATAAAATCCGTGGTCTGGGGCTTGGTGCAGATGACTACATGACGAAACCATTCAGTCCGAGTGAACTGGTTGCACGTGTGAAGGCACATATGGAGAGATATAACAGGCTGGTTGGTTCCGGGGCAGTAAAGAATGACATTATTGAGATTCGCGGAATCAAGATTGACAAGACGGCGAGACGTATCTGGGTAAATGGCGAAGAAAAGACTTTTACAACGAAGGAGTTTGATCTTCTGACATTTCTTGCTGAGAATCCTAACCGTGTATTTACAAAAGCGGAGCTGTTCCGTCAGATCTGGGACATGGAATCCGTAGGGGATATTGCAACTGTCACGGTCCATATCAAGAAAATCCGTGAAAAAATCGAATTCAATACGGCGAAGCCGCAATATATAGAAACTATCTGGGGTGTCGGTTATCGCTTCAAGGTATAATGATTATGGAAAAATTATATAAAAAACTCGAAAGCTATGGTCAGTCGGATTATTATCCGTTTCATATGCCGGGACATAAACGCAATCCGGATTCAGTAAGAGGTGATTTTCCTTTCGAGAGAGACATTACCGAAATCGAAGGTTTTGATAATCTTCATCATCCGGAAGATATTCTTCTTGAGGCGCAGAAAAATGTCTCGAAGCTTTATGGAACAAAAGAAAGTTATTACAGTGTGAATGGAAGTACTGCAGCTTTGCTTGCGGCTATTTCGGCAGCAGTTCCGCGGAAGGGACAGATACTCGTGGCAAGAAACTGCCACAAAGCAGTTTATCATGCCATGTATCTGAGAGAGTTAAAACCAACTTATATTTATCCACAGATGGACATGAAGTGGTGGATAAACGGCGGAATTTTTCCAGACAAAGTGGAAAGATGCCTTGCAGAGAATCCCGAGATTAAAGCAGTATTGATCACTTCACCGACTTATGACGGAGTGGTTTCTGATATTAAGGCAATTGCTGAGATTGCGCACAAATATGAGATTCCGCTGATCGTTGATGAGGCACATGGGGCACATTTTCAGTTCTCGAATTATTTCCCGACTTCAGCAGTGGAGCTTGGAGCAGACCTTGTAATCCAGAGCTTTCACAAAACGCTTCCGGCTATGACGCAGACTGCAATTCTTCATAACTGCAGTGGCAGAGTGGATGGAAGACTTATTCGGAGATTTATGGGAATTTATCAGACGAGCAGCCCGTCTTATATTCTTATGGCAAGCATCGATGCATGTATGGATACGATGGCAGCAGAAGGTCATGAAATGTTCCGTGAATTTACAAAAATGCTGGAGCAGACAAGAAAGAGGCTTTCGCAGTGCAGATATATCTGTCTGGCAGATCCGGAAAGGGGTGTTAACGGTGTATTTGATTATGACCGTTCAAAACTGATTTTTTCTACGGTCAATTCTACACTGACAGGAGCACAGTTATATGATATCCTTCTGGAGAGATACCATATACAGATGGAGATGGAAACCGAAACTTACGCGCTTGCGCTTGCGGCAGTCGGAGACAGAGAAGAGGGCTTTGAACGTCTTTGTCAGGCAATCGAGGAGATAGACCGGGAAGAAGAGCAAAAAGTAAAAAAGCTTGGGCTGACAGGAATGGAAGAATGTGAAATGGATGCGAAGTCGATGCACTGTGTTCTGAATCAGGTACTTCCTATTTTTGAGGCAATGGAGACGGAGAGCGAAAGCTGCATTCTGGAAGAATGTATCGGCAGGATATCGGCAGAGTTTGCTTATCTGTATCCGCCGGGAATTCCGCTTCTTACTCCCGGAGAGCAGATTACGGGACATTTTATCCGCAATATAAAAATATATACGGAAGAGGGACTGTATCTGCAGGGGCTCGAAGATTATACGAATCAGTCCATCCGTGTGGTAAAACAGACAACAAAGGAGCAATACGAAGAAACCAATGGGTAAGATTTTTTACATTATGGGAAAAAGTGCGTCAGGAAAAGACAAAATCTATTCCAGACTTGCAGGAAATAAAGAACTGAATCTCAAAAAACTGATTCTCTATACGACCAGACCGGTAAGAGATGGAGAGGAAAACGGCAGACAGTATTATTTTACAGACGAAAAGAAACTTCAGAAATTTAAGACAGAAGGAAAAGTCATCGAAGCAAGAGCTTACAATACAGTATACGGTGTGTGGACTTATTTTACGGCAGATGATGGACAGATTGATCTTAAGAAGGGACATTATCTGGGAATCGGCACACTGGAATCCTATCAGAAAATGAGAAATTATTACGGGGAGTCAAATGTAGTTCCTGTTTATATCGAGGTAGAAGACGGTGAAAGACTGATACGTGCAGTCAAAAGGGAAAAAGAACAGGAAACACCGAAATATGAGGAAATGTGCCGTAGATTTCTTGCAGATCAGGAAGATTTTTCCGAAGAGAAGATTCAGGAGGCCGGGATCAGCCGAAGATTCGAAAATGACGATCTTGATGTATGTGTCAGAAATATTACTGATTTTATAAATTCCATGTCATAAACAAAAATAGTTTTGATTGACTATTAAAGTATGATATAATGACAGTATAACGAACAAAGATTCGTATACAGAAACTACAGACAAGAGAGGTGATTCTGAATGGTCAGTTTCAATAATATTATAGGGCATAAGGATATTGTAAAACATTTACAGAATGCAATTAAGACAGAAAAGATATCCCATTCATACATTTTTACGGGCAGACCGGGATCCGGCAAAAAGCTTATTGCAACGACGTACGCAATGACGTTGCAGTGTGAAGCAGGCGGAACCGAGCCATGTCAGAAGTGTGATTCCTGTAAGAAGGCACTGGGCAAGAATCATCCGGATATTATAATGGTCAACCATGAGAAACCGGGAACCATTTCCATTGACGAGATCCGTGAGCAGGTGATCCACGATGTCGCAGTGAAGCCGTATTGCAGTCCACACAAGATTTATATTATCCCTGATGCGGAAATGATGACAGTACAGGCTCAGAATGCTCTGTTAAAAACAATCGAAGAACCGCCGGAATATGCAGTGATCATACTGCTGACCAGCAATATAGATGCACTTCTGCCTACGATTCAGTCAAGATGTGTACGTCTTGACCTGAAAGTAGTCGATGACAGCCTTGTTAAGAAATACCTGATGGAGAGACTGCATGTGCCGGATTATCAGGCAGAGATCGATGCATCTTTTGCACAGGGAAGTATCGGCAGAGCCAAAGATGCGGCTACGTCAGAGGAGTTTTCTGCCATGACAGAAAATGCCTTAAAGATACTGAAATATGTTAATACAATGGAAGTATATGAGCTTGCGGACGAGATCAAGTCTCTTTCGGGCGAAAAGCAGAATATAGGAGATTATCTGGATATTTTCCAGTTCTGGTTCAGAGATGTTCTGATGTTTAAGGCTACTCAGGAAGTTGACAACCTTGTATTTAAACAGGAAATTAATTATATAAAGGAACAGGCGAGCCAGCGCTCCTATGAAAATCTGGAAAAGATTCTGGAGGCACTCGAAAAGACAAAAGTCCGTCTTCGTGCAAATGTTAACTTCGAGCTTGCACTTGAATTACTGTTCCTGACGATCAGGGAGAGATAGAATGACAAAAATTGTTGGTATCAGATTTAGAAACGTGGGTAAGATTTATTATTTTGACCCGAAAAACTATAAAATGCAGATCGGCGATCATGTAATCGTTGAGACAGCGCGTGGAATCGAATTCGGACGGGTTGTTCTCGGACCGAAGGAAGTAGGAGAGAATGAAGTAGTACATCCGCTGAAAGAAGTACTCAGAGTTGCGACAGAAGCAGACGAAGAAAGAGAAAAACAGAATCGTCTGAAAGAGAAAGACGCATTCAAGATCTGCCAGAAGAAGATCCGTGAACATGGTCTGGAAATGAAACTGATCGATGCGGAGTATACTTTTGACAATAATAAAGTACTGTTTTATTTTACCGCCGACGGAAGAATCGATTTCCGCCAGCTGGTAAAGGATCTTGCATCTATTTTCAAGACCCGAATCGAACTTCGTCAGATCGGTGTACGTGATGAGACAAAGATTCTCGGTGGAATAGGTATCTGCGGAAGATGTCTCTGCTGTCATACGTACCTGTCAGAGTTTGCACCAGTATCGATCAAGATGGCGAAAGAGCAGAATCTTTCCCTGAATCAGACAAAGATTTCCGGTGTCTGTGGCAGACTGATGTGCTGCCTTAAGAACGAACAGGAAACATACGAGGAACTCAATAAGAATCTTCCGGGAACAGGCGATACAGTCACACTTCCGGACGGACTGCAGGGAACTGTACACAGTGTCAACGTTCTCCGTCAGCGGGTAAAGGTTATCGTTGAGGTGAACGACGAAAAGGAAATTCAGGAATTTTCGGTAAATGAACTGAAATTCCGCCCACGGAAGAAAAAAGCAAAGGCTTCCGAAAGAGAAGGTAAAGAAACAAAAGAATCAGAACAAAAAGAAGGAGATTCCAAATCCCATGGCAAAAAATCCGCAGAGTGATCTTGTACAGCCGAATGAACGGATAGACGATCTTCAGAATGGTTTTTATGTGATTCAGAATCCTGAGAAATTCTGTTTTGGCATGGATGCGGTTCTTTTATCTGGTTTTGCAAACATAAGAAAAAATGAGACTGTACTTGATATGGGTACCGGTACAGGGATTATTCCGATTCTACTGAAATCAAAAGGCAAAGGCGGTCATCTGACCGGGCTTGAGATTCAGGAAGAATGTGCGGATATGGCCAGACGCAGTGTGAGATACAACAGTCTGGAATCCGACATTGATATTATATGCGGAGATATTAAAGAGGCTGCTGCGACTTTTGGAGCAGCTTCTTTTGATGTAGTGACCAGCAACCCGCCGTATATGATCGGACAGCATGGAATCCAGAATCCCTATATGGCGAAAGCAATCGCACGCCATGAAATACTGTGTACGCTGGAAGATGTGGTGAGTCAGGCAGCAAACGTATTAAAAGACAGAGGAAGGTTTTTTATGGTACATCGTCCATTCCGTCTTGCCGAGATTTTTCAGGTGCTGATGAAATACAAACTGGAACCCAAAAGAATGCAGCTCGTTTATCCATATGTCAATAAAGAACCGAATATGGTTCTTATCGAGGCGCGAAAAGGCTGTAATTCCAGAATTTCCGTAGAACCGCCATTGATCGTTTATGAGAAACCGGGTACATACACAAAAGAAATTCTTGAAATATATGAAATGATATAAAATTTACAGAAAGACATAAAAGAAAGGAGTTGCTTTGGATGAGTGGCAGACTTTATCTCTGTGCAACACCCATAGGAAACCTTGAGGACATTACGCTTCGAGTGCTTCGTACATTACAGGAAGTAGATTTGATCGCAGCAGAAGATACCAGAAACAGTATCAAGCTTCTGAACCATTTTGAAATAAAAACACCTATGACCAGCTATCATGAGTACAATAAAATAGAAAAAGCATACACGCTGATAGAAAAAATGCAGAATGGGATGAATATTGCACTTATCACAGATGCGGGCACTCCGGGAATTTCTGATCCGGGAGAAGAACTGGCAGCAATGTGTTATGATGCGGGAATCGAAGTGACATCCCTGCCGGGACCGGCAGCCTGTATTACGGCACTTACTTTATCAGGACTTCCAACCCGCCGGTTTGCATTTGAGGCATTTCTCCCGATGGAAAAAAAGGAGCGCCGGGAAATTCTGAATGAACTGGTAAATGAAACAAGGACGATCATTATTTATGAAGCTCCGCACAAACTGGTGCGTACGCTGAAAGATTTGTACGAAACACTGGGCAATCGTCGGATGACACTTTGCCGGGAGCTGACGAAGAAGCATGAAACTGCTTTTCGTACAACAATAGCAGACCTCATTGCACATTATGAAAATGAGAAGCCACTTGGTGAATGCGTTCTTGTAATTGAGGGCAAAAGCCGCCAGGAGCTCAAAGAAGAGGCAGTTGCTTCCTGGGAAGAAATCTCAATAGAAGAACATATGGAGATTTATGAAAAACAGGGTATTTCTCGTAAAGATGCGATGAAACAGGTCGCAAAAGACCGTGGTGTCAGCAAGAGGGAAATTTACCAGTATCTGTTAAAATAACGACAGCAGCAGAAAAAGCTGCATAGCGGAGGAAAAGCATATGGAAAATAATTTACTGAAAGTCAGGATGTTTGGTGGTTTTTCACTGGAATTCAATGACAAAGAAGTAGTTTTGGACCGAAATGCAGTTTCCAAAACTATGCAGCTTTTGCAGTTGATACTATTGCATTCACAAGACGGAGGTATCTCTAAAGCCGCTCTGATCGAAGCTCTTTATGGAAGATCGGAAGTTGAAAATAAAAACGGAAGCCTGAATAACACGATTTTCCGTCTTCGTAAACAGTTACAAAAAGCAGGCCTTCCGGAGAGCAACTATATTCAGATCAATGCAGGAATGTGCAGTTGGGATGAAAATGTTCCTGTTTGTGTAGATGTATGTCAGTTTCGGAAACTGATTCAGAATGGCAAAAAAGAAAAAAGAGAAGAGACGCGAATCAAAATCTGGAAGAAGGCATGGGAACTCTATAAAGGGGAACTTCTTCCGGATATGATTGGAGAGAATTGGGTAGCCGCAGAAAACGCAAGCTGCCGGGAACTCTATTTTTACTGCGTGGAAGAATTGTGTACGCGATTGCAAGATAAGGAACGTTACGAAGATATACATAAGATTTCACATCGGGCAGCAGAGATATATCCTTTTGATAACTGGCAGGTATGGGAAATCGACAGTCTGATCAGTATGTCAAGGTATAAAGAAGGTCTGGAAGTATATCGAAACACCGAAAAGCGTCTTATGGATGAACTGGGAATCGCACCGTCACCGCAACTTGTAGAACGTTTTCGATTTATGGGAGAGCGTGCTTCGCAGGCGGCGGGTGCAATTGAGGATATCAAGTACCGCCTTATGGAAAAAGAGAATGTGGCAGGAGCATATTATTGTTCTTATCCAAGTTTTGTAGATGTGTATCATGTATTCAGCAGGATGGTAGAACGAACGGGATTGTCGGTATTTATCATGCTCTGTACGTTAAATTACGAGAACAGAGAAGTGACGGAAGAAGAAGAACAGAAAATGTCGGCAGTGTTGTGTGAATCGATTCAGGAGTCCATCAGAAAAGGTGATTTTTATACAAAATATAATTCCAGACAATATCTGGTCATGCTGATTGAAATTGAGCAGGAAAGTTGCCAGAAGGTTTCCAAGAGAATCAATAAGCAGTTTATGAGTAAGATGGGTCAGAAGAGAAGCCTGAAAGTCAATTATTATGTAGCATCCGTAGGTGAAGTCTGTCAAAATACCGAAAAAAAGTCTGATATTTTCGAATAGTTTCGAAACACAGCGTCCAGGAAAGAGATGAAGAAAGAGCCTGAATGATATAATAGAAAAAATCAATACAAAGAAATTATCTGTGATTGTATTTTTATATTTTATCAAAATGAAGGAGGGCGCTGTGGTTATGAAGAAAAGAGAACAATTATTAAGGAAAATCCTTACACTGCTTCTCGTAGTTGTCATGCTTATGGCGGATTCATCTGTGACAGCATTTGGCGAGGTGATCGGAAATGTTGTTGAGAAAGGAAATAAAGTTGAAGTGGAGGAAAACACGGACATTGATGCTTTTTCAGATGGAAGTGAGATGGCCGTTTTCAGTACACAAAATACTACGAACGATACTTTTGGAACTGATTATTCACTGGAATTTCTTCTGAACCAGTTTAATGTGGTTTCTTTTGGTAATGTGGAGATGAATGAAACTCACTGTATGGGAGCCGTTCTGATTCAGGAAAATTATTCAGGAAGTGGATACGGATTTTCTGATTCAGCTTATGTAAATACACCTTCTTATATAGGGGGATATGTCTCTTACAGTGGACCATGCAACAGCAGAAATAAGCATGACAAGATTCCTCTTTATGTAGGCACATCAAATACAGTATCCGATAATGGAAAGACTCTGAATGGAAAGGTGAATTTTAATCAGGAAGGGCAGATTTATACAACAGACAGCTATGTAGACTGGTCAGCACTGAAATCGGCAGTAACAGCAACTTCAGCACAGCTTGCAAACTACAGTGCAGAAACTTATGATATTACAGGTGACTGGCAGACTATTGAGATAAATACCGGCTCTAATGTGACATTGAATACACATGGAAGAAGAGTACTTATCAATATAAAAGGAAGCAGTACTGCAGCTACAGTTATTAATATTTTGGACAGTGGAACTGTTAGTAATTTTCCAAAAATCACAAATTTAACTGCAAAAGAAGATGAAAGCGGTATTCCAATCGCATTTAATCTGCCAAATGCAAGTGCGGTAAACATTGATTCAATTTCCACACCGGTATTCGGTCATGTGATTGCACCGAATGCGGAAATAAATATGCCAACCGGTAATTATAACGGATGCTTTATAGGAAATGGAATGTCCATCGGAGGAGAGGGACATCGCTGGCCATATGACGGCGGATCACTTATTCCGACATCCACAGGATTTACTGCAATTAAAACTGTCAACGGTGAAACTCCGACTGCAGATCAGGTATTTAATTTTAATCTGAGTGAATTTAAAGATAATGAGTGGAAGTCAAAAGAGACAAAGACCAACAATGGAAGTGTAATAAAGTTTAGTGATATTCAGTATTCAACAGATGACGAAATCGGAGACCACTGGTACCTTATTTCAGAAGATCAGACTCCGGTCGAAGGATATGAACTTTCAACAAAACAGTATCTTGTAAAAGTAAATGTTGCAAAAGAGTTACAGGGTTCCGATACAGTATACAGCAAAACGGTTACATACTATGCAGTACCTGAAGATATCGGAAACAGTCTGCCGGATGAAGATAGTCTCACAGCGTTAAGCGGGCAATCCGGATTTATATTTGACAATAAAACAGATACTACGCAGCCGACAGAAACATCTTATGAAATTCCGGTAACGAAAGTGATCACAGGTTATCCGGAGAATGGAACCGTAAACAGACAGTTTACATTCGGACTTTCCGGAGAAGAATATAAAGACGAAGTTACGGTAAACGGAGCAGAGACAAAGAGATTTAAACAGATCAAATTTAACAGGGCCGATACCTATACCTACACAGTAGAAGAAAAAAATCTGTCAGAAGATGCAAAGGGATATACAAAAGATGATACAAAACATACAGTTGTCATCAAAGTAGACGAAGTCGATAAAGCACTTGAAGTAACAGCAGTTACAGTTGACGGAAAGGCAATCGACAAAGAGTTGGGTGTCACTTTTACGAATCATTATCAGGCAGCAGATACAGACTTTACTGTAAATGTAAAGAAGAGCATCGAAGGGCTCAGCACAGATAAGGCAAAAGGTCAGAACTTCACCTTTAATCTTTACAAATCAGATGCCGAATGGGAAACCTCAGATACAGCAGATGACACCGTAGAAGTAACGATCGGAGACGACGGAACAGGCAACGGAAGCTTTGCGCCGCGTAAATATGCAACGATACAGAGTGACAGTATCGATGGAGGTGCCGGTACATACTACTATGTAGTAAAAGAAGCTGATGCAGGCGAAAGATACGAAAAAAATACTACAGAATACCGCTATAAAGTTGTGGTAACAGATGATGGTTCCGGTGAACTGAAAAAAGAAGTATCTGTCTGGAAAAATGACGATGCCTGTCAGGACGAAACAGCAGAATACGTAAATAAATATGTAGTTCCGCAGCCGACAGAAACATCTTATGAAATTCCGGTAACAAAAGTGATTACAGGTTATCCGGAGAATGGAACTGTAAACAGGCAGTTTACATTCAAACTTTCCGGAGAAGGGTATGAAGACGAAGTTACGGTAAACGGAGCAGAGACAAAGAGATTTAAACAGATCAAATTTAACAGGGCCGATACCTATACCTACACAGTAGAAGAAAAAAATCTGTCAGAAGATGCAAAGGGATATACAAAAGATGATACAAAACATACAGTTGTCATCAAAGTAGACGAAGTCGATAAAGCACTTGAAGTAACAGCAGTTACAGTTGATGGAAAGGCAATCGACAAAGAGTTGGGTGTCACTTTTACGAATCATTACCAGGCAGCAGATACAGACTTTACTGTAAGTGTAAAGAAGAGCATCGAAGGGCTCAGTACAGATAAGGCAAAAGGTCAGAAATTTACCTTTAATCTTTACAAAGCGGATGAAACATGGGCAACCGGCGAGGCAGCAGATGACAGCGTAGAAGTAACCATCGGAGACGATGGAACAGGCAGCGGAAGCTTTGCTCCGCGTAAATATGCAACAGTACAGACAGACAGCATCGATGGTGGTGCCGGTACATACTACTATGTAGTAAAAGAAGCTGATGCAGGCGAAAGATACGAAAAAAATACTACAGAATACCACTATAAAGTTGTGGTAACAGATGATGGTTCCGGTGAACTGAAAAAAGAAGTATCTGTCTGGAAAAACGGTGACGCCTGTCAGAACGAAACAGCAGAATACGTAAACAAATACGTAGAAGAACCTACTTCTGTAAGTATCAGTAAAGTGGATATCAAAGATACAAGTAAAGTACTGGAAGGCGCAGAAATCCAGATTCTGGATGAGAATGGAACTGTTGTAAGAAACTGGATATCAGAAACTGTACCGCAGGAAATCAAAGGTCTGAAAGCTGGTGTGAAATATACATTACATGAAAATCTTGCACCGGCTGGATATGATCTTGCGGCAGATACCGTATTTGTGATCGGTGAAGACGGTAAGATCGACAAAGAACAGACTACGACGACAGTCAATGAGGATGGAATCCTTCTCATTGAAGATAGCTTGTTGGAAAAAGCAAAAGCTTCTGTAGAAGTGACCAAGAGCCTGAAAGAAACTGACGGAAATCTCATGGCAATCGATCAGACATTTTATGTGGCATTGTATTCTGACGAAGCATGTGAACAGCGCGTTTCTGAGGTAAAAGAAATTGTATTTAAGAATAATTCAGTATCAAGTGTAAAATTCACAAATCTTGAAGTGAATCAGAAATATTATGTTGCTGAATGTGATGCAGAAGGAAAAGCTCAGACAAAGGGTACACTTGCAGACGGAACAGTATATCAGGCAAGATTTAATGATGGCAATTCAGTGACTGTTACAGAACCGAATGGCACGCAGACGGTTTATTTTGATAACGTATTTGTGAAAAAACCAGATGGATTTTATGTAGAAGGAAATCTGACGATCACGAAGAAACTGGTCGGTGCAGACGGAAATGCGAAAAAGGGCAATGAAACATTCTATGCCGGAATTTTTGCGGACGAAAATCATACAACGCTTTCTGATAAAGTTTCACAGAATATAGTTCCGCTGAAACTGAATGATACATCAGAAGTAAGCAGTGTGATAAAAGTCGGTCTTGAGGATAATGAAACGACGACGTTGTATATTGCCGAGACAGATGTAAACGGCAAACCTGTTGCCGGAACATCAGATTTTGCGTACAAAGTATCAGTCAGTGCGACTTCTGTAGTATTTGATTCTGCAAATACAGCAGCGACAGTTGTTATCACAAATACAGAGCCGGAGAAAGAAAAAACAACAGAGGAAAAGGAAGAGGAGGAAGAACCCGAAAAGGAAACAACACAGAAGACAATGACCTCCCAGAAGACAAGTCAGGGCAGCAGTGCACAGACGAAATCTGTGACATATTCTACGACATCACCAAAGACAGGTGATGATACACCAATTGCATTATATGTGGTGCTTCTTCTGGCAGCAGCTGCAGTGATTTTAACAGGAATAAAGAAACACAACAAAAACGTTAAAAACTAAAAAAGGAGGTCGGGTTATGAAAAATAATATAATAAAAAAACTGGCAGCAGTTTTCGTGACTGTTGCAATGATCGGAACAGGATTTTCGCTTGTTTCAGCAGCAGATGTAAGTGACATAGAAATCCAGTCTGAGGAGGCTGTTGAAGCCAGTGAAGAACCGGTCATAGAGTTCGCAGAAGAGATTCCGGAGGAAGAAGTTACAGAGATCGAACCGGTTCAGGAAGAAACAGAAGTACAGGCGGAAGAAAATCAGGAGATTCAGGCAGATCCTTCGCAAACAGTTTCGGATGAGGGAACAGATGAAATATCCGGAGAAGATGTAGAAATCATATTTTCAGACGAAGCCGAAGAACTTACAGATCCGGAAGAGCCGGCTATCAAAACAGATTTTCTTTATGAAAATGAAGAAGTTGTGATCACTGCCAAAGTATCTGAGGAAGCAGCACTTCCTGAGAATGCAGAAATCAAAGCAGAGAAGCTTATGCCGGGTGATCCGAGATATGAAGAAGCCAAAAAGGCATCTGTAGACAGTCTCGGTACAGCAGAAGATGCAGAATATACATTTTATGATATAACTTTTACGGTTGATGGAAATGAAGCAGAGATTCCGAAGGGTGCAGCGGAAATCCAGATGGAATTCAAGAATGCAGTTCCGCTGGAAGAAAGTGACAAACAGAGTGCTTTACACATTTCAAAAACAGAAGAGGGTACAGTTGCAGAAGATGTTACCGCAGAGAGTAATGCAGATACAGTAAGTTCATCCGGTTTCAGTTTTTAGACTATTCCAATTTTGGAAAGGGCCATGCAAAGATGCATGGTCTTTTTCTGTGTACGAAAAGAAATCCCTTTAAAACGGGGATTCGCGGTTGGAAAAAGAGCCATTTTGTGCTATAATAAATAAGTATTATTATGCCTATTTTTAAAATGACAGAAGCATCTGTCTGCAGATAAATATAGAATGACAGGAGGAAGCACATGGGCGGAGAGAATACAGAATACGGCGCGGACCAGATACAGATTCTGGAAGGTCTGGAAGCCGTTCGTAAAAGACCGGGTATGTACATTGGAAGTACATCCAGCAGGGGCCTGCATCATCTTGTATATGAGATCGTGGATAATGCGGTAGACGAAGCGTTGGCAGGATTTTGTACAGAAATTCAGGTAACGATCAATCCCGACAATTCCATTACAGTAGTAGATAACGGACGAGGTATTCCGGTTGGTATCAACCACAAAGCAGGAATTCCGGCAGTAGAGGTTGTATTTACGATTCTTCATGCCGGCGGTAAATTCGGCGGTGGGGGCTATAAGGTATCCGGTGGTCTTCACGGCGTAGGTGCATCAGTTGTTAATGCACTGTCTGAATGGCTGGAAGTCAGTATTTATCACGAGGGAAAAGAATACAAACAGCGTTACGAGAGAGGCCATACAATGTATCCTCTGAAGGTCGTAGGCGACTGCGAGGAAGGAAAGAGCGGAACAACGGTAACATTCCTTCCGGATAAAGAAATCTTCGAAGAAACCGTTTATGATTACGATATTCTGAAACAGCGTCTCCGTGAGATGGCATTTCTTACCAAGGGGCTGCGCATCGTTCTCAGGGATGAGCGTGAAGACTCCAAGAAAGAAAAAACATTCCACTACGAAGGCGGTATCCGCGAATTTGTAACCTACCTGAACAGAAGCAAGGAATCCCTTTATCCTGAAGTTATTTACTGTGAGGGAGAAAAGGACGGCGTGGCAGTAGAGGTTGCCATGCAGCATAATGATTCTTATACAGAAAACAGCTACGGATTCGTAAACAATATCAATACACCGGAAGGTGGTACACATATTGTCGGATTCCGTAACGCGCTGACAAAGACATTTAATGATTACGCAAGAAAAAATAAACTGCTCAAAGACAGCGAGCCGAACTTAAGCGGTGATGATATCCGTGAGGGACTTACCGCCATCGTGAGTGTCAAGATCGAGGAACCTCAGTTTGAAGGACAGACAAAGCAGAAACTCGGCAACAGTGAAGCGCGTGGAGCGGTTGACTACGTAGTCAGCAGACAGCTGGAGATATTCCTTGAGCAGAATCCGACTGTAGCAAAAGCAACTGTAGAGAAATCTGTTCTTGCACAGAGAGCAAGAGAGGCTGCACGTAAGGCCAGAGACCTTACCAGAAGAAAATCAGCTCTCGATGGAATGGCACTGCCGGGCAAACTTGCAGACTGTTCCGATAAAGACCCGAAAAACTGTGAGATTTACATCGTAGAGGGAGATTCTGCGGGCGGTTCTGCGAAGACTGCAAGAAACCGTGCGACACAGGCTATCCTTCCGCTTCGAGGCAAAATCCTCAACGTAGAAAAAGCCCGTCTTGACAGAATTTACAGCAATGCAGAGATCAAGGCTATGATCACTGCGTTTGGTACAGGTATCCATGATGACTTTGATATCAGCAAACTCCGTTATCACAAGATCATTATCATGACCGATGCCGATGTTGACGGTGCACATATTGCAACCCTGCTTCTGACATTCCTGTACAGATTTATGCCGGAACTGATCAAACAGGGCTATGTATATCTGGCACAGCCGCCACTGTACAAAGTTGAAAAAAATAAAAAAGTCTGGTATGCATACGATGATGCGGAACTGAACAGCATCCTTGAACAGATCGGACGTGACAATAACAATAAGATCCAGCGATACAAAGGACTTGGAGAGATGGATGCAGAGCAGCTCTGGGAGACAACCATGGATCCGGAGAAACGTATCCTTCTGCGTGTGACTATGGATGAGTCCGCAACCTCTGAAATCGACCTGACATTTACCACACTGATGGGTGATAAAGTTGAGCCGAGACGAGAATTTATCGAAGAAAATGCCCGCTTTGTAGAAAATCTGGATATCTAGGAGAATAAAGAATGGAAGACAATATTTTTGATAAAATCCATGAGGTGGATCTGCAGAAGACCATGGAAAAATCTTATATAGATTATGCCATGAGTGTTATTGCCTCCCGTGCCCTTCCGGACGTCAGAGACGGTCTGAAACCGGTACAGAGAAGGGTGCTGTATTCCATGATAGAGCTGAACAACGGTCCGGATAAGCCACATCGTAAATGTGCCCGTATCGTCGGTGATACCATGGGTAAATATCACCCGCATGGAGACAGCTCTATCTATGGAGCTCTTGTAAATATGGCACAGGACTGGTCTACGAGATATCCACTGGTAGACGGTCATGGAAACTTTGGTTCCGTGGATGGTGACGGCGCGGCTGCGATGCGATACACAGAAGCACGTCTGAGCAAGATTTCCATGGAAATGCTTGCGGATATCAATAAAGATACCGTAGACTTTCAGCCGAACTTTGATGAGACTGAGCGTGAGCCGGTAGTACTTCCGGCCCGTTACCCGAATCTTCTTGTAAATGGAACTTCCGGTATTGCGGTTGGTATGGCTACCAATATTCCGCCACATAACCTGAGAGAGGTTATCGGTGCCGTTGTCAAGATCATTGACAACATTATTGAAGAGGACAGAGACACTACGATCGAAGAACTCCTTGAGATCGTGAAAGGACCTGACTTCCCGACAGGTGCGACGATTCTCGGTACAAGAGGTATCGAAGAAGCTTATCGTACCGGCCGAGGCAAGATCCGTGTCCGTGCGGTGACAAATATCGAAACTTTACCAAACGGAAAATCACGTATCATTGTCACAGAACTTCCTTATCTGGTAAATAAAGCCCGCCTGATTGAAAAGATCGCCGAGCTGGTACGTGAAAAGAAAATAGACGGAATTACCGACCTTAACGACCATTCCAGCCGTGAAGGTATGCGTATCTGTATCGATCTCCGTAAAGATGCCAATGCAAATGTAGTTCTGAACCAGCTGTACAAGCATACACAGCTTCAGGACACATTTGGAGTGATCATGCTTTGCCTGGTAGCCGTAAACGGAAGCCTTCAGCCGAAAGTACTGACACTTCCGGAGATGCTGAAATACTATCTTGCGCATCAGGAAGATGTCGTTACAAGACGTACCAAATATGATCTGAATAAAGCGCAGGAACGTGCGCATATATTAGAAGGTCTGCTGAAAGCACTTGATAATATCGACGAAGTCATCCGTATTATCCGTGGTTCCAGAAGTGTACAGGTTGCCAAACAGGAATTGATGGACAGATTTGAACTGACCGATGTTCAGGCGCAGGCAATCGTAGATATGCGTCTTCGTGCTCTTACCGGTTTGGAAAGAGAAAAGCTGGAAGCAGAATATGCAGAATTAATGGAAAAAATCCGTAAATTAAAAGCAATTCTGGCAGACAGAAACACACTTCTTCGCGTGATCCGTGAAGAAATACTTGCGATTTCCGAAAAATACGGTGACGACAGAAGAACTGCAATCGGATTTGACGCATATGACATTTCTATGGAAGACATGATTCCGAGAGAAAATACAGTTATAACCATGACAAAACTTGGTTACATCAAGCGAATGACCGTAGATAACTTCCGCAGCCAGAACCGTGGCGGCAGAGGAATCAAGGGAATGCAGACGCTTGATGATGACTATATTGAAGAACTGATGATGACAACCACGCATCATTATGTGATGTTCTTTACAAATACCGGCCGTGTATATCGACTGAAAGCATATGAGATTCCGGAAGCCGGAAGAACAGCCAGAGGTACGGCAATCATCAACCTGCTTCAGCTTATGCCGGGTGAACGCATCACTGCAGTTATCCCGATCAGCAAGTTTGAAGAGGGTCGCTATCTGATGATGGCGACCAGAAAAGGTCTTGTAAAGAAAACTCCGATCCAGGATTATGCCAATGTCCGAAAGATCGGTCTGGCGGCAATTTCACTTCGTGATGATGATGAACTGATCGAAGTAAAGGCTACGGATGACAAGAAAGATATCATTCTGGTAACAAAATACGGTCAGTGCATCCGCTTCAAAGAAAACGATGTCAGAAGTACCGGCCGTGTGTCTATGGGTGTACGCGGTATTAACCTGCTGGATGGTGATGAAGTTGTGGCAATGCAGCTTAACACACAGGGATATTATCTGCTCGTTGTATCCGAAAACGGTATGGGCAAGAGAACATCCATCAGTGAATTTACCTGTCAGAACCGTGGCGGTAAGGGTGTGAAGTGCTACAAGATCACCGAAAAGACAGGCAATGTTATCGGTGCCAAAGCAGTAAATGAAGAAAACGAAATTATGATGATTACTACAGAAGGTATTATTATCCGTCTGCAGTGCTCGGATATCTCAATCCTCGGAAGAATCACATCAGGAGTAAAACTGATCAACCTTTCTGACGGAGTGACTGTTGCAAGTTTTGCAAAAGTACGTGAAAAAGACGAAGATAAAGCAAAGAAAGAAAGTTCTGAAGATACCGAAAATACAGAAGAAATTTCCGAAGATGCTACCATAGAAGAAAATCAGGACAGCACAGAGGAATAAAGGGGAAAGTAAATCATCATGGACAGGGAAAAAGCTGCAACAAATGTAAGAAAACGCTCCGGTGCTTCAGGTGCACATGCCAAAGCCGCAGCAGCAAAAAGAAGACAGCAGACAAGACATAAAACCTCCGGCAGGGGACGTTCTTCGCGAAGAACATCAGGAATGTCGGATATAGCAGCAGTGCTTGCCAGACTTCCAAAGAAAGTTCTGGCAGCAGCGGCTGTACTGATCGTGCTGATCATTGTGATCGTATTTGCGGCAAGAGGATGCGGTGTCAGCCATAAGACGCCGGAGAAAGTAGTCAGAACGCTTGTAGAAGCTTATACGTCAGGAAGTGAAAGCAAGGCAAAGAAATGCTACGGAGTTTCAAAAGCTGATGATAATCTGCAGCAGGAAATGGATGCAACCGTAAATTATTACAAAGCTTTCGCAGCAGACAAGACAGAAATTACGCAGTGTGGTCAGATTTACCAGAATGGCAAAATTACATATATGTATGTGATTTACGATCTGGTACTTAAGAACAGCCAGAGTTATCCGTGCATCAGTACTTATATGGTGCAGAAAAAGGATAACGACAAATATTATGTAATGACACCTTCGGAAATCACTGATGATATGAGTAAACAGGCTGCAACAAAATATGCAGAGTTTATGAATACACAGGTTTATAAGGATTATACAACCGCTTATGATAAATTCATTAAGAAAAATCCGGGATATGAAGAACAGATTGCGGCAAAACTGAAATAGAATCCTTTGAAGAGGCGGTGCGCGTAAATGAAAAGAATTATAATGATGGTGTTAAGAAACATCCTGTTTGTGCCGTGGGGCTGGTTTATGCTGAACAAATACGCTGCAAACGTGGATAAGTATACAGAAGGCGAAAGATATGCACTTTTGAAAAAAATCGACCATAAGGCGAACAAAGGCGGAAACATCACCGTGAAGTCTTATGGAGTCGAAAACATCCCCAACGAAAATGGATTTATGTTTTATCCGAATCATCAGGGATTGTATGATGTGCTGGCTATTCTGGAAGCGTGTCCGACACCTTTTTCTGTAGTTGCAAAGAAAGAAGTGGGAAACGTACCGTTTTTACGACAGGTATTTGCCTGTATGAAAGCATATATTATGGACAGAGAAGATATCCGGCAGTCCATGCAGATAATCCTCAATGTCACAAAAGAAGTCAAAAATGGACGTAATTACCTGATCTTTGCAGAGGGAACCAGAAGCAAACATGGAAACCATCCGCAGGAATTTAAAGGTGGAAGTTTTAAGGCGGCAATGAAGGCAAAATGTCCGATTGTGCCGGTGGCACTGATTGACACCTATAAAGCATTTGATACGGGATCTGCAGAACCATTGACGGTACAGGTGCATTTTCTGAAGCCAATGCATTATGAAGAGTATAAAGATATGAAATCCACAGAAATCGCAGCCGAAGTCAGAAAAAGAGTAGAAGCAACGATTCAGGAATATGGTGGATGGGATGAACAGAATTAAGATAGCAGAACAGCCGGGAGTAAATTTCCCGGCTGTTTTTTGCATAAGGATGAGCTACAGAGGTACAGTTCAGGTATTTTCCCTATCGAGGGCCTGCTTCATGAGCGTACAATCTTTACTGAACTTACAGACTCCGTACTCGCAGCTTGAATCCAGAAGATGAAGGCCGTTCGGAAGTTGTTCAAATTCGCATATGACTGTCTGAGTCATGTCAAAATTTCTACAGTATCCGGTAAAAAATTCTTCTATAATCTCTGTCATAAAGATTCTCCTTTATATATTGATCTTTTTTGATGGTTTTGCTTTATAATGATCTTAACACAGCGAGGCGAAACAACCAATATATTATAGAAGATAATGGAGAAAGAATCCTGATTTTTCTTGATAAAGAGAAAATAAAAAAATATTAAAATAAATGCAAAAAAAGTGTTGACAATGTAAAATGTGTTATGTATAATTAACCATGCGTTTTGAAAAAGACGCACTTCAAATTGCATAAGAGATTATGAATTCGGAGTCAGGAGAAGTACTCAAGAGGCCGAAGAGGTGCCCCTGCTAAGGGTATAGGTCGGGTGACCGGCGCGAGGGTTCAAATCCCTCCTTCTCCGTTTGGAATTTTTAAATTTTGAAAAAATTAAAAATTTCAAAAAAGTACTTGACATTCAGAAATGAATGTGATAAAGTAAACGAGTTGCTGATGCAACGACAAATCACGAAAAGTCATTTAAAAAGTTTGAAAAAACTTAAAAAAGTTCTTGACAAACAGAAATGACAGTGATAAAATAAATGAGCTGTCGAAAGACAGAGAACCTTGATAACTAAACAGTGAAACACATACGATTCTCGAAAATTCTTTAACGAATCATCATTCAACAGAATGAACTTTTAAAAACAGTAATGACGAGAGATAACTAAGCTAGTTGGTTGTCTTGAGTACATCAAACACTTTATCAGAGAGTTTGATCCTGGCTCAGGATGAACGCTGGCGGCGTGCTTAACACATGCAAGTCGAACGGGAAACCT
>CAKROE010000007.1 GCA_934371915.1 uncultured Blautia sp. | reverse complement strand
TCTCGGTAGACTGATCTGCACGGTGATTGATAATTATAGATACCTGTTTATGTGATACCTGAGAAATGCATGCTGCAGACGGAAACGTGGGTATCGCGGAGAACAGTGAAAAGGAGAGCCACTATGGCAACATTTAAGGTGAACGGCAGGACTGTTCAGACTGAAAAAAATCAAAAACTGTTACGATTTCTGCGGGATGAGCTGCATCTGACTTCTGTAAAGGACGGATGCAGTGAAGGGGCATGTGGAGCCTGTACCGTGATTATTGATGGAAAGACCTGCAAGGCATGTGTTCCGGATACGGTTTCACTGGATGGCAGAGAAGTGATCACCGTGGAAGGGCTGACTGAATGGGAAAAACAGGTTTACACCTATGCATATGGAAAGGCGGGAGCTGTACAGTGCGGTTTTTGCATCCCGGGAATGGTGATGTGTACAAAAGTGCTTCTGGACGTAAATAAAACACCTTCTGATGATGAGATTCGGTATGCATTGCGAAATAACTATTGCCGTTGTACCGGTTACGTAAAGATTATGGATGCGGTCCGTCTGGCAGCGAAGATTCTGGAAACCGGAGTTCTTCCGGATGACGGAGACCAGAACTGGACACTTGGAAACCGTGTGGCAAGGATCGATGTAGAAGAAAAAGTACTCGGAACAGGCAAATATCCGGATGATTTTTACCTTGACGGTATGCTTTATGGAGTGGCACTTCGAAGTAAATATGCGCGTGCCAGAGTCCTTTCTGTAGATGTATCCAAAGCCAGAGCGCTTGATGGTGTAGAGGCTGTTGTGACTGCCGAAGATATACCGGGAGAAAATAAAATCGGACATTTAAAACACGACCAGTATACGCTGATTCCGGTCGGTGGACTTACGCATTATCTCGGAGATGCGATTGCGCTGGTTGCTGCGAAGGACAGAGAAACAGCAGAAAAAGCAAAGAAACTGATAAAAGTAGAATACGAAGTGCTGCCACCTGTACACACGATTGAAGAGGCGGCTGCACCGGACGCAAACAAGGTGTTTGATGAAGAAGAAAACAATATCTGTGCGCATAAACATATCAGCCGTGGAAATGCAGAAGAAGCCATTCAGAATTCAAAATATGTGATCTCACATCACTTTGAGACACCATGGACAGAACATGCCTTCCTGGAACCGGAATGTGCGGTTGCTTTTTATGATGAAGACGGAGATGTATTTATTTATTCGACGGATCAGTCTGCACACCAGACACTGCATGAATGTTCCCTTGTTCTTGGAACGGACAAAGTAAAAGTACAGAATGCACTGGTCGGAGGCGGATTCGGTGGAAAAGAAGATATGACGGTTCAGCATCTGGCAGCACTTCTTACTTATATGACGAAGAAACCGGTCAAAGTAAAACTGACCAGGGCAGAGTCCCTTCTGGTGCATCCGAAACGCCATCCGTTCTATATGGATATGACAATGGGCTGTGATGAAAGCGGAAATATCATGGGAGTAAAAGCATCTGTATTTTCTGATACCGGAGCATATGCATCTCTTGGAGGGCCTGTACTTGAACGAGCATGTACGCATGCAGCAGGACCATATCATTATGAAAATTTTGAAATTGAAGGAACTGCTTATTATACGAACAATCCTCCTGCGGGTGCTTTTCGTGGATTTGGTGTTACCCAGACCTGTTTTGCAACAGAAACACTTCTGAATATGATGGCAGACAAAGTGGGAATCACACCGTGGGAAATCCGTTACCGTAATGCGATACGTCCGGGAGAAGTGCTTCCGAATGGTCAGATCGTAGATGAGTCTACAGGTCTTATTGAGACACTGGAGGCGGTTAAGGTAGATTATGAAGCGGCTCTGGCAGAGGGCAAACCGGTCGGAATCGGCTGTGCAATGAAAAATGCGGGTGTCGGTGTCGGCATCCCGGATACCGGACGCGTGAAGCTGATCGTGGAAGACGATGAGAAGCTGCATATCTATTCCGGAGCATCCTGCATCGGCCAGGGACTCGGTACTGTTCTTGTACAGATGGTTGTGACCAATACAGATCTGAAACATGAAGATATTGTATACGAAAGAAGCAATACCTGGATTGCACCGGATTCCGGTACGACGTCCGGCTCGAGACAGACACTGATCACCGGAGAAGCATGCCGGAGAGCCTGCGAGAAGCTGATGGAAGACAGAAAAGCAGGCAAAAGTCTGAAAGATATGAGAGGAATCGTGTATTACGGAGAATATCTGGCAAAGACAGATCCACTTGGAGCCAATGTACCGAATCCGGTTTCACATGTAGCATATGGATATGCAACGCAGATGTGTATACTGGATAAAAAGACCGGTGAGCTGGAATATATTGTTGCGGCACATGATGTCGGTAAAGCAGTCAATCCGCTGTCCTGCGAAGGTCAGATTGAAGGCGGTGTTGTAATGTCGATGGGATATGCACTCAGAGAAAAATATCCGATTGATGAAAACTGCATGCCAATCCAGAAATATGGGTCACTCGGATTGTTCCGTTCTCATGAAGTTCCGAAGATCAAAGCAATTGTTGTAGATAAGCCGGGATTAAATGTAGCATGTGGCGCAATCGGTATCGGAGAAATTACTTCGATTCCTACAGCACCGGCGATTGCAGATGCTTATTTCCGTTATGATGGAGTGCGGAGATACAGTCTGCCACTTGCAGATACGCCATACGAAAGGAAGGGGTGATATGGCTGTGAAAAAAAGATTTCCATACCGTGCAGCCCTTGTGGCGTGTAATGGTGGGTGTCGAACGGCAAAAGACGGGCAAGGATGTGCAGATGGCTGTATCGGCTGTGGAACCTGCGTACAGGCATGTAAATTCGGGGCGATTTTTCTAAATGAATATGGTGTGGCAGAAGTGGATGAAGTGAAATGTATTGCCTGTGGGAAATGTGCAAAAGTCTGTCCGCAGGAGATCATTCACATTCATGAGTGTGCAAACTATATTGTTGTAAAATGCTCCAATAAGAGCAAAGGAGCAGAGGCAAAGAAACAGTGTGAAGTAAGCTGTATCGGCTGTGGCATCTGCGAAAAGACCTGTACGGCAGGTGCCATTCGGGTTACAGAGAATCATGCCGTGATCAATGAAGAACTGTGTTTAAGCTGTGGGATGTGCGCGGTGAAATGTCCACAGCATGCGATTTATGATCTGCGCGGAATATATACAGAAGTTAAATGACAGAAGTATTTTAAAAGGTAAGTTTTTTCTATTCAAAAGATTTTATTGAGAAAATTTTATGAAGAAGGTGAGTAATCATGATTGGAAAAAGTGTTCCGCGTGTAGACGCATATGAGAAAGTCACCGGAAGAGCAAAATTTACAGAAGATCTACTTCCGAAAAGATGTCTGGTGGCGAAAGTGCTGCATGCAACAATTGGAAATGGAATCGTAAAATCTATTGATACCAGTGAGGCCGAGATCATGGAAGGGGTGGTGAAGGTTGTGACGTTCCATGATGTCCCGGATCATTGCTATCCGACACCGGGACATCCATGGTCTGTGGAACTGGCACATCAGGATGTGGCAGACAGGAATCTGCTGACCGGTCGTGTGCGCTATTATGGAGATGACATTGCGGCAGTCGTTGCGGAGGATGAAATTATTGCATCCAGAGCGTTGAAAAAGATCAAAGTAGAATATGAGGAATATCCGGTTGAGATTCATCCGCGTAAATCCATGTATGGAAGCAAACCGCCAATTCATTTCGATAAAAAAGATAACGTACTTGCCCGTTCCAATTATTTTATCGGAGATGTCGATAAGGGTATGGAAGAAGCCGAAACGGTGGTAAAAGGCACATACAAGACTCCGATCGTACAGCATTGTCATATCGAAAACCCAATTTCGTATGCCTATATGGAAAAAGGACGGATCGTGGTTGTGACATCTACGCAGATTCCGCATATCGTGCGCCGTGTCATTGGTCAGGCACTGGGAATCCCGTGGGGCAATGTCCGTGTGATCAAGCCATATATCGGAGGTGGATTCGGAAATAAGCAGGATGTCTTATATGAACCACTGAATGCGTTTCTGACAACGCAGGTGGGCGGCAGACCGGTCAAACTGGATATCAGCAGAGAAGAGACTTTCTGCAATACCAGAACCCGTCATGCTATTGAATTTGATCTTGCCGCAGGTGTGGATAAAGAAGGAAAGCTTGTTGCAAAGGATATGCACTCTTATTCCAATCAGGGCGCTTATGCATCACACGGTCATGCGATTGCAGCGAACGGTCTGACTTCGTGGAGACTGCAATATGCCTGCCAAAATATCCGCGGGGAGGCTTATACGATCTATACCAACACACCGGTAGGCGGTGCAATGCGTGGTTATGGAATTCCGCAGGTATGCTTCGCAATAGAGAGCTTTATGGATGATGTGGCAGAGGCAATCCACATGGATCCACTGGAATTCCGCAGGAAAAACTTAATTGAAGGATATTATGAAGACCGTTATCTGAAACCGATCGCTGCAAATACGAACGGTATTTTTGAATGTCTGAAAAAGGGTGCAGAATACATTCACTGGGATGAAAAAAGAAAAAAATATGCAAAGCAGACAGGAGCGGTACGCAGAGGAGTCGGTATGGCTTTGTTTTCGTATAAAACCGGTGTATGGCCGATTTCACTGGAAATCGCAGGGGCACGTCTTTCACTGAATCAGGATGGCAGCGTGCAGCTTCAGCTTGGTGCAACGGAGATCGGACAGGGAGCAGATACTGTATTTTCACAGATGGTTGCAGAGACACTTCATACAGATATGGCTCATGTACACATCCAGACAGTGCAGGATACCGATGTATCCCCGTTTGATACAGGAGCCTATGCTTCCAGACAGTCCTTTGTAACTGGAACGGCTGTCAAACACTGTGCAGAAATTTTAAGAGACAAGATTCTGACTTATGCAAAAACACTTCTGCCGGAGGTGGATACCAGAGAATTAAGTCTTCGTGACAACTGGATCTGGGCAGGCGAAGAGCAGGCAATTTCACTTGCTGCACTGGCAGAAGAGAGTTACTACAGCCTGACGAATTCTTCTGTACTGACAGCAGAAGTATCTGAACAGGTAAAGAAAAATACGATTGCAACCGGCTGCTGTTTTGCCGAAGTTGAAGTAGACATCAAACTTGGAAAAATAAAAATTCTTCATATCATCAATGTACATGACAGTGGAAAACTTCTGAATCCACAGCTGGCTGAAATGCAGGTGCATGGTGGTATGTCGATGGGCATGGGCTATGGCATCAGTGAACAGCTGATTCTTGATGAAAAGACAGGAAGACCTTTAAATGGTAATCTTCTTGACTATAAACTGATGACGATGCTGGATACGCCGGACATCAAAGCCGATTTTGTGGAAATGGATGATCCGATGGGTCCATATGGAAATAAAGCCCTTGGGGAGCCACCGGCAATCCCGAGTGCACCGGCAATCCGTAATGCAGTGCTTCATGCAACTGGTGTGGCATTCAATGAGAATCCACTGACGCCACAGCGTCTGATTGACGGATTCAAAAAAGCAGGACTGATCTGAGAGGGGGCGCAGACTATGTATGACATTGAGAAATACTACAATGCAAAAACCGTATCAGAGGCAGTTATGCTTCTGAAAGAACATCCGGATGCGAGAATCATATCAGGAGGAAGTGATGTTCTGATCAAAATCCGTGAAGGCAGGATGGCAGGCACTTCTCTGGTATCCATCCGGGATATTGAGGAAATTAAAGGTATTACAAGAAATGAGAACGGGGATATTCTGATTGGCGCAGGAACTGTATTTTCACATATTACAGCGAATCCGATCATACAGAAATATATTCCGGTTCTGGGAGAAGCAGTTGATCAGGTTGGAGGTCCGCAGATTCGAAATATCGGTACGATCGGCGGAAATATCTGTAATGGTGCCGTCAGTGCTGACAGTGTACCAACGGTTTTTTCCTACAATTCACTTCTGCATATTGCAAATGAAGATGGTGGCAGAATCACACCGGTGAGGGAATTTTATCTGGGACCGGGACGCGTAGATCTGCATCCGGGCGAGGTACTTACCCATGTAGTGATTCCGAAAAAAGAATATGCCGGATATCACGGACACTATATTAAATATTCGATGCGAAATGCAATGGATATTGCGACGTTAAGCTGCAGTGTGGTAAGTAAAGTTGATACAGAAAAAAATATTCTGGAAGATGTACGTATTACCTTCGGTGTAGCGGCACCGGTTCCGTATCGGTGTGTAGAGACGGAAAAAAAGCTGAAAGGCAGAATTTTGGATGAAAGTTTTTATCAGGAACTGGAAGAAAGTATTCGAGGTGAAATCCATCCGAGGGATTCCTGGAGAGCTTCGAGAGATTTCCGTCTTCAGATCGGTGGAGAAATTGCAAAAAGAGCGCTGCTTCGGACAGTAGAGCTTGCCAGAATTGATAACGGCATGGGAGGTGAAGAAGCATGAAAAAAGAAAAAATGCTTGTTCAGTGTGTGGTAAACGGAGAAGAGGTAGCAGAGTATGTTGATCCGAGAGAATCTCTTCTGGACATGCTGCGTAATCACCTTGGGCTGACTTCTGTAAAGAGAGGCTGTGAAGTTGGAGAGTGTGGCGCATGTACCGTGATCATCGATGGTGAAACCATTGACTCCTGTATTTATCTGGCGGTCTGGGCGGAGGGCAAAAACATCCGTACACTGGAAGGACTGGAAAAAAACGGTGAACTGACACGGATCCAGGAAGCTTTTATTGAAGAAGGTGCGGTACAGTGCGGGTTCTGCACACCGGGATTTATTATGTCTGCAACGGTTCTGCTGGAGCAGGGAAAAGAACTGACCAGAGAAGAAATCAAGAAAAATATGTCCGGAAATCTCTGTCGCTGTACGGGATATCAGAATATCGTCAATGCGGTAGAAAAAGTGATGCATGAAAGGAATGACAGCTGAGATGAAACATAAAACAACACTGATCGTACGTGGGGGCGGGGATCTTGCAAGTGGAGTGATCCACAGACTTTATAAATGCGGCTATCAGGTTCTGGTGCTGGAATGTGCGAAGCCGAGTGCAATACGGCGGCGTGTTTCTTTTGGTGAAGCAGTCTATGACGGAACATCGAGGGTTGAGGGTGTTACCGGAAGGCTGATCAGAGATATTTCAGAGTGCCGGAAAGTATGGGATGAAAAAGAAATCCCGATTCTGGTTGATGAGAATGCAGATGCAGTTTCTGAATTAAAGCCGGATGCACTTATTGATGCAATTCTTGCCAAAAAGAATCTCGGAACGACAAGGACGATGGCACCGCTCACAATCGGACTTGGACCTGGATTTACAGCACTCGAGGATGTTGATTATGTGGTAGAAACGCAGAGAGGACATAATCTCGCAAGAGTGATCCAAAAAGGCACAGCAGCGCCGAATACAGGAATTCCGGGGATGATTGCCGGATATGGAAAAGAGCGTGTGATTCACTCACCGGCTGCCGGGATGATACACAACTATTCAGAAATCGGCGATATTGTGGAAAAAGATCAGATTATTGCCATGGTGGACGAAACACCGGTATATGCATCTCTGACCGGTGTATTACGAGGAATCATCCGGGATGGTTTTGTAGTGCCGGAAAGAATGAAAATAGCAGATATTGATCCCCGTAAAGAACAGAAGAAAAACTGCGATACAATTTCGGATAAAGCACGCTGTATTGCGGGCAGTGTGGTTGAAATCTTATTGTCAGAAGGAGTACTGCCGTGATACGGACGGACTCCATCCTGAAAGCGCTGGATATAGATACAGACAGATATCCGGTGCTTTCAGTCGTTGGTGGAGGTGGAAAGACCAGCCTGATTTTTCGGATGATGGAAGAACTGACGGCTGCAGGAAAAAAAGTGCTCATAACAACAACTACACACATGGCGTATGAACCGGATCGTCCGTTTGCTGAAGATGGAGATATGATAAGTATAAAGCAGAATCTGGAAGAATACGGATATACAATTGCTGCTTCATTGGACAGAGAAAAGCATAAGATCGGTACACTGTCGGAAGAAAAGCTGAAAGAAATTAAAGTTTTGGCGGATGTGATCCTGATCGAAGCAGATGGTGCAAAAAGATATCCGTTGAAAGTGCCGGCAAGCTGGGAACCCGTGATCTGGGAGCAGACGGATCTGGTGATCGCAGTAGCAGGGGTGGATGCGGTTGGCAGATCAATACGGGATGTATGCCATAGACCGGAGTGTGTTGCGGATTTTCTTGGAAAAGAGACAGAAGAGACGGTTACAGAAGAAGATATTTTAAAGATTGTCACAGCTACAGTAGCTCTCCGAAAATGTGTGGGCGGACGGCAGTATCGTGTACTGCTGAATAAAGCAGATATCCCGGGGAAATCTCAGGCATCGGAGCGTATTGCTGACAGGTTGGAAGAACAGGGTATTCCTGCAGCTTGGGGAAGCCTGAGAGAGAAAGAATATTATATCTGCGGTAAGTCTGAAACAGAGCGTAAGAGAGTAGCTCAGATGCCATCTAAGAGAGTAAAATTGGCACTTATCATGCTGGCGGCTGGAAACAGCCGCCGCTTCGGTTCGAATAAGCTGATATATGAGGTTGACGGAGTGCCTATGTATCTGCGGACTTTAAGACAGCTTCAGAAAGCAGCAGAAAAAATACCGGACAGCCGGATTATACTTGTGACGCAGATGCAACAGTCGGAGATCATAGATGCAGCAAAAGAAATCGGTGCGGAGGCTTTGATTAATCCACAGCCGGAGAGAGGGATTTCTTCCTCTATGCAGATTGGACTGGAAAGCGCAAAAGACGCGGATGCATGTCTTTTTACGGTATCCGATCAGCCATGGCTTACGGCGGAAACAATCATTGCGCTTTATGACGCGTTTCAGAGCGAAAATAAGGGAATGGCATGCACCATTCGGGGCGGAAAAACAGGAAATCCGTGTATTTTTTCTAAGAAATATTATAGAGAACTGATGGGAATTACCGGTGATAAAGGAGGCAAACAGATTATAAAAAGATATCCTGAAGATGTGACATATCTTAAAATAAGCGATGAGAGGGAACTGCAGGATGTAGATGTACCGTTGTGATTTCGTTTGACAGGAATGCTGCAACAATGGGTGAGTGGTGCGGAATAAAAGATGACCATGCAAAAAAGGAATAGAGTATGTTCCAATAATTCTGGATACATACTTTATTCCTTTTTAAATAATCGTGTATCATAATTAAAAAATATCAGCAGTATTATTTCTTTGTATTAGTTTTTTTCATAAATCCGTGTTTCTGGGCGTCTTCTTCTGCAAGACGTACAGTTTCCTCTGATGGATTGGAAATTACTGCTGCGAAGCAGACATCACACGGAGGGTTTTCTTTGACAGCCTGTACAGCAGCGGTAACAGCAGAAACATCACCTGTCACAAAAACCGTTTCATGTCCGCCACATTTGCCGTTTCGTGTAAGAAAAGACACATCGGCTGTTTTAAGCATCTGGTCGGTTACGATGATTGCGTTGCTGCTTCCGACCACTTCTACTAATCCAAATGCTCCATATCTCATTATATAATCCTCACTTTAAGTATGTATTCGTATTTGATATTACTTGTTTGCAGTCATATACATAGCCGGTTCTGTATCGTGAGCCGGAGATGCAATTACTGTATGGGAAACTACTTTGGCAATTGGTTCTGCGGTACGGATAGCAGCTTCCATAGCAGCTGTTACGTCGGAAACGGAACCACGCATCTTAACACATGCACCGGCACCGAGACGGTTACGTTCAATATTCTGAATCCTTACATTTGCTGCTTTGGAAGCAGCGTCAAGTGCTACAAAGCAGGCAGCAAAACTGTCAAGTTCAAAAATCCCCACTGCCATACCATTATAATTTTCAGCCATAATACCTCCATCTATTCACTCTGGAATATAAAATCTTCCTAAACTAAACTTATTATACCGTTTTTTGATTGGAAAAACAAGAGATAATTATGTATTTTTGTGGATTTTAAAGAAACATAAATGTGGTTTTTTGATGAAAACAGGATGAAAAACAGTGGGATTGTGTTGCTTTGGGGCGCGAAAGAAAATTTTTGAGGCGTGTATTTTACTTTTTCGGAGTATGGAGGAATAGCTGGAAGCGGACACAGGGGAGTGCTATAATATACAGAATAAAAAGAAAAGCGATAAATGATAATATAAAAAGAGGGTGAAACTAAAAATGAAAGTACATCAGACGGATTTTTCAAAAGGAAATGTTTATCGGAATATTATTGAGGTATCACTTCCGATGACATTGGCGCAGCTTTTAAATCTTTTGTATAATATTGTTGACCGTATGTATATCGGCAGGATTCCGGGAGCAGGTTCAACGGCTCTGACTGGTGTGGGAATCTGTTTTCCGGTGATCACAATGATCGCGGCATTTACATATCTGTTTGGGAATGGCGGAAGTCCGCTCTGTGCAATGGAACTGGGACGCGGAAATCATGAAGAAGCGGATAAGTTAATGGGAAATACGTTTTCCATGCTTTTGATCTCAAGTGTGATTCTGATGGCGGTAAGCTACTTGTTTTATAAACCAATCCTGTATGCATTTGGTGCAAGTGATGTGACATTTCCGTATGCGGGTGATTATATAAAGATTTATCTGATCGGAACACCGTTTGTCATGATTTCGCTGGGACTGAATCCGTTTATTAATTGTCAGGGATTCGGAAATATGGGAATGATGACCGTACTGATCGGTGCAGTTTTGAATATCATTCTGGATCCGTTATTCATATTTGGAATGCACATGGGCGTGAAAGGAGCTGCACTTGCAACAATTCTTTCGCAGATCTGTTCCGGAATCTGGGTACTAAGATTTCTGACAGGAAAGAGAGTGACGCTTCGGCTGAACCGGGCGGCCATGCGACTTAAATGGAAACGTGTAAAAGATATCATGGCGCTTGGAATTTCTGGTTTTATGATGCAGTTTACCAATGGTCTGGTGCAGATTTTCTGTAATTCGACACTGCATATATATGGTGGAGATATTTATGTAGGTGTCATGACAGTATTGAATTCCGTGCGTGATATTGCGACGATGATGGTGCATGGACTGACAAATGGTGCGTCACCGGTGATGAGTTTTAATTATGGTGAAAAAGCTTTTGGAAAAGTAAAACAGGCAATCAAATTTGTAACGGTCGTATGTTTTACTTATGCATTGTTTGTGTGGGGCATTATAAAGATTGCACCGGGATTTTTTATCAGATTGTTTAACAGTGATCCGGTACTTTTGGAAAAAGGAGTACCTGCTTTGCATATTTATTTCTTCGGATTTTGTTTTATGGCATTACAGTTTACCGGGCAGGCTGTATTTGTAGCACTTGGAAAGGCAAAAAGAGCAACATTTTTTTCGATTTTCCGAAAGGTGATCATTGTGGTGCCTTTGACAATATTGTTGCCGAAGGTTAATGGACTTGGTGTAGATGGTGTGTTCTGGGCAGAACCAATCTCAAATCTGGTTGGAGGATGCGCCTGCTTTTTTACCATGCTTTTGACGATTTTGCCGGAGCTGAGAGAAGAGAAAAGGTAAGCAGTTTTAATGTAGATGAACGGAATAGTCAGAAGTGTAACTGACATGTGAAAATGTATATTATAAAAGGAGTATAACCCGATCGGATGAGCGGAATTATACTCCTTTTGTCATTTATATCACATATGGATTTTGGTTCCTGTTTTGCCGAGGATTCCATCCTTTGCTTTTTCAAGAAGCGTGATCATAGCAGTACGTTCGGCACCGGATGATGCAAAATCCATGGCAGCCTGAACTTTCGGAAGCATGGAGCCGGGAGCAAATTGTCCTTCGTCCACATATTTCTGAGCTTCGGCTACAGTCATCTCATCGAGCCATTTCTCATTTTCTTTACCGAAGTTTACAGCAACTTTTTCAACGGCGGTGAGAATGATCAGCATATCTGCATCAAGTTCTTTTGCAAGCAGACAGCTTGCGAAATCTTTGTCGATTACGGCAGAAGAACCTTTCAGGTGATCACCCTGCAGTGTGACAGGGATTCCGCCGCCACCGCAGCAGATGACGATTTTATTTGCATCTACAAGGCTGTTGATGGCATCCTGTTCGACGATCTCGACAGGTTTTGGAGATGCGACAACACGGCGATAACCGCGGCCGGCATCTTCTTTCATGATATAGCCGTATGCCTTTTCTGCATGTTCGGCCTGTTCTTTTGTCATAAAATGCCCGATTGGTTTGCTGGGATTCTGAAATGCGGGGTCATTTGCATCTACACGCACCTGTGTTACGACAGTGACGACAGGAGTACGCATGAATCCACGTTTTCGGAGCTCTTCGCGAAGAGCATTCTGAAGATCATAGCCGATGTATGCCTGACTCATGGCAACACAGACAGAGAGAGGTGTATTTGGCTGATTTTCATCTTCTCTGGAAAGCGCAGCCATGGCATTGTTGATCATGCCGACCTGCGGACCGTTGCCATGTACGACAACGACCTGATGACCTTCTTCAATCAGATCGCACAGAGCGCGGGCGGTAGTTTTGACCGCCTGCATCTGTTCCGGAAGCGTATTGCCCAGTGCATTTCCCCCAAGGGCGATAACGATTCGTTTTCTTTTATACATTGTAAAAACCCTTATTCATAAAATTATTCAAAAATTCTAGGTGCAGCTTTTACTTCCAGTTTTTTCAGGATATTCTGTGGATTTTCGAATTTGGAGAGAAGAATCATAGCTGCGATGATGTATGGTTTGAAGCTTGCCTCTTTGTAAAGCGGGATTCTGTAACGGTCAAATACGGATGCGTCAACTTCACCTGTCTCACAGCTTACACCTGTAATGTCAGCCGGCAGGCAGTGGAGATACAGAGCTTTTCCATCTTTTGTTGTCTTCATGAGTTCTTCTGTGCATGCCCAGTCTTTGTGTTCTGCATTCTGAGCAAGAAGTTCTTTTTCGAGTTTGTCGATTCCGTCAAAATCACCTTCTGCATAGAGGTTAGTACGTTTTTCCATAGCTGCGAATGGAGCCCAGCTCTTCGGATATACGATATCTGCATCTTTGAATGCTTCTTCCATGCTGTTTGTTTTTGTGAAGGAACCGCCTGTAGCTTCTGCGTTTTTCTTTGCGATTTCTTCAACTTCCGGCATTACGTCATATCCTTCCGGATGAGCAAGAACAACATCCATACCGAAACGTGTCATCAGACCGATCACACCCTGCGGAACGGAGAGCGGTTTACCGTAGGATGGGGAGTAAGCCCATGTCATGGCGAGTTTTTTGCCTTTGAGGTTCTCAACACCGCCGAATTCATGGATGATGTGGAGCATATCTGCCATACACTGTGTCGGATGGTCGACATCGCACTGAAGGTTTACGAGAGTCGGTCTCTGCTCGAGGATACCATCTTTGTTTCCTTCGGTTACTGCATCCATAAATTCTTTCTGGTATGCATGGCCTTTACCGATGTACATGTCATCACGGATACCGATTACATCAGCCATGAAGGATACCATGTTTGCTGTTTCGCGAACGGTTTCACCGTGTGCGATCTGGGATTTTTTCTCATCGAGATCCTGCACTTCCAGACCAAGAAGGTTACATGCAGAAGCGAAAGAGAAACGTGTACGTGTGGAGTTGTCACGGAAAATGGAGATTCCGAGACCGCTTTCGAATACTTTTGTGGAGATGTTGTGTTCTCTCATGAAACGGAGAGCGTCAGCAACGGTGAAGACTGCTTCCAGTTCGTCGTCTGTTTTGTCCCAGGTCCAGAAAAAGTCATTGTTGTACATTTCTTTGAAGTTGAGTTTGTTGAGCTTGTCGATGTAATCCTGTAAAGTTTTCATTTTTTTTCTCCTTTTATGTGAGAAATGTTTGAGCAAGATTATATTTCTCTGACGTGTGTCTGAATGAAATATTTCGTCGGAGATGCGTTTGCACTCACTTCGACAGGCAGCGGTACATAAGTGACCAGAATACGGTCACTAAGTACCGGCCGTCTCAGATCATCTCCTCATGAAATATTTATTCGACACACTGAACAGAAGAAGATATAACACCTTGCTCAGCACATTTCTGAGGTTGTTGTTCCTTTTTTTATATTCATTCGCCTGACGGCAAAAACCACTAAAATAGTATAGATGACTTAACCTTAAGATTGCTCACCCCTAAGATTATCTATATCTTCCGTCATATCAACAGAGTAAAGTTAATAAATTTCCTATTTGACTGTGTATTACTATTGTGGTTTTAGCCCCAAGGGTGTGCAGAGGGAGCGGGGCTTCGCTCCCTTTGCGTAGTTCCAAGAAGCTCGTTCTTTGAAAGTTCAAAGAAGCCCGTTCTTTGTTGCTCTTTCTTACTTGCAGTAAGAAGCAGGCAGTGCTGCATAGACAGCGGCGCATCTTACGAGGTCTACTTTCCATGTTTTTTCGTTCGGTGCGTGTGCCTGTGCTTCGGCACCAGGTCCGAATCCGATGCAAGGGATTCCGTTACGTCCCATGATGGATACGCCGTTTGTGGAGAAGGTCCATTTGTCGGTCAGCGGACGGGCTTTTCTCATTGCCTCTGTTTCAGCGTTTCCGAGACGTGTCTCTCCGTAAAGATGTTTGTAAGCGTCTTCGAATGCTTTTGTTACTTTGTGATCTTTCGGGATCGCCCATGTCGGGAAGTAGCATTCGATTTCGTATTTGCATCCTGTGTAAGACGGACGGTCATAGTTGTACATGGAAACGACTACGTCATCTCCGTATTTTTTAACGCTTGGAAGTGCGCGGATCTCATCCAGGCAGCTTTCCCATGTTTCACCGAATGTCATACGACGGTCGAGTGATACTGCACAGGAGTCGGCAACAGCACAGCGGCTTGGAGAGGTGTAGAAGATCTGGGATACGGTTACTGTACCGCGTCCGAGGAAACGTGCTTCTTCCCAGTCTGGATTGTATTTCGGGTTGAGCATTTTTACGAGACCTTTGATTTCTGTCTCATCGGCATCATCGTTTTCGTTGAGGGAACGTACGTCCTGAAGGATGTCGGCCATTTTGTAGATGGCATTGTCACCACGCTCCGGTGCGGAACCATGGCAGGAAACACCTTTGACATCAACACGGATCTCCATACGTCCACGCTGTCCTCTGTAGATACCGCCATCTGTCGGTTCTGTGGAAACAACGAATTCCGGACGGATCTTGTCCTCATTAATGATGTACTGCCAGCAGAGACCGTCACAGTCTTCTTCCTGAACAGTTCCGACAACCATAATCTTGTATCCTTCCGGGATCAGATCCATGTCTTTCATGATCTTTGCACCATATACGGCAGATACGAGACCACCGCACTGGTCAGACACGCCACGGCCGCCGATTTCTTCGTCTGTTTCGTATCCTTCATATGGATCGAAGTTCCAGTTTTCGATGTTGCCGATACCAACGGTATCAATATGTGCATCGAATGCAAGAATCTTGTCACCATTACCCATATAGCCGATAACGTTACCCTGAGGATCAATGGTAACTTCATCGAAGTTCAGTTTTTTCATTTCTGCTTCGATGGTTTCGATATGTTTTCTCTCATCGCAGCTTTCTCCCGGGTTTTTAACGATGGCTCTTAAAAATCTGGTCATATCATCCTGGTAATTCTGAGCCGCTTCTTTGATTTTTTCGTAATCCATTTTAGTTCCTCCCATATATAGTTGTTTATTTACTTAAAGATTTATCGGTTCCATAAAGTCCGTCCCAGACGATCTCACGATAACGTACCGGGTCGGTGTCGCCTTCGGTGGAGATAACGAGTACGTTTGAGTTTTCGTCAAGTTTCAGTGCTTCTTTCAGGTCTTTTGCATCTTCATCATGAAGTGCTGTGTAGCAGAGACCGAGCGGAACAGAACCGGATTCACCGGAAACGATGTGTGGATCGTTGCCGAGTGGGGTTGCGTAGATTCTGGTTGCTTTTGCGCTCATCCAGTCAGGGCATGATGCAAATACGGAAACATGGTTTCGAAGGATATCCCATCCGATCGTATTGGCTTCACCGCATGCAAGGCCTGCCATGATAGTTTCAAGGTCACCGCCGACGTTTACAAGTTCGCCGGATTCTTTCATGGCGGAGCGGTACAGGCAGTCAGCAGCACTTGCTTCGCACACAACCATAACCGGTGGATTTTCTTTGTATTTGTGAGCAAAATATCCGACAACAGCTCCGGCGAGGGAACCAACACCGGCCTGTACAAATACATGCGTCGGACGGTCGATGCCGGCTTCTTTGAGCTGCTGGTCAGCTTCCATGACCATGGTTCCGTATCCCTGCATGATCCAGGAAGGAATTTCTTCGTAACCTTCCCATGCGGTATCCTGAACCATGACACCGTGTTCAGTCTTTGCAGCTTCAGCAGCGGCCATTCTTACACAGTCATCATAATTGACTTCTTCAATTGTAACGGTAGCCCCTTCTTTGGCAATGTTGTCAAAGCGAGTTTTGGTAGTGCCTTTTGGCATACGTACAACGGCTTTCTGCCCAAGACGGTTGGCTGCCCATGCAACACCGCGTCCGTGATTTCCGTCAGTTGCGGTAAAGAAAGTAGCCTGTCCGAATTCTTTTCTCAATGCTTCAGAAGAAAGAACTGCATATGGAAGCTCACGAATATCTTTGCCGACTTCTTTGGCTATGTAACGTCCCATTGCGTAGGAACCACCGAGAACCTTGAATGCATTCAGCCCGAAACGGTAGGACTCATCTTTGCAGTGGATGCTTTTTACACCAAGATAGGATGCCAGAGCGGCGAGATCCTGAAGCGGAGTAACGGTGTATTGTGGGAAACTTTTGTGAAATTCATTGGCTTTTTTCACGTTTTCTTCAGACATTAATTCTAGATGTTTATCGTCTGACTTTGCAACGTGATTGACGGTCCATTTTAAACCTTCTGTCATGAGAAAAAACCTCCTTAAAAAAATTCTTTTGAACTCATAATTTTTCTTTTCTAGCTGATTCTATCATATCATAAATATATGATTTTGCAATAGAAATCAAAAAAATTTTTAGGTTTTAACAAAAAAAGTTAGCACACCAGAAAAAAGTTGCATTTATTGAAAAGAGCGGGTGGATATGGTACAATATATCTTATATAAATACACAACAGATGAGACAAAAAGGAGACTAGAAATATGGCTGTTTTTCAGGCTTTTCGAGCATTGCGTCCGGTACCGGAAAAGGCTTCTGCCGTAGCGGCACTTCCATATGATGTTGTGACCCGTGAAGAAGCAAAGATGATCGGAGACAGGAATCCGGATTCATTTTTGCATGTAGACCGTCCGGAAATGGATATGCCGGATGAGACCGATCTGTACGATGCGAAGGTTTATGACAAGGCAAGAGAAAATCTTCAGAATATGGAAAGAAACGGTATCCTTAAGCAGGATGAGACACCGTGCTACTATATTTATGAACTGACAAGAAACGGCAGGTCACAGACGGGACTGGTTGGCTGCTGCTCTATCGATGACTATATGAATGGTGTCGTAAAGAAACATGAGCTTACAAGAGAAGATAAGGAGCAGGACCGTATCCGCCATGTAGATACCTGTGATGCAAATACCGGCCCGATTTTTCTGGCATGCAGATATCCGCAGGAGCTTCTTGATCTGATGGAAGAATGGAAAGCATCACATGATGCAGTCTACGATTTTACGGCTGATGACGGGATCGGACACCGGGCATGGGTGATCGACGGCGAGAAAGAAAAGACAATGATCGCGCAGAAGTTTGGAGAAATTCCTTCTATATATATTGCTGACGGTCATCACAGAGCTGCTTCTGCAGTAAAAGTCGGACTGAAAAGACGTGCGGAGCATCCGGATTATGATGGAACCGAGGAATTCAATTATTTTCTTTCAGTAGTATTTCCGTACGATCAGCTCACGATTCTTGCATATAATCGAGTGGTAAAGGATCTTCACGGCATGGATGAGCATGCGTTTATTGCCAGTCTGAAATTTAATTTTGAACTGATGATCATGCCGGGATTTCCGTGCAAACCGGTTGAGAAACACTGCATGGGTATGTATGTGGGCGGAAACTGGTATCATCTGAGAGCATGGGAAGATGTCTATGCGAAGAAGGACATTGTAGGACAGCTTGATGTCTCAATCCTTCAGGAAAAAGTCCTTTCACCGATTCTCGGAATCGGAGACCCTCGCACGGATCAGCGTATCCGTTTCGTAGGAGGCAGCCACAAATTAAGCGAACTTGCACAGATTGCGGATTCGACGGGAGGCGTAGCGTTTGCCATGTTCCCGACTGCGATGGAGGATCTGATGCAGATTGCAGACGAAAGTAAACTGATGCCACCGAAGTCGACCTGGTTTGAACCGAAACTTCGGAGCGGATTGTTTATTCATAAACTTTCATAACCAATAACAAGGAGGTATTTACGTATGGGACTGATTAAAGCAGCAGCAGGGGCAGCAGGTGGTGTACTGGCGGATCAGTGGAAGGAATATTTTTACTGTGAATCCATGCCGGCGGATGTTCTGATCACAAAGGCACACAAAAAAGTATCAGGAAGATCATCCAACAAACACGGCTCAGAAAATATTATTTCAAATGGTTCCGTGATCGCAGTTAATGACGGACAGTGTATGCTGATTGTAGAACAGGGAAAAGTTGTCGATGTGTGTGCGGAACCGGGAGAATATAAGTATGATATGTCTACAGAACCATCTGTTTTCTGCGGAGATTTAGGAGAGGGAGTTCGCAATGTTTTCCAGCAGATCGGCAAACGTTTCACATTCGGAGGAGAAGCCCCGAAGGATCAGAGAGTATACTTTGTCAATACCAAAGAACTTGTAGGCAACAAATACGGCACACCGAATCCGGTACCTTTCCGTGTAGTAGATGCCAACGTCGGACTGGATATCGACATTTCCATCAAATGCTTTGGTGAATACAGCTATCGTATCGCAAACCCGATTCTTTTTTATACCAATGTATGTGGCAATGTGGAAGAAGACTACGAGAGAGAAGAAATCGACGGCCAGTTAAAGAGTGAGCTTATGACTGCCCTGCAGCCGGCATTTGCCAAAATTTCCGAACAGGGAATCCGTTACAGTGCACTTCCGGGACATACACAGGAACTTTCTGATGCACTGAATCAGGTTCTTTCCGAAAAATGGAACAATTTACGTGGAATCTGCATTGTTTCACTTGGCGTATCCAGCGTAAAGGCTTCCGAAGAAGATGAGGCAATGATCAAAGAACTTCAGAGAAATGCTGCATTCCGTAATCCGACAATGGCAGCGGCACATATGGTCGGTGCACAGGCAAGTGCGATGCAGGCGGCAGCTTCCAATCAGAATGCCGGACCGGCAATGGCATTTGCCGGACTGAATATGGCAGCAAATGCAGGTGGAGTGAATGCACAGAATTTATTTGCGATGGGAACACAACAGGCGCAGCCGATGCAGCAGCAGACTCAGCCACAGAATACCGGCGGATGGACCTGCAGCTGTGGAGCTGTCAATACCGGTAAATTCTGTCAGGAGTGCGGACAGCCGCGTCCGGCGGGACCGTGGACCTGCAGCTGTGGAGCTGTCAATACCGGTAAATTTTGTCAGGAATGTGGAAAACCAAGACCGTAACCGAAGGGGGGAGTGACCTGTTGGATACTTTAAATTATAAGTGCCCGAATTGTTCGGCAGGACTTGCTTTTGACAGTAAATCTCAGAAGATGAAATGTGAATTCTGCGGAAATACATATTCACTGGAAGAACTGGATCAGCTTGCCGAACAACAAAGTACAGTAAAAGAAGACACGACCACACACTGGGAAGGATTTAATCCGGAGCAGTGGCAGTCGGATGAAAAATCAAACATGGCAGTGTGGAGCTGCCCATCCTGCGGTGCAGAAGTACTTGCAGATAAAACAACGGGAGCAACGGTATGCCCATACTGTGACAATCCCATGATCATGCCCGAACAGTTCAAAGATACTTATCGTCCGGATTATGTGATCCCGTTCAAAAAATCCAAAAAAGAAGCAGTACAGGCACTGAAAGATCACTATAAGGGTAAACCGCTTCTTCCGAAGGTGTTTATGAACGAGAATCATCTGGAAGAAATCAAGGCAGTGTATGTGCCTTTCTGGCTGTTTGACCTTGATGCCGCGGGACGTTTCAGTTATGAAGCAACCAGAAGCAGAGTATGGGAAGACGATGATTATACATACACGGCAACCAAATTTTATCATGTTGTTCGTGCCGGTAAGATTAATTTCCGCAAGATTCCGGTAGACGGATCAAAAGCTATTGACAATACAATGATGGAGGCCATTGAGCCTTATGATTATGAAGATCTGAAAGAATTTAATCTTTCTTATCTTTCCGGATATATGGCAGACAAATACGATCAGGAACCGGATGAACTGACTGAACGTGTTTATGAACGAATGGAGAGAAGCGTCAAAGATAATTTTGAAGAAAGCGTTAAGGGATATGAGACAGTTACTCCAAAACAGGAGAAAATTAAAGTAACAAAAAAAGGTAAAGTAAAATATGGCCTTTTTCCGGTATGGTTTCTCAATACAAAATGGAACGGCAAAACATATTCTTTCGCGATGAACGGACAGACAGGACATCTTATCGGAGACCTTCCGGTTGGTAAAGATCTGGCGGTAAAATACTGGTTCAGCCATCATATTCCGCTGACGATCGCGATGGCTGCAATTGTTACGGCTCTGCGTCTGACGGGGGTGATCTGAATGAAAAAGAAAAATTTGATTTTGGCCGGACTGCTGTTCAGTCTCTGTATGGGAACGGCTGCACCGGTAAGCTGCGTATTTGCGGCTGCGGCGGAAGATACGGAGACTTCCTCAGATGATGGAGAAATGTCATGGGTTTTTGACGACTGCGGAATCCTGACAGATGAACAGGCCACAGAATTGAATAATGAACTTGCTGCAATCTATGAGACATATGGGTATGATGCGGTACTGTTTATTTCACAGGATATAGATGAAGATGAGGATAACCGGCAGTATGCGGCAGAGTTTATGCAGGATAATGAGATCGGTTATGGAGATACGCATGAGGGAATGTGCATTTTCCACCAGCCGAATGCCCGAAACATCACGATCGTATTCCGTGGAGACACACAGGATGACTTTTCAGAGCGTATTCAGGAAGACATGCTGGATAAATGCAAAACTTATCTGAAGGATGATGACCCGTATGGTGGATATCAGTCTCTGATTTCTGATCTCACAGCAGGACTTGACCGAATTGCCGAGGGCAAGAAAATACGTCCGATGGATCTGGAGGGCGGTTCTGTTACATCATATCTTTTTGCAGATATTCTGATGGCATTTGTGATCATGGCAATTCCGACAGCCCTTCTTACCTGGCATCAGGTACGTAAGATGAAGACGCGTGTACAGCAGGCAAATGCCGGTATGTACACAGCAGAGGGTGGTCTGGAACTGAGTGAACAACATGATATTTTCCTGTATGAGACAGTCAGCCAGACAGCAAAAGCCAAAAATGATGACAGTGATTCCGGAAGTTTTTCCAGTGGCGGAGAGAGCTTTTCCGGTTCCAGTAGTGACTATTAAAAGAGCATACAAAAACGGTTCAGTCCCCCGGTAGATTCCGGAGACTGAACCGTTTTTTTTATATACAGTGAATTTGCATCAAAATTGCACAATTTGGCGCATAAATACTTTGAAGAAGTACAGCATTGTACTGATGAAAATACAATGTATAGGAAAAATGCACAAAACAAACAGGAGAAGCGCAAGATTTGTTGAGTGAAAGTGCAATTGTAATTTATAATGGTTATGTTATAATTTGCACTGGTTAAAAACTAAACGTGGGGGTGACATCTTTGAAAAAAACAGTAACATTTTTTGGAATGCTTCTGACCATGCTTTTGATGTGTCCGACAGGTGTCTGGGCCGCAGGCAGTACTGAGACAACCACTCAGGTGCCGGTATGGCTTTGTATTCCGTTTGCAGGACTTCTGCTCTGTATTGCAGTGATGCCGCTGATCAAAGCAGAATGGTGGGAAGCACATCAGCCACATGTCGTACTTATGTGGATTCTTCTGATGATAATTCCTTTTGCTGTTGTTTATGGTGCAGGAAAGGCAACGGAAACGGTTCTCGAATGCATTGTAAATGATTATCTTACTTTTATTGTTCTTTTATTTGGGCTTTTCTGCGTTTCCGGTAATATTACGATGGAAGGCGATTTCGCCGGCTCGCCGCGCGTTAATGCATGTCTGCTTGCCTTCGGAACACTTTTGTCAAGCTGCATCGGAACGACCGGAGCAAGTATGCTGATGGTTCGTCCTGTCATCAAGATGAATTCATGGAGAAAAAGAAAAAGCCATATCATGGTATTCTTCATCTTTATGGTTTCCAACATGGGAGGATGTCTGACACCGATCGGAGATCCGCCGCTTCTGATGGGCTTTATGCGTGGCGTTCCGTTTTTCTGGAGTCTGCATTTGTTCCCGGTACTTCTGTTTAATATGGTGATCTTGCTGTTTGTATTCTATCATGTAGACAAACTTGCATACCGCAAAGATATTGCACAGGGACGTAAACCGGATATCAGCAAGCCGGGTACAGAATTTCATATTGATGGATTACATAACATTATCTTTCTTGTAATGATCGTGGCAGCGGTTATTTTAAGTGGTGTTCTTCCGGGACTTTCTGCATTCCAGAATGCAGCGGGAGAGGTAATGGGAATCCATATTTTCGGTGAAGTAACACTTACTTTCCCGGCACTGATCGAGATTGTTTTGATCCTTCTTGCTGCATTTTTGTCCTTTAAGACGACAGATAAGAGCATTCGCAGAAGAAACCATTTTACATGGGGTGCAATCCAGGAAGTCGCCGTATTGTTTATCGGCATTTTTATTACGATGCAGCCGGCACTGATGCTGTTGAAATCACTTGGTCCGCATCTGGGACTGTCCAGACCGCTGGAAATGTTCTGGGCGACGGGTGCGCTGTCCAGCTTTCTGGATAATACACCGACCTATCTGGTATTCCTGACAACTGCAGGTACACTTGGCTTTATGAATGGTGTGACAACAAGCCTCGGAACTGTACCGGTCAAACTTCTGTCCGCTATTTCCTGCGGCGCTGTATTTATGGGAGCCAATACATATATCGGTAATGCACCGAACTTTATGGTAAAATCAATTTCTGACGAAAACGGTGTTAAAATGCCGTCCTTCTTCGGATACATATTATGGTCACTTGTATTCCTTGTTCCGGTATTTATACTGGATATGCTTGTGTTCTTTATGTAAGGGGGGAGAATTATGTCAGAAAATATCAATCAGGAAATATATACAGAACTTGCCAACCGGATTTATGATCTGGATGGAGAGGTTTATCGTGTACTGGGATCGTCTCTGGGACGTACCTTTACCGGAAACCGTGACACAACGATCCGTACGTTGAGCATGCTGATGTACACAAAACCGGATGGACATCTTCTTCGAAGCGAACTGGCACTGATCAGTAACATGGCGAGAACTATCAAGGATGATGCCGAGAGAAGCCGCCTGATGACGGAATATGATGAGATCCTGAAGGCGATTGAGAAACTTCCGGATATGTTCGGAAAGACAGATATCATCGATGCAGAGCGTGTGGCACTGAATCTTGCTGCAAGACGTGAGAAGATTTCGGAGGATGACCACCTTGTGATCTGTATCAGCCGTACACAGGGAAGTGCCGGAAATGATATTGGATTTGAACTGGCAGATAACCTCAGGATCAATTACTATGATGTTGAGATCTTTGATCAGGTCCTGAAACGTCTGGAAGCAGAAAAAGATGCCGTACAGGATAAAGAGAATTTTACAGAGTTCAACAAATATGGAAAGAAAACACACGAAAGTCTTCGCACAAAACTGAAAGAGCTGAACCGATATCATGGACTTTCAAAGCAGGATGCAGTTTTCTTCAATATGAGTGATCTGATCTGCGACCTTGCAAGGACAGAAGACTGCCTGATCATGGGACGCTGTGCAGATGCAATTTTGAAAAATAACCACATTCCGCATATCAGTATTTTTATCAGTGCACCATTCCAGGTTCGTACACAGCATGTCATGGATGTGCGAAACATGGATATGAAAGAAGCCGTCCGTTTCCTCAGGAAAATGGATAAACAGCATAAGAAATACTATGAATTTTATACTGGTGAGAAATGGGGAAAACCGGAGAATTATGACCTCTGTATCAACAGTGCAAACTACGGTATCAAAGAGACAATCGATGTGATCAAACGTCTTTTGAACCAGCAGACCGTGCAGCGTAATTAAATAAAGATGAAAAAATCCGCAGGATGTTGTCCTAAGAATGACAGCAGACTGCGGATTTTTCAGTGGAAAATATAAAAAGGTAAATTATTTGTTTACATCAATGTAACTGTACAGCGTATACTTTGAGATGCCGAAATAACTGGCAACTTTGTCACCGGATTTTGTAATCAGAAATGCACCGGAATCATTCAGGAACTGAATGGCAGTTACTTTGTCCTCTTTATTCATGAGGGCAACCGGTTTGCCGACCAGAGCAACGGATTCCTCAATCAGATGATCCAGAAGATCATTGACGCTGTGCGTGATTTCTTTCGGCTTTTCTTCTTTGTTCACAGGAGTGATCAGGGAGTGCAGGGCACTTTCGATCATGGTGAGTTTGGTAATATCGTAATTGATTCCAAATACATAGTGAAGACTGCCGTCATCGTCACGAATATAGGAAGTACTGCATTTCAGAATCTTGCCATCAGAAGTCTTCATCAGATATCCGGGATGATCGTGGATTTCATCCGCCGGATCACTGTCTTTTTTGCTGTTGTGTCGGATAACATCAAAAACGGCATTGGAAGGGCCATCGCCAATTCCCCTCCCGGTAACATGACCATTTTCAATATATACAATGGAATGTTCCGGATCGTTTGTCTTAAGGTCGTGGATCACGATTTCACAATCAGGACCAAATTGAGAAGCAAGATCTTTTGCAATCTGCTTTAATACAGTCAGACGTCCCATTATTATTCCTCCTCCATGCTATAGTGTTAATATTAATATAGCATAAATTTTTTTTAAGATAAAGATTTTTCCAAAGAAAAATAAGGAAGCCTTAAAAAATTTGTTCGAAATTAGCCGGAATGCATAGACAGCAGTTGATAGTATCATGGAAGAATGTTATATTTATATATCATATAGAATGAGTTTTTCGCAGTAAAACAATCATATTTCGGGGGTGGATTTATGAGATATTTATTAAAGAACGGAACTGTTGTTTCAGGAGAAAAATCAGAGCAGATGGATATACTGATAGAAGGGGAAAAGATTGCAGCAGTCGGACATGATCTTCAGGCTGAAGATGCAAAAGTGATTGACGCGGAGGGAAAACTTCTGTTTCCGGGATTTATTGACGGACATACGCATTTTGACCTGGAAGTTGCCGGAACTGTGACGGCAGATGATTTTGAGACCGGTACAAAAGCGGCAATCCTCGGCGGAACGACGCTGGTCATCGATTATGCTTCGCAGGACAAGGGTGGTCATACACTCAAAGAAGGTCTCAAAAAATGGCATCAGAAAGCAGATAACAAATGTTCCTGTGACTATTCTTTCCATATGTCGATCGTAGAGTGGAACGAAAAGACGGAAACAGAAGTTCAGGATATGATCGATCAGGGAATCACCAGCTTCAAGCTGTATATGACTTATCCGGCGATGATCGTTAATGACTGTGATATGTACAAAATCCTCAAAAAACTCGGTGAATGTGGCTGCTTTGCCGGTGTACACTGTGAAAATGCCGGAGTGATCGATGCTCTGATCGATGAGGCAAAAAAAGCCGGCAGACTCGGACCGGAAAATCATCCGCTTGTCCGTCCGGACGATATGGAGGCAGAGGCAGTTCACCGTCTGCTGGTAATAGCAAAAGAAGCAGGCGCACCGGTCATGGTCGTACATCTGACAAACAGAAAAGCTCTGGAAGAAGTACACAGGGCAAGAAAAGAGGGACAGACTGTTTATGCAGAGACCTGTCCACAGTATCTGCTGCTTGAAGACAGTGTTTATTCAAAACCGGATTTTCAGGGTGCTGTTTATGTATGCGCACCTCCGATCCGTAAGAAAGAAGATCAGGAATGTCTGTGGAACGCTCTGGCAGAAGAAGAGATTCAGACCATAGCTACGGATCAGTGCAGCTTTACACTGGCACAGAAGGCACTTGGAAAAGAGGATTTTACAAAGATACCGGGAGGCCTTCCGGGCGTGCAGACACGAGGAACACTTCTTTATACATATGGAGTACGTGAGGGCAGGATCACGCAGGAACAGATGTGTAAATTCCTGTCAGAAAATCCTGCAAAACTGTATGGCGTTTATCCGCAGAAAGGTGTGATCGCACCGGGAAGTGATGCGGATATTGTGTTGATAGATCCGAAAAAAGAAAGCACAATTTCTGCAGCAACACATGCGTATAATACGGACAATAATCCATTCGAGGGATTTGAACTGAAATGCGGCATTGATAAGGTTTTCCTTCGTGGAAATCTTGCAGTTGATGATGGCAAACTGGTTCAGGAAAAACTGGGAAAATACATTTTCAGAGGCAAAAAACAAATCTGACCGAATGGGGATAAGGTATGAAAAAATTAATAGATAAACTGCATCAGGAGAATTTTTTAAGTGCAGAGGAATTTCACCGGCTTCTTGCAAACCGTTCACAGGAAGATGAAGAGTATGCGAGAAATCTTGCAAATCAGGTGCGGCAGCAGGTGTATGGAAATAAAATCTATGTACGTGGACTGATCGAGTTTACAAACTACTGTAGAAATGACTGCTTTTACTGCGGCATTCGGAGAAGTAACAGGGAGACACAGAGATATCGTCTGACAGAAGAAGATATTATGACATGCTGTGCCGAAGGGTATGAACTCGGATTTCGGACATTTGTTCTTCAGGGGGGAGAAGATCCGTTTTTTACCGATGAAAAGATAGTGCATCTGATTCAGGAAATTAAGAAAAAATATCCGGATTGTGCACTGACACTTTCCATTGGTGAAAAATCCGAAGAAAGCTATCGTGCTTACCGCGAGGCTGGCGCTGACCGTTATCTCCTGCGGCATGAAACTGCGGATCCACGTCATTACAGGCGCCTGCATCCATATGAAATGTCCTGTGAACACCGTAAAAACTGTCTGCGGACATTGAAGAAACTGGGCTTTCAGACAGGCGCCGGATTTATGGTCGGCTCACCGCTTCAGACAATTGATGATCTGGTAGAGGATTTTCTGTTTCTGAAAGATCTGGATCCGGAGATGGTGGGAATCGGACCTTTTATTCCACATAAGGATACCCCGTTTGCCGAGGAACGAAGCGGGAAGTTGGAGGATACGTTGTTTTATCTGGCACTTTTGCGCCTGATGCTTCCGCATGTGCTGCTGCCGGCGACGACGGCGCTTGGAACGATTCATCCGAAAGGACGTGAGATGGGAGTGCTTTCGGGGGCAAATGTCGTAATGCCGAATCTCTCACCGGTTTCTGTACGAAAAAAATATATGCTCTACGATGGCAAAATCTGTACGGGAGATGAATCTGCACAGTGCAGAAGCTGTCTGTCGGGGCGGATGCAACAAATTGGCTGTGAAATTGTTACAGACAGAGGAGATTATAAGAAAAAGTGACGGACAGATGCAGGAGAGGTGTATAACAAGAAAAAAGGCTTGCATAATGCCCCGGAGTTGGGGTATAGTGTTTATATGCGTTGTTATGCTATAAAGGAGGAAATATTTTTATGAAGAAATCCAGATTACTGATCCTGCTTGCAGCTCTGGCAGTGGCAGCGTCCGGATGCGGATACAGCACCGGAGGAGAAGATTCCACTGTGACTGTGATTGAAGCAACTCCGACGCCAACTGCAACTCCTACACCGGAAGCTACACCGACTCCGGAAGCTACGCCGACTCCGGCACCGGAAATGTCTCAGACAGCAGCAGGTGTAAATATCATAAAACAAAATGCTACATATTATGCGATCGAAGGTGTCAACGTCCGTTCGGACTGCAGCACAGATGCACAGATCATTACCGGAACGACAGTAGGACAGGCACTGACAAGCACAGGTGTCAGCGAAGACGGACAGTGGGTAGAAGTAACCGTCAATAATCAGACCGGTTATGTAAGTTCCCAGTATGTTTCAACAGAGGCACCGGCCGGTGCTGCGACGACGGATACGACCGCGCAGGCTGCACAGTAAATCACATACTATATATGCACAAAGAAACACCGGACTTTATGTAAGTCCGGTGTTTTTGCAGGTTATTCAGGATAAATCAGGCGATCTGGCCCGATATCATAGAGAACATCGTTAAGATATTTGCTGGCGAGATATTTTGCCATGCCAAGATTCATATCGAGGTAGTTGCCACAGTCCTTTGCGGATGCGCCGGGGATTTCACCTTCAAAATCACGGATAAATTCAAACATTTCGATCATCAGAGGTACGATATCTTTAGACTCGTAATCACCTGCAAGAAGCAGATAATTGCCGGTGCGGCATCCCATCGGTCCCCAGTAGATGATCTTTGAACCGAATTCTGCGTGGTTGCGGAGAAAAGTAGCTGCGAGATGTTCCATGGCATGCAGCTCTGCAGTGTTCATGACAGGTTCTTCATTTGGGGAAGTCATACGAATATCAAAAGTAGTGATTACTTCCTCGCCGAGATAATCCTTACGGGAAACATAAATGCCCGGCTGCAGTTTGATATGGTCAATCGTAAAACTTGCGATTTTTTTCATTGAAAATTCATTCCTTTCGTATATGGTTTAGATGTATATTTTATATGATATTGCTGTATCTATTGTAACAGAGCAGGGCATTTGATACAAGCGGTGGTTTTGACTGGAATTGACTTTATTTGTGCATAATGTTACACTGTGGATATTGTAAGAAAAAGATAAGGAGGAACGGATCATGAAATCCAGAATTCTTGCGGTGTTTTTTGCAGCGATGCTGGCAGCAGGTACACTTGCCGGATGTGGCAGTAAGGCAGCAGAAGATGCAGAGACCAAAACAGAAAATACAAAAGAAGATACGAATGATGCAGAAGATGATAAAGATACTTCCGAGGCTGAGCCTACGGTGACACCGAAAATGGCAACGGAAGAAGAAGCAGAGGCAGCCGGATTTACAGATGCTTCTGAAAATGACGATGCAATTATAGTACTGGATACGAGTAAAGAACTGACAGGAATCCATCATGCTGATATTTCTATTCGTGATTGTGGAGATATTCAGGTAGAGCTTGATGCAGATACAGCACCGATCACGGTTACAAATTTCGTGAAACTGGTACAGGATCAGTTCTATGACGGACTTACTTTCTGGCGTATTATGGATGGATTTATGATGCAGGGCGGAGACCCGAAGGGAAATGGAACAGGTGGTTCCGGCGAGACGATCAAGGGCGAATTTTCCGGCAATGGTGTGGACAATGACATTTCCCATACAAGAGGTACAATCTCCATGGCGAGATCCACCGACCCGGACAGTGCAAGCTCCCAGTTCTTTATTGTACAGTCAGACAGTACTTTCCTGGATGGAGATTATGCTGCATTCGGACATGTCACAGAAGGCATGGACATTGTAGACAAGATTTGTAAGGAAGCAGCCCCGACAGATGAAAATGGTTCGATCAAGGCAGATGAGCAGCCGGTGATTGAGAGCATTCGTATGACAGACTGATTTCAGATTAAGAAAGGCCGATATATCAATTAAGGTATACCGGCCTTTTTTGTCGCCATAAAGAAGTGAAAAATTCGACAGACATTGTTACTGCCGTATGATCAGCACCGGAATGGGCGGATTGTTCGGTCGGTTGTAATAGTCGCTTCGTATCACCAGATACTTATGCGAATCCAGATTTTTCAGCCAGGAGAGGACGGCATCGCGTTCTTCAAAACCGGAATCCCCTCCGCTGTAGATACAAAGAGAGATGAGCCCGCCTTTTTTCAGAAGGGAAAGGCTCTTCGTAAGTGCTTCGATGCTGGAAGAAGCGAGGGTGGCTTTTGCGTGATCTCCGCCGGGAAGATAGCCGAGGTTAAAGACGATACAGCTGACTGAATCAGGCTGTACATAGTGATCCATATTTGCGTGAGATTCCAGAAGCAGTGTGTAATTTGTGGGAACATCTGCATTCAGAAGCCTCTGGCGTGTATGTGCGAGAGCCTGTTCCTGGATATCAAAGGCATATACATGGCCTGTTTCCTGACATAATGAGCAAAGAAGAAGAGTATCGTTGCCATTTCCCATTGTGGCATCGATACAGATATCTCCGGGCTGCACCTGCTCTGTGATAAAACGGGCGCACCATTGCGTGATCTGAGTTGCTTTCATAAAGACCTCCGTAAAACTGTATTCTTTTGGATACTATAGTACAGATTTTTTATTTCTTCAATAAAATGCTGTATAAAAAATCGAACACTGGAAAAATACGTTGCAATTACAGACAGGACTGTTATAATAAAACAGATGTAAAAAGCGTGAACGTCAAAGGAGGAAAAGGCTATGTTAGAGGGGAAGACCGTGCTTTTGGGAGTGACCGGAAGTATTGCGGCATATAAGATTGCATATCTTGCAAGTGCACTGAAGAAGCTTCATGCACAGGTTCATGTACTGATGACAGAAAATGCCACAAACTTTATCAATCCGATCACATTTGAATCTCTGACAGGAAACAAATGTCTGGTAGATACCTTTGACAGGAATTTTCAGTTTCAGGTGGAGCATGTATCGATTGCAAAGCAGGCGGATGTGGTGATGATCGCACCGGCGAGCGCAAATGTAATCGGCAAGCTTGCACATGGAATTGCAGATGACATGCTGACAACTACGATCATGGCATGCAAATGTAAAAAAATCATTTCACCGGCCATGAACACCAATATGTACGAAAATCCGATCGTTCAGGACAATCTGGCGATTCTGCAGCATTATGGCTATGAAGTGATCGAACCTGCAAGCGGTTATCTTGCATGTGGAGATACGGGAGCCGGTAAGATGCCGGAGCCGGAAATGCTTCTTGAATATATCCTTCGGGAGATCGCGAAGGAAAAAGACCTGTCAGGACGAAAAGTTCTGGTAACCGCAGGTCCGACACAGGAAGCCATCGATCCGGTACGCTATATTACGAATCATTCATCGGGAAAGATGGGATATGCACTGGCAAAAGCAGCAATGCTCCGTGGAGCACAGGTGACCCTGGTCAGTGGTCCGTGTGCCATCGAACCGCCGCCGTTTGTAAAGCTTGTTCCGATAGTAACGGCTAAAGAGATGTTTGATGCAGTGACTTCTGTAAGCTTTGAGCAGGACATTATTATTAAAGCGGCCGCAGTTGCAGATTACCGTCCTGCGAAGGTATTTGATGATAAGGTCAAGAAGCAGGAAAGTCAGATGAGCATTGAACTGGAAAAAACGGATGATATCCTTCAGTATCTGGGGGATAACCGTGTTCCGGGGCAGTTTTTATGTGGATTTTCGATGGAAACACAAAATATGCTTGGTAATTCCAGAGCAAAACTTGGCAAAAAACATCTGGATATGGTGGCAGCCAATAACCTTAAGGTGGCAGGCGCCGGATTCCAGGGAGATACCAATGTGCTGACTCTGATTACACAGGATGAGGACGTATCACTCCAGCTTATGAGCAAGGAGGAGGCAGCCAATATCATCCTGGATAAAATCCTTTCGATCATGAAAGAAAGGGAACAGTAACCCGTTCACCAGGAAGCGGGTAAATAAAATTCATATGCCCGCAATTCCGCACCGTATTGTATCCCGCGTAAGGGAACGATAACAAGGAGGAAAACATGAAAACAAAGAAATTTAACACATCACAGCTTACCATTCTGGGACTTATGTCAGGCATCCTTTTTCTGATGGCCTACACACCGCTCGGCTATCTCAATGTAGGACCGCTGGCAGTCACCTTTAATGTCATTCCGGTTGCAATCTGTGCCGTTGTCCTTGGACCGACAGGCGGAGCTGTTGCAGGAGCCGTATTTGGACTGACCAGCTATATGCAGGCTATGGGAATCGGTGGCGCAAGTGCTCTCGGATCTGCTCTTTTCCAGATCAGCCCGGTGCTGACTGCTGTTCAGTGCTTTGTACCGCGTATTCTGGATGGAATCTGCCTCGGATTTATTTACAGAGCCGTACACAAAAAAGCGAATACCTATGTATCCTGCGCAGTTACAGGTTTCTTTTCCGCTTTTCTGAACACACTGTTTTTTATGAGCGCACTTGTTATGATGTTTGGAAATACAGAACTGATCCAGAATCTTATGGGTGGAAGAAATATCATCGTAGGATGCTGCGTGATGGTTGGATTCAATGCAATCAGTGAGATGATCTCTTCTACGATCATCACTGCTGCAGTAGGAACTGCTCTTTCAAAAGCACATCTGATCCCGGCAGCCCAGATTGCAAAACCAGATACTGCTGCATAAAAAAGTATATAGATCCACAGGTGTGGACATACAGGATTGGAATGAAAAACTATGATTTTAGCTATTGATATCGGAAATACCAACATTGTTGTTGGCTGCATTGACAAAGAAAAAATATATTTAACAGAGAGAATTTCTACGATCCGCACCAAGACCGAACTGGAGTATGCAATTGATATCAAGACGATTCTTGATATTCATCATATCAATCGTGCAGATATTGAAGGGGCAATCATTTCTTCCGTTGTTCCGCAGATCACATTCGCTGCGAGACTTGCGGTACAGAAGATCCTCAAAAAAGATGCGATGATCGTAGGTCCGGGGGTGAAGACCGGGCTGAATATCCTTCTGGATAATCCGGGAGAGATGGGAGCTGACCGCGTGGCTGATGCAGTGGCAGCTCTGGCACAGTATCCTGTTCCGCTTGTGATCGTAGATATGGGGACAGCAACAACAGTCTCTGTAGTGGATGATAAGAAGCATTATATCGGAGGAATGATCCTTCCGGGGGTACAGATTTCGCTGGATGCACTGACAAGCAGAGCATCACAGTTAAGTGGAATCAGCATTGAAGAACCGAAAAAAATCATCGGCAAGAATACAGTGGATTGTATGAAGAGTGGAATTCTCTATGGAAATGCAGCTGCGGTAGACGGTATCATTGACCGGATTGAGGAAGAACTGGGACAGAAAGTTACAGTGATCGCGACAGGAGGAATGTCCAGAAAAATCATCCCGCACTGTAAACGCGAGATGATCCTGGACGGAGATCTTCTCCTGAAGGGTCTCCAGATCATATACGACAAAAACAAATAAAATCAAAAGGCATTGCACATATCTTCAGGAACCGGTGCAAGCAGGCACATAGACTTATCGGTGACCGGATGCCGGAACTCCAGCTGAAGAGAGTGGAGAGGCTGACGTTTGAAGTAATCATATACCGGATGGTACAGATAATCCGCAGGAAGCGGATGGCCGATGTATCCCATATGAACCCGGATCTGATGGGTGCGCCCGGTTTCAAGATGAATTTCCAGAAGAGAATGTCCGTTTTTTACTTCCAGTCGTTCATAGTGCGTGACAGCAGATTCTCCGTGAACAAAGTCCACATGCCGTTCAATAACAGAATCATCCACCCGACTGATCGGTGCAGAAATTGTACCGTTTGGCGGGGTGATACCTTCTACGACCGCCAGATAAGTTCGTCTTATCTGGCGGTTTCTCATTTGGGTGGAGAGTACGGCGGCACTGAAGGCGTTTTTGGCAAGAATCAGGGCACCGGAGGTGTCGCGGTCGAGACGGTTGATGCATCGGAAAGGACTGTGTTCATCCTTGGCATCAAGATAAGCGGCAACACCGTTTGCCAGTGTGTTTGTGTAATTACCAATAGAAGGATGTACCGGCATATCTGCAGGTTTGTTTATAACCAGAATATCTTCGTCTTCATAAAGGATGGAAAGCGGCATCGAAACAGGGACGATTCCGTCGGAATCAATAGTTTCCAGAAGACGGACCCGGAAATGATCTCCGGCCAGAAGCTGTTCTCTGCCGCCGATTCGCTGACCGTTCCTTGTAAGGGCTTCTTTGTCGGCTTTCATAGAAGAAAGGATGTGTCTGGAAAATCCCTTCTTCCGAAGAAAGTCCAGCACGGTTGTACCCTGTTCATTTTCTGTGATTTGATAATGAAAAATTCGATCCATAATTAACTCCAGGTATCAATTTGTTTTATCAGAAGACTAGCACAGGTGAGGAATTCTGTCAAATGGCTGATTGTGTAAAAATGATAAAGAAAAGTGTAAGAAACGGGATTGCATTTCGTGCGTAAACAAAGTATTCTATAAGTATTGAAAAGAAGTAAAAATACCAGAAGGTTCAGATAGGGAGGATATAAAAATGGCAGCAGAAAAAGGACGTGTGACAATACCGACAGACCTTGATGTGATTAAGGAAACACTGGATATTATGGGAGAATGGGGGGCAGATGCAATCCGTGACTGTGATGGAACAGAGTTTCCGCAGGAACTGAAAGAGACCGGTGCGAAGATTTATGCGACTTATTATACAACACGTAAAGACAATGCATGGGCGAAGGCACATCCGGAAGAAATCCAGCAGATGTATATTATGACTTCTTTCCATACCGCAGTGGAAGAAAAACTTGAAATTCATCTGATGGATCACCTGTATCCGGACATGCTTGCAGTCAATACAAGAGACGATATTTACAGATGGTGGGAAGTGATTGACCGTACGACAGGTGAAATCGTGGAAACAAAAGACTGGTCTTACGATGCGGAGAGTGGAAATGTCGTGATCCGGCCTGCAAAGAAATTTCACGAATATACAGTAAGTTTTCTTGCATACATCATGTGGGATCCGGTACATATGTACAATGCAGTGGTTAATGACTGGAAGGATGTAGAGCCGCAGATTACATTTGATGTACGCCAGCCTGCGACAAGAGCACATTCTCTGGAACGTCTCCGCCGTTATCTCGAAAGCCACGAGTATGTGGATGTAGTACGTTTTACGACGTTTTTCCATCAGTTTACGTTGATCTTTGATGAGATGGCAAGAGAAAAATATGTAGACTGGTTCGGATATTCTGCTTCCGTAAGCCCGTATATCCTGGAACAGTTTGAAAAAGAAGTGGGGTATAAATTCCGTCCGGAATATATCATCGATCAGGGATATATGAACAATACTTACCGTATTCCGTCAAAAGAATTTAAAGATTTTCAGGCATTCCAGCGCCGTGAGGTGGCTGCACTTGCAAAGGAAATGGTGGATATCGTACACGAATATGGAAGAGAAGCCATGATGTTTATGGGCGATCACTGGATTGGCATGGAACCGTTTATGGATGAGTTTGCATCCATCGGACTGGATGCAGTTGTCGGAAGCGTCGGAAACGGTGCAACACTGCGCCTTTTCAGTGATATTAAACACGTGAAATATACAGAAGGAAGATTTTTGCCATATTTCTTTCCGGATACCTTCCATGAGGGCGGAGATCCGGTAAAAGAAGCAAAAATCAACTGGGTAACAGCAAGGCGTGCAATCCTTCGAAGCCCGATCCAGAGAATCGGTTACGGCGGTTATCTGAAACTGGCAATCCAGTTCCCGGATTTTGTAGAATACATCAAGTCCGTGTGCCAGGAATTCCGTACTCTGTATGACAATATTCAGGGAACAACACCTTACTGCGTAAAAAAGGTAGCAGTTCTGAACTGCTGGGGAAAGATGCGTTCCTGGGGAAATCATATGGTACATCACGCAATCTACTACAAACAGAATTACTCCTACTTCGGTATTATCGAAGCGCTGAGCGGTGCACCGTTTGATGTATCCTTTATCAGCTTTGACGATATCCGCGAAAATCCGGAACTTCTCAGACAATTTGATGTGATTCTGAATGTTGGTGATGCGGATACTGCACAGAGCGGCGGAGAAAACTGGATCGATGAGACAGTTATCTCAGCAGTCAAAGAGTTTGTATACAACGGCGGCGGATTTATCGGTGTCGGAGAACCGGCGGCACATCAGTGGCAGGGCCATTTCTTCCAGCTTGACGATGTACTCGGCGTAGAGGAGGAAAATGGATTCAATCTCAACAAGGATAAATACAACTGGGAAGAACACAGGGATCACTTTATCCTCGCAGACAGTGACGGGGAAGCAGACTTCGGAGAAGGTAAGAAAAATATTTATGCACTTGACGGAACCGAAATTCTGATCCAGAAAGACAATGAAGTACAGATGGCAGTCAGAAGCTTCGGAAAAGGCCGTGGCGTGTATATCAGCGGACTTCCGTACAGCTTCAAAAACAGCCGTATCTTGTACCGTGCAGTCCTCTGGTCAGCATCCGCAGAAGAAGAACTGCACTGCTGGTATTCCACTAACTACAATGTGGAAGTTCATGCTTATGTAAAAAATGGTAAATATTGCGTTGTAAACAATACTTACGAACCACAGGATACCACCGTATACAGAGGCGATGGCAGCAGCTTTGATCTGCATATGGAAGCAAATGAGATTAAGTGGTATGAGGTTTGAGTAATATAAAAATGATAGCAAGAAAGGAAATGGATCGGTCCATAAAAACAGATATGAATACATATTTCACAAAGGAAGATACAAGAGTTATAAAAGGTATTGCAATTATACTCATGCTGATACATCATCTGTATTTTTTTCCGGAGAGAATGATAGAAAATGGGTTAGTGTGCCAATTAGGGGGGCTGGAGCATAAGTTTGTTTATTACATGAGTTCGTTTGGGAAAATATGTGTTTCGATTTTCTTTTTTCTTAGCGGATATGGAATTTATAAAAGTACAATTAAAAGAAAAATTGATTTGATTGCAAGACTGAAAAATGTATATATCAGCTATTGGAAAGTTTTTATTATATTTATACCGTTGGCATTCGCATTCTTTTCCAAGCAGCCAACTTATTGTAAGGACGAAATTATTTGCCATGTATATCAAAATTTTTCGTTGGGAGAATTTATCAGAAATTTTATAGGACTGGATTGCTCTTATAATAGAGAATGGTGGTTCTTGATTAAGTATGTTTATGCAATTATAACATTTCCACTTATAAAAAAATTGATAGACCGTTTTTCTACAATTACGAATGCTACGGGAATTATTATCTGTCATCTTTTGGTGTCTTATATTTTTCCGAATTTAAGAAATGTTGAATTTTTTAGTACACTGGCAAATTCTTATATATACAACATTTTCTTTTGTCAGACCGCACCGTTTATTTCCTGCTTTTGGATGGGAACACTTCTTGCAAAGGATAATCTTTTGGAAAAATTGAAAGTTGCTTTACAGAGAAATAATATGCTTGATCCGGGTAAGGACTTATGTATCCTGGGATTAATTGTGTATTTAAGAGTTGTTGCTGTGGGGCAGTCGATTGACATGATATATGTACCGATTTTTATTATATGCATGACTGATTTACTTTCGTATTTGAAGCCGGTAAAAAAAGTCGCTATGCTTATTGGACGGGAAAGCACGAATATGTGGTTGACACACACTTTTTTCTGTTATTATTTTTATCCGTTTGCGAAGCTAATATCAGCAACAAAGGATGCGATAGTAGCATGGATTATTTTGATTGTAATATCTTATGTAGCGTCCGTTGGTGTTACTGAGTTTTGGAAAAATATTGATAAAATATATGGAAGAATTATTTGTAATTTTCAAAAATAGAGGGGAAAGAATATTTCTCCTACCCCTCCACACGTTTCATTCTTTTTCGTGGTTTAAAAACTCAGCCACATTATATCGTGGACGTTCTTTGCTTTCTATGTACGTCTTTCCGACATATTGTCCGACAACTCCAATAAAAAGCAACTGCACTCCGCCCAAAAACCAGATGGAAATCATTAGTGAAGACCATCCAGGGCTTACATGTCCCATAAAATAAGATACTAAAGTGTAGATAAATGCAAGCACTGAACATGCCACAATTATTCCGCCAAAAGCCATAATCATGCTAATTGGTTTTATGCTAAATGAAGTAATACCATCCCAGGCAAATGACAGCATTTTCTTTAACGGATATTTGCTTTCGCCAGCTAGTCTTTCCTTACGTGCATAAGTTACTGTGGCTGTTTTATATCCAATAAGTGGAACTATTCCTCGAAGAAACAGATTTCGTTCTTTATATTGTCCTAGCTGTTTCATGGCTCTTGCACTCATTAAACGGAAATCTGCATGATTATATACTGTTTTTACCCCCATCATTTGCATAACCCGGTAAAAAGACTGTGCAGTAAAACGTTTAAAAAATGTATCAGTTGTTCTTTCACTTCGAACTCCATAGACAATATCTGCACCTGCAAGATATTCATCCACCATCTGCTCGATTACGTTGATATCATCCTGAAGATCGGCATCAATGCTAATAGATACGTCACATATTTCAGCAGCAGTCTGGATTCCTGCAAATAGTGCATTCTGATGTCCTACATTACCTGCAAGATCCAGTCCATAAATATATGGGTTGTTATTATATTCTGTCTGAATTATTTCCCAAGTATGATCTTTGCTTCCGTCATTCACAAATAATATTCCACTATTTGATGCAACTTTGGAGTTTGAAATTAGATTTTTTATTACGTCTGTCAATTTTTGAATACTATAGGGTAAAATTTCTTCTTCATTATAGCATGGAACTACTATCATTAACCGTTGCATTATTTTTGCTCCTATTCTTTATTGATTTTCTTTTTATTCGTTTGAAAAGAAAGATACGTTAAGTGTTTCAATTTCTTTGGTTATGATATCTTTACTTTTCTAAAAAGTAACTGACCTCACTTTTGGATATATGAAAACCATACTGTTCTGCCCATTTAGTAACGTCTTTTTTGTTAACATATTCTTTTCCAATATAAATTTTATTTGGTATTTTCTCTGGAACCATCGCATAATATGTTTTCAGTCTTGAAAAAGTTGCTTCATTGACGCCTGAAAGCCAACAAGAATACTGGGATACAGTTCCAGCTGTTTCCAGTGGTAAAAAGGTATCTTGGGTTAAAAACAGTACATTATCTTTTTCTGTAATATTTTTTTCCTTTATATCAGCAATTCGTTTGTTGTAAAATTCCTTCGTTTCTTTTGTTACATAGATTCCTTTAACACTTCCTTCTGAACATTGTTCCGTTAATGTAGAGGGTGGTGTTTGCCAAAATACATGTTCTGTTCTGGCATATCCAAGCAAACAAAATGTTATAAGAACACATATTCCAATAAATTTTTTTGTGGCCTTTTCACGTAAACTTAACAAAATACTTATAAGTGCTGCTGAAAGAAGTGCTATATTAATTACATAACCGTACTGATTAGATCCTAGAAAGGCAATAGCATGAGAAAAACCTATTAACCAGGCAATTTTCAATGTCGTTCTTATTTTTTTATCTTCCTCTAACAGAAATAATGTTATGCCATGCAATACCCAGGGAAATATCAGAAAATTAATATATGAGCTTTGAACAAATAACAAATAGCAACAACTGATTACGGTTGCAATCAATGAAGAAATTATAATTTTGGTATTTCTTCGATTGGATTTATCTATTATTACGCTTATCCAAATAAGTACAAACATAGCATATAATATTTTTAATATTATTTTAGTATTAATTGAAAAGTGACTAATTATGATTCCTTTCTCAGGAATGTATAAACGTACTATGTTGTGAAGGAGATTTCCAATAGTTCCTGCGCCTCTGTGCTCGGGATCGTTTAATATTTGCGGTATTGCAGCGATAACGCTATGTAGTCCTACTTTTATGAACAAATATGTTATGATTGGAAATGCCATAATGATGCAGCCTATAAAGAAATATATTAGTTTTTGCATTAGAGGTTTTTTCTTTTTATATTTTGCATATATCAGTATTATTATAGCTTCTATGCAAAAAATTAAGCATAGAATTGGCTGACATAATACCATCATTGCAAAGAATATGCCGGCAAAAACATAGTCACATTTCTTTTTTTCATTAGATGTAATAAGGAAGACTGTGCACAAAAAGTTGCAAGCCAGACCAATACTATTATATGATAATGCCATGATGTTGAATGGAACAAATAAAAAATATAACATACAGATTATTGCGGCATTTTTTCCGTATTTTTTTAGTCTATAATAAGCAATTGCTGTAATAATTGCATTTATACAAATATAAATATACCGAAAATGAAGGATAATTCCTGCCGTGTCCTTAATAATAAGCTGATATAATTTCATAATGGGAAATGTTAGAAACGCTACTGTCTGCGAAACGTGCCATTCATGTAAAAATAATTTGTCCCCCTGGCTCATGCGAAAAGGAATGGTTAGATAAAATGGTTCGTCATTATTACCTAATCCATATCTACATTTCCAAAATGAAAATATTGTGATACATATCAATCCTATAAAAAATAAATTGTTTTGTTGCAGTATGTTTTTTTGCTTTTTCATTACGAATACCTTTCCTTATTAGTATAATTTATGTGATTATTTAGAATTTTGTCTCCAAAGATACATACAAGAGTACAGCATGTTTAATTTTTATATGGAAAATTAACACTAGATGCATGCGAGTTTCCTAAATTAAAAGTATACAATATATTGAGGGAAAAAGCACTAATATTTTGGGGGAATTTCATTCACATTAAGAATATCGAATATTTTCTATATAAATTTGCAATGAAAGGGGAGAATGTGTTATAATTTAAATTAACTATGACGTGATGTAATTAGGGAGAACGTAGAATGAAAAAGGTTTCAGTAGTTATTCCGGTGTGGAATACAGAAAAATATATAGAGGAATGTCTGGATTCAATTCTGGCACAGTCTATTGTTGGTGATCTGGAAATAATATGTGTAAATGATGGATCGACAGATACTTCTCTGGAAATATTAAGAAGATATGAAAAACAGCATGAACAGATAAAGGTGATTGATCAGATAAATGGAGGTTTATCTGCTGCAAGAAATGCAGCACTTGATCAGGCTTGTGGAAAATATGTGTATTTTATGGATAGTGATGATTTGCTCACATCATTTGCGCTGGAAGAATTATGGGATGTATGTGAGGCTAAAAATCTGGATGTGCTGTATTTTTCAGGTACAAGTTTTTATGAGAATGAGGAATTGACAGAAAAGCATGGAGCATTTGCTAATGCATATTATCGAAAGGGTGATTATGAAAAAGTATTAACAGGGGAGCAAATGCTTGTTGAACTTAGAAAAAACAAAGATTATCTGTCTTCTGCATGTCTTCAGATTGTCCGAAGAGAGTTCCTTGATGAAAAAAATATTCGATTTTACAATGGGATTCTTCACGAAGATAATTGTTTTACTTTTAAAACACTATTACAGGCGCAGCGTGTTTTTTGCGTGAAGGATATCTATTTTTACAGAAGAGTGAGAGAACAGTCAATTATGACCAGACAGGAAAACTGGAAGAATCTGGAAGGATATTTTTGCTGCCTGATGGATCAGATGAAAGTAGTGGGAGAGCTGCATGTTCAGGACATTGAAACAAATCGTGAAATAGATAATATTCTTTGGTTGTTGGCGAAACATGTTCAAAGAATATACATGCAGATTCCTCAAAGCGAGAAAGAAAGATTTTTGAATTCCTGTACGGCATATGAAAGATGTTTTATGAGTGGAATACTTGTCAAAGCGGCAAATGATAAAAAGAATGAAACCAACAAATTAAAACGGCAATTGAAGAAAATAAAGCAGTCAAAGTCATATAAGATTGGAAGAAAAATAACCTTACCCGCGCGGCTTATTAAGGGTGGAATTAAATGTTGGAAACAACATGGATTTACTTATACATGCAAATTGACTGTGAAAAAAATTGTGAATAAAGTGCGATGAGGGAGGATTTCGAGATGCCTAAAGTATCAATATTAATGCCGGCATGTAATGTGGAAAAATTTCTAAGAGAGTGTATGAACAGTGTTGTAAACCAGACACTGGAAGATATCGAGATTATTTGTATAGATGATGGTTCGAAAGATTCTACAGGTGATATCTTAGATGAGTATGCTGAAAAGGATAGCAGAATCAAGGTGATTCATAAAGCTAATTCAGGGTATGGTCATAGTATGAATGTGGGAATTGATAATGCAACAGGAGAATATATTGGAATTGTTGAAACAGACGATTTTGCAGATTTAAATATGTTTGAAGAACTGTATGCGGTTGCAAAAAGATGTAACGCAGATGTTGTGAAAGCAAATTATTACACGTATGTATCACAGCCGGAACCACAGAGTACGTATTTTGAAGTGCTGAAAGAATATGACTTATATGACAAAGTTTTTAAACCGGTTGATCATCAGGATATTTTTCGGGTAAGAGCTTCTATTTGGTCAGGGATTTACCGCAGAGAAATGCTATTAGAAAAGAATGTTCGCTTTGCTGAAACACCAGGAGCATCTTATCAGGATCTGGGATTCGCATTTAAGGTATGGGCGAGTGCAGAACGGGCAGTCCTAGTAAAGGATGCATATTTACATTATCGAACAGATAATGCTAATTCATCTGTGAAATCTGCTGCTAAAATTTATTGCCTGTGTGATGAATATGTATCAATAGATAAGTTCCTTATGGCTAATCCAGAAGTGAAAGAAAAGGTTGATAAGCTTGTAATTTCCTTAAAATATGAATCCTATCGTTGGAATCTGTTCAGACTGGCACTGGAATATAAATATGCATTTTTGCTGACAATGCATAAAGAACTGGCAGAGGCGAGAGAAAAGGGATTGTTTGATAAGTCATATTTTACAGACAAGGCATGGGAAAATGCTAATAGAGTTATAGATGATATGGATGGTTATTTTGATGATACCTGTCGTGGTGAACTGAAGAAATATGGAAGTGTAGAAGAATTATCAATTGCAGCAAATAAATTCTGGAAAAAGTCTAAAAAATTGCAGAAAAAACTCGATGATATGGAAAACTCTACATCCTTAAAGGTTGGTAGAGCTATTACGTGTATTCCAAGAAAAATAAAAAAGGCACTTCGCAAATAAAGAGGAATAAAAATGAATAATATTTTTAAAGTATCAGTAATCATACCTGTATATAATGCGGCGGAATTTTTACAACAGGGGCTGGACAGCCTGTTGAGTCAGACATTACGTGATATAGAAATTATTTGTGTTAATGATGGATCGAGTGATAAGTCACTGGAGATTCTGAAAGAATACGAAAAAAAGGACAGTCGTATTAAAGTTATAGATCAGGAAAATCAGGGCGCTGGTGCAGCAAGAAATAATGGAATGGCCATTGCGCAGGGAGAATACCTGGCTTTTCTCGATGCCGATGATTTTTTTGAGGAGAATATGCTGGAAGAGGCATATAATGCGGCACGTGCTAAGGATGCAGAAGTTTGCGTGTTTAATGCAGACCTTTATGATTATACAGAAAAAACATATAAAAAATGTACATGGGCATTTCGAAAACAATATTTTCCGGAGAGAGAGCCATTTGCAGCATGTGATGAAGATGTGAGAGATAATATTTTCAGAATGTTTAATGGATGGCCGTGGGATAAGCTGTACAAGAGAGAATATATTCAGAGGATTGGAATTGAGTATCAGAATCTCAGAACCACGAATGATATGCTTTTTGTATTTATTGCGCTTGCATGTGCAAAAAGAATTGTAACGGTAGATAAAATACTCATTCATCAGAGAGTAAATATAAAAACATCATTATCGCGAACGAGAGAAAAATCATGGAATTGTTTTTATATAGCGCTTCTGGAAATGCAGAAAGAATTAAAGAACAGACGTTTATATGAAAGAATGGAACGGGCATTTGTCAATTGGGCACTTAACTTTTCTTTGTGGCAGTTAAACACAATGACGGGAGATGCTTACGAAAAAACATATAATCTTTTGAAAAAAGAGGGGTTTGAGAGATTCGATATTACACGTCATGATCGAGCGTATTTTTATAGTCAGAAGGAGTACAGTCAGTTTTTGAGGATTTTTACGACACCGTTTGAAAGATATAAAAATGACTTATAAAACTGTAGGGATGAGAAAATAGAATGGAACCACAGAATATATTAAAAAAACTATATAAAAAAATAGATAAAAGATTTAAGATAACATTTATTTGGACATTGATTATTGGTTTATTTACACATTTTTTTGTGTTGGCAAATGTATTAAATAATCATGACAATATTAGATTTACACCATTTAGAGCAGGAGCAGATCTTCCGTCAGGAAGGTGGGTGTTATATTTAGTTAATGATAAATGGCATAAAATATGGGGAGTATATAATTTAACATTTTTAAATGGAATTTTGACTATAGTGTTAATAAGCGTATCTGCTTGTATTATAGTCAATATATATGATGTTAAAAGTATGCTGAGCTGTGTATTGATTGGTGGAATTGTAATTACATTTCCATCTATTGTCAGTTTGATGTTTTTTTCGTTTACAGCACCATATTATGGGCTGGCAATATGTGCCGCAACGTTAGCTGTTTATTTATACAAAAAATATAAGTATGGTTTTATTCCGGCAATATTGTGTATTGCGTTTTCAATGGGAATTTATCAGGCATATTTGCCATGGACGATTGCACTATTTGTATTACTTTTATTGACAAAGTGCATTCGTGAGGAATGGAATTTATATAGGACAATTGTTAATGGTATAAAAAGTGTTGGAGTTATTCTGGGAGGTTTGCTCGGTTACTTTGCAATATTAAATTTTTTCTTGTGGAAGGACAATGTGGTTCTTGATACTTATCAGGGTATTAATTCTATGGGGCGTATTGAACTGAAAGAACTTCCGGGAATTATAAAGAAAATTATAAAAAATTGTGCATTTTTATATAAATCAAATTATTTTTCTATTACAACTACGAAAATAGTAAGAGATGCAGTTCTGATTTTGATGATAGGTAGTTTGCTTTTTGTTGTTGTCTATATGATCACTAACAAAAAAAGATTAAGTAATATAATTAGTGTTTTAATGTTAGGCGTATTTTTGATGATTGCGGCAGACAGTATAGAAATAATGTGTCCGGGAAGTGATATTTATTGCTTAATGGTATATGGTATGGCTGTTTTGTTTTTTACTCCGATTGTTTTAAATGAGTTATATCCACTGAAATTGTCAGGAGTATGCGCAAAGTTAAAGGGATGTGGAGAATGGATTGTATTACTGGCATCATTACTGCTTATAATAAACTTTATCTGGCAGGCGAATGGTAATTATATGTCTGGATACTGGACAACAGAGCAAACAGTTGCGTATTTTGAGACACTAGTAACAAGGATAAAAAGTGTAGATGGATATTCAGACAAATATCCGGTTGCATTTATCGGCGAAAATTATGAGGATGATTCGTTCTCGAATTCCTGGCAGAATACGCCGTTTTGGTATGGAGGACATACATCGATATTAATAAATCGTTATTCCAGAGACTGGTTTATGTCAAACTATTTGGGATATACTTATGAAACTGTATCGGATGAAATGTTACAGAAACTGGAGGTTGAAACGAAAGATATGCCATCGTACCCTGATTCTGGATCCATTGCAGTGATTGATGGAGTTGTTGTAGTAAAAAGAGGGCAGTAGAGATGAATAAAAAAATGCGTAATCCGGCAGCGGACGTGATACGATGTTTTGCGTGCTATTTGGTTGTGTCGGTACATTTCCTCTTAAATGGAGGGGCATATTCTGTTGATATTCATGGAAAAAGAATGTATGTAATGGTCATGATCAGATGTGCATGCATGATATGTGTCCCTTTGTTTTTGATGTTGTCAGGGTATTTGATGAACAAGGTAACACTGAATCGTTTGTATTATATAAAAAGGATAAAAATTATTGTTATATATATATTGGCCAGTATAATGTGTGAAATATATAATGTAATATATTTACATCAAAATAGGACATTACTTGATTGTATTAAAGGAATTCTGGCATTTAAGTCAGCAAAATACTCCTGGTATGTGGAGATGTATATTGGATTGGCACTTCTAATTCCATTTTTGGGCATGTTATGGAATGCCTTACCTGATAAGAAGTGGAAAACGGTATTAGTATGTTCACTGATTCTTGTGACGTCTTTACCTTCAGTTGTGAATGTATATAAATTCAGATATCCAGGGTGGTGGCAACAGCCATCTATAAATACAGAGTATGTAAAACTGATACCAGATAAATGGAGTACAATCTATCCGATTATGTATTTTTTTATAGGCTGCTATTTAAGAGAGTACAAATTGCAGATTAAGAAAAAAAGTTCGGTGTTGCTTATTATATTGGTAGATATTGTTTTCGGAACATATACATATTGGAGAAGTTATAATACTAAATTAGTTGAAAGTCCATGGAATGGATATTATTCACTTTTTACAGTAATACTTGCAATTCTGGTGTTTGATTTACTTTTGAAGTTTGATTATAGTAAAATGTCGGACAGAATTAAAGGAATATTCAAATTTGTTTCGGGATTGTGCCTTGGAATTTATCTGGTGTCATCAATATATGATAATATGTTTTATACAATTTTGAATAATAAAATATCATATGTGCCACACAGACTGGAATACATTTTTATTATGGTTCCTCTTGTATTTATATGTTCGATGGGATTATCCTTTATTATTAACTGCATTTATAATGGATTATATAAAGGTTGTTTGAAAATAAAAGAATTAAAATGATAAAATTCAGGGCTATTGCATAAAAATGCAGTGGCCTTTGTACGTTATTTCAAAAATATTGTTTTTCCTTTACGGAAAAATAAAATCGTGTTATCATATAGAAACTGGAAAAATGAAATTACAACTGTAAAATCAAAAGAACTATAATAAAATTATCTATGGAGTAAAAGAGGAGAAGATATGAGTAAGAAATATGATTATCTGGTAGTAGGTGCGGGATTGTATGGTGCAGTATTTGCGCACGAAGCAAAGAAAGCAGGCAAATCTGTTCTGGTGATTGATAAGCGACCGAACATTGCGGGAAATGTTTTTACAGAAGATGTAGAGGGGATTCATGTGCACAAGTATGGCGCACATATTTTCCATACAAATAATAAAAAAGTCTGGAACTACATTACTCAGTTTGCGGAGTTTAACCGTTTCACGAACAGCCCGGTAGCGAATTATCACGGAGAACTTTACTCACTTCCGTTTAATATGTACACATTTAATAAAATGTGGGGCGTTGTGACACCGGAAGAGGCGGCAGCAAAGATTGAAGAGCAGAAGAAAGAAGCAGGTATTACAGAACCGAAGAATCTGGAAGAGCAGGCAATTTCCCTTGTAGGACGTGATATCTTTGAGAAACTGATCAAAGGTTACACAGAGAAGCAGTGGGGACGTGAATGCAAGGATCTTCCGGCATTTATCATCAAGCGTCTTCCGGTAAGACTTACTTTTGACAACAACTACTTTAATGCACTTTATCAGGGGATTCCGGTAGGCGGATATACACAGATGGTTGCCAATATGCTGGATGGTGTGGAAATACGTCTTGGAGAAGATTATCTGGAGAAAAAAGCAGAGTACGATGCACTTGCAGATAAAGTAATTTATACAGGTCCGATCGATGCATACTTTGGTTATTCTATGGGATATCTGGAATATCGTTCTGTACGTTTTGAGACAGAACTTCTGGACAAGCCAAATTTCCAGGGAAATGCGGCAGTTAATTACACGGACAGAGAAACACCGTGGACAAGAATCATTGAGCACAAGTGGTTTGAATTTGGAAAAGATGCAGATGGAAATGATCTGCCGAAGACTGTGATCAGCCGTGAGTACAGTTCTGAATGGAAGCCGGGAGATGAGCCGTATTATCCGGTCAACGATGAGAAGAATGGTGCACTCTACGCAAAATACAAAGAACTTGCTCAGGCAGAAGATCATGTAGTATTTGGCGGAAGACTGGGCGAATACAAGTATTATGATATGGATGCAGTAATTGCATCTGCTTTGGATATGTGTGAAAAGGAGCTTGCCTGAGTGAGGCGGGTTACTGGCGAGGATAGGTTGAAAGAGGAGATTTTATGAAAAAATATGCAGCAAAATGGCGAAATGTAGGATTGCTTCTGCTGTTTATGGCAGTATTGCTTGTTTTTGGAGGAACGAGAATGGTATCTGCAGATACCACTACATATAAGGTGACTTATGCCAATGCAAAGGGAAGTTCTACAGGAAATTACCGTAAATGGTCGAAGACTGTGAATGCCGGTGAGCAGGTTCAGTTACCTAAAATATCCAGAAAAGGATACGAAGCAAAATGGGTGACAATGATCAACGGAAAGAAATACAAATACTCTCCGGGTCAGAAAGTTACAATTAACCGAAATACAAAATTTTGCCTGAATCTGTATAAGATATATACCGTACGTTATTACACAGCGAACGGTAAAAAAGAGTACAAAAAACTGCGCCAGACCGTGTCATCGGGAAAGCGTGTGAAGTTGCCGGCAGGTTCGTCGAATGCGACATATCAGTTTTTGGGCTGGTCAACGAAGGCCGGTGGAACTGCTACGTACAAAAGTGGTAAGTATATCAGAGTAAAAAACAACATAAAACTGTATTCGGTTCTGAAGAAAGTATCCGGAACTGTTTTATGCAGAAATAACGGAAAGATATGGAAGACAGTTTCTTCTTCCGGTACAGCAAAATTCCCGGAAGTGGCAATGACAAACGGTGACATGTGTCTTGGATGGTCAAGAACCAAGGGGAAATCAACGCTTTCTGCATCTGATTTCAAGGCCGGTGACAAAATTCCATCGGGAAAGAGAAGCTACTATATGGTAGTGTATAAGGGTTCTATGGATCATGCACCATCGGCTATAACGACAGCGTTATCTTATGACAGTATTTATTTTGTCGGCGATTCCAGAATGGTTGATACGAAACTGGCTCTTGGCGGAGCGGTTCCATCTAATGTGCAGTTTGTGGCGAAAGGCCAGCAGGGACTGAGCTGGTTCAAGAGTACCGGTTATAAGGAACTGCTCAGGGCTGTTTCAAAGCAGGCAAGGACAGCGCGTAAGGCAGTTGTGGTGAATCTGGGGGTAAATGATCTGGGAAATTCAGAAGCTTATATCACCTATATGCAGACTATTGCGAAAAATCTGAAAAGATATAATTGCAAAATGTATTATTTATCAGTTAATCCGGTCAACACAGCGATGATAAAAAAAGCAGGAGCCAGCAATCGTACACAGGCGCAGGTAGATGCATTTAATACAAAGATTTACCGTAGTCTGTGCAGTGGAAAGAATAAATCTTTCACATATATCAATACATGTACCAATCTTTTGAAAAAAGGCTGGATCAGTAACAGACATAATGCCGGTATTTATGATGGACTGCATTATTCAAATGCAACATATCTGAAAATTTTTGATTATTGTATGAAAACGTTAAATCGCGGATAAGGCAGTTGAATACATGACTGTCTGAATGTAAGAAGAGAGTAAATGGGAGTATTTATGAAAAAGTGTATAAGCAGACGGATATTGTTCGGTTTTATGATGTTATTTCTGACTGTAGTACTTGTACACGGGGGAAACAAAACGGTTTTTGCTGCAACCGGTGGGAAAAATCAATGTAAAGTGACTTTTGCAAATTCTGAAGGTAAGGTGTCTACAGAGAAATACCGTCGTTGGGCTCGAACTGTAAAGAATGGGACAGTGATCAGGCTTCCGAGAGTTACAAAAACGGGATATAAAGCGGCATGGGAAACAAAGATTTCCGGCAAAACAAAGCAATATAATCCCGGAAGTAAAGTTACGATTAAAAAGAACATAAAGTTTTGCCTGAAATTTTATAAAAAGGATTCTGCGCAGATAGGTACTTCAGCTAATTCAGGGACTAAAACTCAGAATAATACTTCGGGAGCAAAACTATATAAAAATAACGGAACTTTCTGGAAAACACTTACGACAGCTCAGAACCAGAAAGCAGTTTTTCCGTCTGTCACGACGGGGAATGGAGACATGTTTCTGGGATGGTCACGTAAAAAAGGCAAGACATCTGATCCGGAGTACTATGCGGGTGATACGATTCCGAACCTTTCGGGGAAATATTATATGGTCGTATTCAAGAAAAGTCAGGATACGGCTCCGGCAGTGCGAGCTACACAGAATAAGTTTGCACATGTATATTTTGTGGGGGATTCCAGAACCCGGCATTTGCGGAAAGCTGTCAGGGAACAGATTTCCGGGGATACAACATTTGTCTACAAATCAGGAGAAGGACTGAACTGGTTTAAGAAAAAAGGATTTTCACAATTGTATAAAGCAGTAAAGAAACAGCCGAAGAAAGATAAGAAAGCAGTTATCATAAATCTTGGAGTAAATGATCTGGCATCTGTAGCAGAGTATGTGAAATATCTAAAAACAGTGGCATCGAAGTTGAAAGCATACAATTGTACACTTTATTATATGTCTGTAAATCCTGTGAACAGTGCTATGATAAACAAAAAAATTGGCTATGTATCAAGGACAGAAGTGGATGTGAAACAGTTTAATAATTACATTTATAAAAGTCTTTGTTCGGGAAGTAAGAAGTGTTTTACTTATATCAATACATGGTCAATGCTGAGTAAAAAAGGATGGATAAGTAAAAAAGACAATAAAAATATATTTGATGGAGTTCATTATTCGTATGCAACATTACGACGGATCTACGACTATTGTATGAGGGTACTGAACCGATAATATTTAGATAAACGAGGTAATCTGAAATGAAACGAGTGATCACTTATGGAACTTTTGATCTGCTCCACTACGGGCACATCAATTTGCTGCGGAGAGCCAGACAGCTGGGAGATTATCTGATCGTAGGACTTTCCACAGATGAGTTCAACTGGAATGAAAAACAGAAAAAATGTTATTTTTCCTATGAGAAACGCAAACAGCTTCTGGAGGCGATCCGCTATGTTGATCTCGTTATTCCGGAAGAAAACTGGGAGCAGAAACGTACCGATGTAAAGGAATATCATGTGGATACGTTTGTGATGGGAGATGACTGGAAGGGAAAATTTGACTTTCTGAAAGAAGAGGGCTGCGAAGTTGTGTACCTTCCGAGAACACCGGAGATTTCCAGTTCTCAGATTAAAGAGGACCTTCACACGAAAGAGAATAAAGATGCTGTTTAATTCTTATATTTTTATATTTGTATTTTTGCCGCTGACACTTTGCGGATATTACGGGCTGCACCGACTGGGCAGCCCGGTTTTGGCTAAAATAGAACTGATATTGATGTCTTTCTGGTTTTATGGATATTTTAATCCGAGTTATCTTTGGATCATGTGCAGCAGTATTCTTGTAAATTATGTGCTGTCACAGCTTCTTCAGAAAACATGGGAGATTTCAGGAAAAAAACTTCAGATGTTGAAAAATGGTCTGTTATGCGTTGGACTGTTCTTTAATCTGGGGCTTATTTTTTATTTCAAATATTATGACTTCTTTGTGGAAAATCTGAATAAGGTCTTTTCGGCTGATTTCCAGCTTCGTCATGTGGTGCTTCCTCTTGGAATCAGTTTTTTTACATTCCAGCAGATATCGTATATGGTGGATTCGTGGCGCGGAGAGACGAAAGAGTATAATTTTGTGGATTATGCATTGTTTGTAACTTTTTTTCCGCAGCTGATTGCGGGTCCGATCGTGCTGCATAATGAAATTCTGCCACAGTTTGAAGATAAGAGAAACTGGAAAATACAATGGGATAATCTGGCTCATGGATTATACATGTTTGCTGCCGGGTTAGTCAAAAAGGTGGTTATCGCAGATACCCTGAGCAAGTCAGTTGCCTGGGGATATGGACATCTCGGGCGAAATCTTACATCGGCAGAAGCAATTATCACAATGCTTGCCTATACATTTCAGATTTATTTTGATTTCAGTGGTTATTGTGATATGGCAACGGGACTTGGATATTTGTTTAATATTCATATTCCGATGAACTTTAATTCTCCGTACAAGGCAACTTCGGTTGTGGATTTCTGGAAACGCTGGCATCTGACACTGACCAGATTCCTCCGTACATATGTGTATTTTCCGTTGGGCGGAAGCCGAAAGGGAGAAGTGCGGACATATATAAATATTATCGCTGTGTTTCTGGTGAGTGGTCTGTGGCATGGGGCAAACTGGACATTTATTTTCTGGGGATTTCTGCATGGAATGGGAAATGCCCTTACCCGCATGCTGCACAAACAGTGGGAGCATCTGCATACTGTGATTCAGTGGGGCATTACGTTTCTGTTTGTAAATCTTACCTGGATTTTTTTCCGTGCGGATTCAATTTCGCAGGCAGTGAATTTTATCAGGCGTATATTCGGATTTCAGAGCTTCAGTGTAAGAGATGGACTTTTGAATACATTTGGCTTAAAAGAATGGAAGTTCATATACTGTCATATACCGATGTTAAACAGATTGATTGCTTCGGTGCATGGATTTGATATGCTGATTTTGCTTACAGCATCTCTTATTTTGTGCCTTGCGTTCAAAAATAATCAGGAAATGGAATTTAAACCAGATACGAAAAAGGCGGTTTTTACCGTGTTATGTCTGATCTGGGGAATTTTTTCTTTGTCCGGTGTTTCGGAATTCCTTTATTTTAATTTTTAGGAGGCATTATGAACAGTCGCAGATTTGTAAAAACAGTTCTTGCAGGAACTGTATCACTTCTGGTCATAGCCGGCGGGCTGACCGCTTTGATCGATCCGTTTTTTCATTTTCATAAGCCGCTTAAGAATCTGGAATACCCGTTAAACAGAGGAAGTGAGCGTTATCTGAATGACGGAATTATAAGGCATTTTGATTATGATGCAGCAATTGCGGGAACCTCCATGATGCAGAATTTCAAAACATCACAGTTTGATGAGTTGTTTGGGACAAAATCAATCAAGGTGACTTTGACAGGAGAAAACTACTGGTCAATTGATCAGGAAGTACGCAAAATTTTTGATGTGAATCCTGATATAAAATATATTTTTCGTTGTCTGGATTACAATATGATACTGAAAAATAAGACGGATTATAATTACGACAATGTTCCGACATATTTGTATGATGACAATCCATTCAATGATGTGCAGTATATTTTTAATAAAGATGTTTTACTGGATGACACACTGGAAGTTATTAAATATAATCTGCAGGGACGGAAAACAATAGATATGGATGAATACAGCGAATGGGGAACTTTATATCCGTCCGGCCGGGAGGCAGTGCTTCGTAATTATAAGACACCAAAAAAGAAAGCCGCAGTTCAAAAAGAATTTTCAGAGAAAGATGCACAGAATGTACGTGAAAACGTTGAAAAAAATGTTCTGGAAATGGTGAAGGCGCATCCTGATACGACTTTTTATTTTTATACTCCGCCTTACAGTGTTGTCTGGTGGTATGCCAGACAGTGCTCCGGAAATCTTCTGCGTTACTTTGAGGCAGAAAAACTGCAGGCGGAGATGCTTCTTGCGTATGATAATGTGAAGTTATATTCTTTTGCAGATATGTTTGACCTGACACAAGACCTTGATAACTATAAGGATGACAAGCATTACAATGCAGAAATCAGTGAGAAGATCATTGACTGGATCTACGGGGGAACCGGTCTGATCACAAAAGAAAATTATGAGGAACGGATCAACAAAATGGAAGATTTTTATCTGAATCAGGTTTCGGAGAGTTCTTTCAGCGAATGAAACTGATAGTCCATATCTTCCCATTTTGTGAGTAGTTCATCGAGAATCTGTCCGTTGGTAGCCGAAGTATTATGAAGAAGTACGATGGCACCGGGATGGATACGGCTCAGCAGCTTTTGAAAGGCTTCGTCTTTGGAAGGCTGCTGATTTTGTATCCAGTCTACATAGGCAAGACTCCAGAAAAAAGTAGAATATCCGAGGTCTTTTGCCATCTTAAGATTAGAAGTACTGTAGACTCCCTGCGGTGGCCGGTAAAATTTTGTCATTTTTTCACCGGTGACAGATTCGTATAACTTTTCTACACCATTTAGCTGTTTTCGAAAGGCGTCGAGGGAAGAAATTCCGGACATATCGGGATGTGTCATAGTATGGTTTCCAACAATATGTCCCTCTGAAACGATGCGTCGGATAAGATCCGGATTATCTGAAATAAAATTCCCGACGACAAAAAAGACAGCAGGTGCCTGATGCTTTTTCAGGGCATCGAGTATAAGTGGTGTATTTCCGTTTTCGTATCCGCAGTCAAATGTGAGATAAATTTTTTTCTCATTGGTATCGTCTGCATAATAAGCATTGTATGGACGCAGCTCTTCAATGGAAGCATTTCCGACAGGACGCTCGCCTTCAGTCTGGAAACTGAGTCCCCAGCCGGAAGATTCCGGACTGACAGAGACGGGCGTGGTATTGCAGAGAGCAGCATGCAGTTTTCCGAGCTGTGCGCCAAGGATAAACATGCCGCTGAAAAGAAAGAAAAGTTTTGGTATAAAAAGGTAACGTTGAAGGGATTTCATGATACCTCACAAAAAATTCTTTTTCAAATTATATGCAGAAAATAAAAAAATAGAGCTGTCAGAGACTGTATAGAAACAGACCGGGCGGAGAAACTAAGCAATATCAATCTTAAAGTTTTAAGGAGGTAAAAACATGTTTCGATATCTTCCGGTACGAAGAATTTTTGCAAGACAGGTTCTGGACTCCAGAGGAAATCCGACCGTGGAAGTGGAAGCTACAGTGGGAGAAGGAATTATAGGAACGGAAGGGTATACAGCAATTGCCAGTGTACCGTCCGGTGCATCTACAGGAAAATTTGAAGCTGTAGAGCTGCGTGACGGTAAAAAAGGATATTATACAGGCTTAAGTGTCGAAAATGCAGTGAAAAATGTCAATACCAAACTGGCAGAGGCAATTGTAGGGGAAAATGCGCTGGATCAGAAAAGAATTGATGAAATTTTGATTCATGTAGATGGTACAGACAACAAAAGCAGTGTCGGAGCCAATGCTACGCTTGGGGTTTCCATGGCGGTGGCAAGGGCGGCGGCGATGGCGCTTCGTATTCCGCTTTACCAGTATCTTGGAGGCTGCCATGCATGCAGGCTTCCGGTTCCCATGATGAATATTCTGAATGGGGGAAGGCATGCAGATAATACAGTGGATCTTCAGGAGTTTATGATCATGCCGGTGGGGGCACCGAATTTTCGTGAGGGAATACGGATGTGCGTGGAAATTTATCAGTTCCTTCGGATTCTCCTGAAAGAACGAAATCTTTCTACCGCAGTCGGAGATGAGGGTGGTTTTGCACCGGATCTGGAGGATGCACATGCCGTATTGGAGCTTATGACAGAGGCAATACAGAAAGCCGGATACAAACCGGGAGAAGAAGTGAAGATTGCGATTGATGCAGCAGCAAGTGAATTGTATGATGAGGAAAAAGGATGTTATTATTTCCCGGGGGAAAGCAGACAGAAAGGTAAAGAGGTTCTCCGTGATACAAAAGAGATGGTAGCTTATTATGAGAAACTTCTGGATGAATTTCCGATTATTTCTATCGAGGACGGTCTGCAGGAAGATGACTGGGAGGGATGGAAACAGATGACAGAAACACTCGGCGGGCGCGTACAGCTTGTCGGAGATGATCTGTTTGTGACAAATATCAAGAGATTGAAATGCGGAATCCGACTTCAGACAGCGAATGCCATTTTGATCAAGGTGAATCAGATCGGGACTTTAAGTGAAGCAATGGATGCAGTTGAGATGGCACAAAAAGCAGGATATCGGGCAGTTGTGTCACATCGTTCCGGTGAAACAGAAGATGCATTTATTGCAGATCTGGCGGTTGCAGTCGGTGCCGGACAGATCAAAACAGGTGCACCATGCCGCTCTGACCGTACTTCGAAATATAATCAGCTGCTTCGAATCTGCGATACGCTGGAAAATACAGCAGTTTACGAAAATCCATTTATGGAGGAGAATTAATTAAAATAGTTGAAATCAGAATGTTGTTATGTTACAATATCTTCTAGTTGATTAGGAGGTGTAACTGAAATGCAGATTTTGAGAACTATTCTTACTGTAATTTTTGCCATAGATTGTATTGCTCTTACTGTTGTTGTTCTTATGCAGGAAGGTAAGCAGCAGGGACTTGGCGGCGCGATTTCCGGTGCGGCAGATTCCTATTGGGGAAAGAATAAAGGTCGTTCTATGGAGGGTGGTCTTGTTCGAGCTACCACGATTATGGCAGTGTTATTTTTTGTACTGGCAGCAGTTTTGAATATGAATTTTTAAGAATTGTCAGAAGAAAACACTCTTGTATGGTCACAAGAGTGCTTTTTTTTCTCAAAACAAAGGAGTTTAAGTGAGCAGAAAGAAAGTTCAGGAAAAGAAGAAAAAGTTTTCCGGAAAAAAGAAATTTATAAAGACAAAGGCCGCAAAAGCAAAGACTGTAACACCGAAAAAAAGAGAAATTCGCGAATGGGAAAAGCAGGGGCTGATCCGTGTGGGAACTTTTATCGGAAACCAGAAGGGATTTGGTTTTGTAGAAGTTGAGGGCGAAGAAGAGGATATCTTTATTCCTGCAAGTGCGACCGGGACAGCGATGCATCAGGATCAGGTGCAGGTGCTGCTCGGGAAAGAGCCAAAGAAAGGCAAAAGGCAGGAAGGAACGGTTATTCGCATTCTGGAACGTGCCAATCAGGAAATAGTCGGGACATTCCAGCGAGAACGTGATTATGGTTTTATTCTCTGTGATAATCAGAAATTTTCGAAAGATGTGTATATTTCAGCCAGGAACAGCAAGGGGGTTCGCGACGGCGACAAGGTAGTTGCCGAGATTATAGATTACGGGGATGCTTCGCATAAGCCGGAAGGTCGTATTACAGAAAATCTCGGAAGCATCAATGCACCGGGAACAGATATTCTTGCCATTGTCAAAAGCTATAAGATTCCATCTGAATTTCCGATAAAGGTAATCAATCAGGCAATGCGTGTGCCTGATCATGTGCAGGAAGCCGACCGGGATGGCCGCCTGGATCTTACGGAACTTCGTACGGTGACAATTGACGGTGAAGATGCAAAGGATCTGGATGATGCGGTGTCTCTGACAAAAGAGAACGGAATCTATCATCTGGGAGTTCATATTGCAGATGTCAGTAATTATGTACAGGGAGGAAGTGCGCTGGATAAAGAAGCACTGAAACGTGGAACAAGTGTTTACCTTGCAGATCGGGTGGTACCGATGCTGCCGGAGCGACTTTCAAATGGCATTTGTTCGCTGAATCAGGGAGAAGACCGTCTGACACTCAGTTGCCTGATGGATATTGATGAGTCCGGCTGTGTCATAAATCATCAGATTGCCGAAACGATCATTCGTGTAGACCGCCGTATGAGTTACAATCAGGTGAGAACGATTCTTGAAGACGGAGATACAGAAACCAGTCGGGAATACCAGGAATTTGTACCGATGTTTTTCCTGATGAAAGAACTTTCTGCTCTTCTGAGAAGTAAGAGACATAATCGTGGTTCGATTGATTTTGATTTCCCGGAGAGCAAGATCATATTAAACGGTGCCGGAAGGGCAATCGATGTTCAGCCTTATGAACATAACGTTGCGACAGATATTATAGAAGATTTTATGCTGATGGCAAATGAGACTGTCGCAAAAGAGTATTGTAAGGGCGAATATCCGTTTGTATATCGTACACATGAAAATCCGGATCCTGAAAGAGTGGAGTCTCTTCTGACACTACTGCGTCATCAGGGAATTCAGGTGCAAAAATCAGGAGAGGAAATTTCTCCGAAAGAGATTCAGGAAATACTGGAGAAGATACAGGGACTTCCAAATGAAGCAATGCTCAGCCGTCTGATGCTTCGCACAATGAAGCAGGCGAAATATACGACAGAGTGCAGCGGACATTTTGGACTGGCAGCAAAATATTACTGCCATTTCACGTCTCCGATTCGCAGATATCCGGATTTACAGATTCATCGTATCATTCGTGATAATATAAGAGGACGGTTACAGCGGGAAGGCAAGACAGAACACTACCGGGAAATTCTGGAAAGTGTTGCGGAACAGTCCAGTATATGTGAGCGCAGGGCACAGGAAGCAGAGCGCGAGTCCGACCGTCTTAAGAAAGCAGAATATATGTCATATCATCTGGGGGAAGAGTTTGATGGAATTATCTCCGGAGTGACTGCATACGGACTTTACGTGGAACTGCACAATACGGTCGAAGGACTTGTACATATCAGTACATTGTCTGACGATTACTATACATTTGATGAAGAAAATTATGAACTGAGCGGAGAACTCACAAAGAAAATATATCATCTGGGACAAAAAGTGCGAGTGCGTGTGGCTGATGCAGACGCGCTCAGCAGGACGGTAGATTTTACAATTATTGAATGATTGAACGAGGGAGGTGTGGCTCGTGGCAAAAAAAGCAGGAATGAAGCTGATCGCCAACAACAAAAAAGCATTTCATGATTATTTTATTGAAGATACTTATGAGGCAGGAATCGCACTTGCAGGTACGGAAGTAAAATCACTTCGTGCAGGGAAATGCAGCATCAAAGAATCCTTTATCCGAGTAGAAAAGGGTGAGGTATATATATACGGTATGCATATCAGCCCGTATGAGAAAGGCAACATCTTTAATAAAGACCCGATGCGTGTAAGAAAACTGCTTCTTCACAGACATGAAATTAACAAGATTGAAGGCAGTCTTCAGGAAAAAGGTCTGACACTTGTACCGCTGAAAGTCTATTTCAAAAACAGTCTTGTCAAGCTTGAGATAGGTGTGGCACGAGGCAAAAAGCTCTACGATAAACGCCAGGACATTGCGAAGAAAGATCAGCGCAGAGAGGCGGAGAGAGAGTTTAAAGTAAAGAATCTATAACTCTAAAAAATGTGTGAATTGCTGCACATTCAGTTGACAAGATTCGGATACTCTGTATAATTGTATTAAAAGATGATGTTATATAACTATTCCATATTCAGAATAGGAGGAAATATATATGTTTAAGAAAAAATATCTTGCAGTTGCCGGATTGATGGCTCTTGCGGTTGTGATTTCCGGTTGCGGAAAGAAGAATTCAGGAGACTCCGTAGTGCAGGCAACTCCGACACCGACGCAGGAGACAGCAGTGACAGCTACCCCTACACCGGAGCTGATAAATATGGAAGAAACTGTTGAGAAGAATGTGATGGGAGAGAAGACTTCCACTGCATCGAAGGTCACGATTGTAAATAAGACCGGGTCAGAAGTGGCAGCTATTTATGTCCGTGAAACTCCTTCAGATGATTCAGAAGATGATGAATGGGGCGATGACCTGGTAAATGGTATGTTTACTCTTAAAAATGGTGAAAATGCGGTTTACTACTATGAGAAGGGAAGTTCTTCTGTAACATACGATATCCGTATTACGTATTCTGATGAAGAAAAAAATGAGTGCTTTTTCCGTAAACTGCCATTGACAACGATGAAGCAGATCACGCTTCGTATGGATGGAAGCGGAGATGATTCGATCCCTTACGCGACTTATCTGACAGCGAGCAGCACGAAAGAAGTTTCTACATTAAATGATGTCAAGAAACGACTTGGTCTGTCAACAGATGATTCAGACAGTGATTCTTCTGCAACACCGACCCCGACGGATTCATCAGATGATTCCAACTCAAGTAATTCTTCAAATTCCGACAGCAATAATGCAAATCCGACAAGTACACCATCCGCAGATAATAATTCTGATTCGGATGACAATAATACCGATCCGACGAATTCTACGATTCAGAAGGCAGAGAGTTATATCGGAATGTCCATTGATGATTTGGAAAGTGCAGTTGGCGCATCACAGTCTTCGGAGTATGATGACGATGATACTGCAGGAACGACAGGATATTACTATTACTCAGACTTTACAGTATCTACATCTGTAGATGAAAATGGAAATGAAATTGTAACAGGTGTATGGTAAAGGTTCGAGAACTTTGATCTGAATCTGTTTACAGAAAGGATAAATTTATGAAAAGAATTTTACTCAAATTAAGTGGAGAAGCTCTTGCCGGAGCTGCCAAAAGAGGATTTGATGAGGAAACAGTCATTGCTGTTGCAAAGCAGATCCGCACGATTGCAGAGGAAGGTACGCAGGTAGGTATTGTAATCGGCGGCGGTAACTTCTGGAGAGGTCGCACCAGCGAGACGATCAACCGCAACAAAGCAGATCAGATTGGAATGCTTGCTACGGTTATGAACTGTATTTATGTTTCTGATATCTGCAGATATCTGGGACTTAAGACAGAAATCTTTACTCCGTTTATATGTGGCGCATTTACCAGCCTTTATTCTAAAGATGCTGTAGAAGAAGCTTTTGCAGAAGGCAAGATTCTCTTTTTTGCAGGCGGTACAGGACACCCGTATTTTTCTACAGATACAGCAACTGTGCTTCGTGCGGTTGAAATTGAGGCTGAAGCAATTCTCCTTGCAAAAGCAGTAGATGGAATTTACGACAGCGATCCGAAACTGAATCCAAATGCAGTGAAGTATGATGAAATCTCTATCGAAGAAGTTGTAGATAAGAAACTGGCTGCAATGGATCTGACAGCATCTATTATGTGTCTGGAACAGAAGATGCCGATGTTGGTATTTGGACTTGAAGAAAAAGACAGCATTGTAAATGCTGTACATGGCAAATTTACAGGTACAAAAGTAACTGTATAAGTTTTATATTTATATAAGAGAAGGTAATAAAAATCAGAAGAGGGAGAGTTTGACAAATGGATGAAAGAGTTCAGAAATATGAGCAGAAAATGACAAAGACATTAAGTGGTTTTGAGGAGGAGCTTACAACGATTCGTGCCGGCCGTGCAAATCCGCATATTCTTGACAAAATTACAGTAGATTATTATGGAAGCCCGACACCGCTTCAGCAGGTAGCTAATATTACTGTTCCGGAGGCTCGTATGATTCAGATTCAGCCATGGGAATCCAGCCTGATCAAAAGCATTGAAAAAGCAATTCTTACATCAGACCTTGGTCTGAATCCGAGTAACGATGGAAAGCTTATCCGCCTGGTTCTGCCTGAGCTTACAGAAGAACGTCGTAAAGAACTTGTAAAAGACGTTAAGAAAAAAGGTGAGGCAGCTAAGGTCGCAGTGAGAAATATCCGTCGTGATGCAAACGATGCATTCAAGAAGCTGGCTAAGCAGGATGTTTCTGAAGATGAAATCAAAGATCTGGAAGATTCTGTACAGAAGCTTACAGACAAGTTTATCAAAAAAATTGATGCAGCAGTAGATACAAAAGCGAAAGAAATTCTGACTGTATAATGACACAGACAGAAAGAGGAGGGAGAGCCGCATTAAGGCTCTCTTTCTGTTGAAATACAGGAATCTTTTCGAAATAAAAGGAGAACATATGAAAGTACCGAATCATATTGCGATTATTCTTGATGGCAATGGCAGATGGGCAAAAGCCAAGGGGATGCCGAGAGGATATGGACATATTAAAGGCTGTGCCAACCTTGAAAATATCTGTGATGACATCAAAGATCTTGGAGTAAAGTATCTGACGGTTTATGCTTTTTCCACAGAGAACTGGAAACGTTCCAGAGAAGAAGTTGAGGGACTGATGAAACTGTTCCGCAGCTATCTTAAGAAATGTATGAAGAGTGCAGAGAAAAACCATATGCGTGTAAAGATTATTGGGGATCCTTCTGCATTTGCACCGGATATTCAGGACAAAATCCGCGAGTTGGAAGAGTTCTCAAAAGATTATGACGAACTGTACTTTCAGATTGCATTAAACTATGGCAGCAGGGATGAAATCGTTCGTGGAGTTCGCAAACTGGCGCAGGATGTTGCTGATGGCAAGTGTACTCCTGCAGAGATTGATGAATCTCTCTTTGAAAATTATCTGGATACAGCCGGAGTTCCGGATCCTGATCTTCTGATTCGTACAAGTGGGGAGCAGAGACTGTCTAATTTCCTGATGTGGCAGCTTGCATATACGGAGTTCTACTTTACAGATGTGCCGTGGCCGGATTTTCATAAAGAAGATCTGATTAAAGCAATCGAAAAATATAATAGCAGAGATCGTCGCTTTGGAGGCGTGAAGGGGGAATAATTATGTTTAAAACACGACTCATAAGTGGAATTTTACTTGTGATTGCAGCGTTGCTTACGATCATAAGTGGTGGTTATGTGCTCTTTTTCACATTGTTATGTATTTCGCTGATCGGAATGCAGGAACTTTATAAGGCAATGGGGGTACATGGGGAAGGTACCGGATTATTGGAAATTATTGGATATCTGGGAGCAATCCTTTATTATGTCAGTCTGCTTTTGGGATTTGAAAGCTATGGTTTAATGACTGTTCTGGTTTCTCTGATTTTGCTTATGTTTGTTTATGTGTTTACATATCCGAAATATAATGCACATCAGATAATGTCTGCGTTTTTCGGTGTGGTTTATGTGGCAGTAATGTTGTCTTTTATTCTTCTGACAAGGAATCTTCCAGATGGTAAATTTATTGTCTGGCTGATTTTCCTTTGCTCATGGGGATGCGATACATGTGCGTATTGTGTGGGAATGCTCATTGGGAAGCATAAGATGGCACCGGTACTCAGTCCGAAGAAATCTGTAGAAGGCGGCATCGGTGGAGTTGTCGGAGCTGCACTTCTGGGAGTAATCTATGCTGCTGCGATACAGGGACCGATGGTGGAATATGCAGTGATTTGCGGCATCGGTGCATTGATTTCCATGGTTGGGGATCTTGCAGCGTCCGCAATCAAGAGAAACCAGGGAATCAAAGACTATGGTAAACTGATACCGGGACATGGCGGCATTCTGGATCGCTTTGACAGTGTGATCTTTACTGCACCGGTTATTTACTATCTTGCCAAAATAATTCTTGGTATCTGATGTTGCAAAAGGAGAAAAGCATGAAAAAAATTGCAATTTTAGGATCTACGGGTTCGATCGGAACACAGACGCTGGATGTAGTCCGGGCCAATGGAGATATCGAAGTGCTGGGCATCAGTGCCGGAAGAAACATCCGGAAACTGGAAGAACAGGTTCGGGAGTTTTCGCCACGTCTTGTTGCTGTATGGGATGAAAACGCAGCGAAAGATCTTGCAGATAAGATTAAAGATACAGATACGAAAGTTGTTTCCGGAATGGACGGGCTTTTGGAACTGGCTGCCATGCCGGAAACAGAAATTCTTGTTACAGCAATTGTGGGTATGCTTGGAATTCGTCCGACGATTGAAGCTATCCGTGCAGGTAAGGACATCGCGCTTGCAAATAAAGAGACACTTGTGACAGCAGGTCATCTGATTATGCCTATGGCAAAAGAATATGGTGTGCAGATTCTGCCCGTGGACAGCGAACACAGTGCGATTTTTCAGTCGTTGAATGGAGAACATTGTTCGGAGATACATAAACTGTTGATTACTGCATCGGGAGGACCTTTCCGTGGAAGAAAGCGTAAAGATCTGGAAACAGTTACGCTTGCTGATACTCTGAAACATCCAAACTGGGTGATGGGACAGAAGATTACCGTAGATTCTGCGACACTGGTCAATAAAGGTCTGGAAGTTATGGAAGCAAGGTGGCTGTTTGATGTGGATCTGGATCATATTCAGGTAGTTGTCCAGCCACAGAGTGTGATTCACTCCATGGTAGAATTTAAGGATGGAGGAATTATTGCACAGCTTGGAACTCCGGATATGCGTCTGCCAATACAATATGCGTTATATTATCCGCACAGAAGATACCTTGGAGGAGACCGTCTGGATTTTGCGGCACTTAGGCAAATTACATTTGAAGAACCGGATATGGAGACATTTCTGGGACTTCCGATGGCAATGCAGGCATCGAGAGCAGGCGGTTCGATGCCAACGGTCTTTAATGCGGCAAACGAACTGGCAGTAAGCAAATTTCTTCATCAGGAGATTGGCTTTCTTGATATTTATGATATTATCGCACAGTCGATGGAACGACATAAAGTAATTGAGAATCCGAATCTTGAAGAAATTCTTTCAGTAGAGAGTGAAACTTATCAATGGATCGAAAGCAGGTGGTAATTTGAAGATACTGATTGCTGTAATCATTTTCAGCGCAATCATTCTTTTTCATGAATTTGGACATTTTTTGTTTGCAAAATTAAATGGCATCGGGGTTACAGAGTTTTCTCTGGGAATGGGACCGAGACTCTTCAGTTTCCAGAAGGGGGAAACTCGTTATTCTCTGAAATTACTTCCGATTGGTGGCTCCTGTGCAATGGTCGGTGAGGACACAAATGAGGAAAATCTCCCGGGTTCTTTTAATGCAGCGTCGGTAGGGGGAAGAATCTCTGTTGTTGCGGCAGGCCCGGTGTTTAATTTTATTCTGGCATTTGTGCTGGCAGTGATCATTGTAGGTTTTGTTGGTTATGATCCGGCAGAGGTCGTTGAAGTAGAGAGCGGATCACCGGTAGCAGAGGCAGGCCTTGAAAAAGGTGATGTAATTACTGAATACGATGGTTATCATGTAGATCTGGCAAAAGATCTGTATGTTTATATGTATCTGAATGACCTCAAAGAAGGTGATACAGTTACAATGAAAGTGAAACGTGACGGAGAGACCAGGACGATCACCTATACACCGGATGTTTCAGTACGGTATCTTCTTGGCTTTAATCGTTCGGATGCATCGTCCATGACTGTAGAGTCTCTGATTGATAGTATGCCGCTTCAGGAGGCAGGGCTACAGGCCGGAGATACGATTACAGCGATCAACGGGACGGAGATTGCAGACGGAGAAGCATATGATGCATATCTGGAAGAGCATCCGTTGTCTAATGAGCCGGTAGAAATCACTTATGATCGCGACGGGCTGGATTACACAGCTACCATTACTCCGAGAGAGTACCGGACGCCTCAGCTTGGATTTTCCTATAATTTAGGTTATACAAAGATCACAGGATTGCAGGTACTGAAATACGGCGCACTGGAGATCAAATACATGGTCAGAACGACGCTCCTCAGCCTGAAAGAGCTTGTGACAGGGCAGCTTGGATTCCAGAACTTAAGCGGTCCGGTAGGTGTGGTGGATGCTATCGGAACGACATATGAGCAGAGCAAGAGTGAAGGAGCACTGATGCTCTGGATGAATATGCTGAATATGGCAGTGCTTCTTTCGGCAAACCTTGGTGTGATGAATCTGCTTCCGCTTCCGGCACTTGACGGCGGCCGTCTGGTATTTCTGATTATTGAAGCAATCCGAAGAAAACCAGTCAACCGTGAAATTGAGGGCAGGATTCACTTTGCAGGGCTGATGCTTCTGATGGCGCTGATGGTGGTTGTTATGTATAATGATATTTTGAAAATATTTTAAAATTGGATAAGTTGGTTAAAAGAGAGTGTGAATATTGTGGAATAGTTTCACACTCTTTTTTGAAATAAGAAAACGAATGATAGAATATTGAGAGAAAGGCAGGAGATAAAGTTGGATAAGAAATTAAGTATTATTATACCTTGCTATAATGTGGAAAAATATATTGAGGAATGTCTGGAATCTGTATGCAATGATCGAGATGCCGATATAGAAGTGATCTGTGTGAATGACGGGTCGACGGATGGTACTTTAGATATACTTGAGCAGTGGAAACAAAAAGATGCCCGGGTTATTGTTATAAATCAGGAAAACAAAGGTGTTTCAGTGGCAAGAAATCAGGGTCTGCATATTGCGAAGGGAAAATTTATCTATTTTCTGGATAGTGACGATAAAGTAAAAAATGTTGCAATTCTGGAAAAGTGCTGCGAGAAAATGCAGGAAAATCAGTTAGACATATTGATAGGAGCTGGCAAAAGTTTTTTTGAAACAGAAGAGTTTTATAAGAAATATTCATATTATGAAAAAAGTTATCGAATAGAGCATGAGTATCCTCGTATAATGAAGGGAACAGAACTGATGGCTGAATTGCAGAGAAATGGAGAATGGGCAGTTCAACAGTCAACCAGAATTTACAGACGAAAGTTTTTGCAGGATAATAATGTTTACTATACAGAAGGACAGCTCCATGAAGATAATTATGTAACATTTATGTGTATGTATCTGACAGACAGAACAACCGCGGTTAAAGATGTTTTGTTTGAGAGAAGAATTCGTGAAAATTCAATCATGACACAGAAAGTAACACATAAAAATGTAGAAGGTTATCTTGTGAATTTTGTTCAGGATCTTTATCTTATTGCAGATTATAGGGATGTGAAAGCACCGAATATGGATATGGGTTTTCCGCTGGATATTGCACGGAGGGATATAAAAAGAACCTATCGTCTGCTGGATGAGGAGGAAAAAAAGAGTTTAGAAGAGCGCTTGACAGAAGAACAGAAATTTTATTTCGATGCACTTATTCGCAGAGAAATAGAAGCAGAAGATAGAATGGATGCCAAAGGCAAGCTTCTGGAGCGTGTGAACAGAGAAAATAAGGAAGTACGTCAGAAACAGGAAATCAGGATACTGAACTTAGAACAGCAGCTTACAAAGTTGGAAGCAAACAGGAAACAAGAGCAGGAGAGAAATGAAAAAATAAAAAAAGACCTCCAGAAAAAAATAAAAGAAACCAATAAAGATCTTAAAAAAGCGAATAAAAAGATTAAAGAGATGAAAGAATCTACTTCATGGAAGATTGGACGCGCGATAACCTGGCCGGTAAGAAAGTTGAAAACTATTTTAAGAAAGTTTTCCAATGGTATTGCATAAACTATCCTGAGAGACCTTTGTCAGGAGAAATAAATGGATTTTTATAGAAATGTTCGGGCGCAGCAAGATCAGGTGGATGATGGAACGCTGAAAGTGAGCGTTTTTACAGAAGACGGGACGCGTCCGGTGGAAAATGCGCTGGTGCGAATATCTTACACGGGAGAGAGCGGACAGACGGTGGAGGAAGTACGGACGGATTCATCAGGACAGACACCGATACTGGAGTTAAAAACACCTCCGCTTGAGTACAGTATGGAGCCGGTGGAAGAACAACCATACGCGGAATATACCGTACAGGTAGAAGCGGAAGGATTCGAAAATACGGAGATTGCCGGTACGCAGGTGCTTCCGGGAGTGCAGGCACAACAGTCGGTAAAAATGGCATTTCGTGCGGAAACATCATTTGAGCGTCTGGTGATCGGCCCCCATACATTGTTTGCAGAATATCCACCTAAGATTGAAGAGGCAGAAATCAAACCTATTGATGAGAGTGGAGAAATTGTTTTAAGCAGGGTAGTAATACCGGAATATATCGTGGTA